>JAVBTE010000073.1:0-27824 GCA_031556335.1 Eubacteriales bacterium | reverse complement strand
CAGACACCACTGAACCGTTTTTCAGCAGATGCACCTGCACGCTGGCGGGACGGATGCCATCCTGGTTGCTCGCGTCGTCCCAGGTCTTGATCACGGTAACGGAGGTTTCCACGTCGTTGGCGTTAAAGGTGTTGTTGATGGTGACCGTGTAGGTCTTCACCCCGCCAGACACGCTGTTGGTGCTGGTAACGCTGGGGGTATATCCGTTGGACAACGTGGGCTCGGCGACCGTATACAGGATCTCCGTGCCGTTCGCGAACCGGGGCAGACCCGTCCAGCTGGTTTGCCAGGTGGGGCCGCTGACGGTCTTGGCCGTGCCTTCCGCCACGCCGTTCTTCATCAGTTGCAGCGTGATGCTGGTGGGCCGATAGCCCTTGATGTTGTTGTTGTCGGCCCAATTCTTGGTGGCGTTCACCACAACGGTATCCGGCGTATGGGCGTTGGTGATGGTAAAGCCGGTGGTGGCGTTGCCGGTGATGGTCTTTATGTAGTTGGTGGGCGTGGTTTCCTCGTCCACGGTGTAGGTGATGACCTGCTTGGTGACGGGGTCCTTCAGCGGAATCCCGGTCCAGGTATAGGTCCAGTTGTTCGTGGAGCTCAGGGTGACGGTCTTCGTGGGAAGCACGGTGCCGTCGGCCTTCAGTTGCGCCTTGATGCTGGCAGGACGGTAGCCGTCCTGGTTGCCGGCGTCGCTCCACACCTTGGTGACGGTGATGGAGGTGTTCATGATCTTCTTGTCCGTCATGGTCACCGAGATGGTGTCGGTTTCCGTGCCGGTGATAGTGATCACCTGGTCCGTCGCGGACTCGTACCCATTGGGCACGGTCTTTTCATGCACGGTGTACTTGCCGGGGGCCAGGGACTTCTCCACAACGTGAGGAGTGCCGTCCGTCGTCCAGGTGTCGATGGGCGTGCCGGTGGCCTTGTCGCCAGCGAACAGCTCCAACACAGCCCCGATGACCGGATCATGGGTATCCTGGTCGTCAAGCTTCTTGATTTCGAGTTTTGCCTTGTTCTTAAAGGTAAGGATGGTGCCGCTGCCCGTGGCCGGCCAGGTGAAGCCGGAGGGGATGGGATCGTCCACGAAGGCCACGGAGCCATTGGCGAAAATTTTGAACCAGATGGTGCCGGTAGACCGGATATAGCCGGTGGGCGCGGTCTTTTCACGCAGGCCATAGACGGTGTCGTAGGCCAGGGCCTTCACCACATAGCTGGTGGCGGTGCTGGTGAAGGTGGTGACCACAGCGCCGGCCTGGTCGATGATCTCCATCACGGCGCCGGCTACGGTCTTGCCGTACATGTTCTCTTTGCGGATGGTGACGTCGCTGGGGTCGTCCTCCATCGTTACCGCGGCGTACAGCACGGTGACGTTGGTCCCCTTGGGGTACTCAATGGTTTGCGAGGTGAGGGAGAATGCCTTCGGGCTGGCGGGCTTGTAGCCTGCCGGCGGGGTAACCTCCACCAGGTAATAGTTTCTGCCTGTCTGCAGCAGCACGCCGTTCACCTTGAGGTTATCCAGCACGGTTTGCACGCTGCCGCTGGTGAACTCGGCGATCAGGTTGCCGCCGGTGGCCGCGTCGCGAATTTGCAGCACGGCGCCGGAGAGCGGCGTGGTGCCACCCTTGGCAACTTTCTTGACGATGACGCGGTTCTTCAGGTCAATGATGTTACTGATTTCAAACTGGGGCGCGGTACTGACCCGAATGTTCCAGCCGCCAGGATAGGTCGCGATGATGGCCGCGATTTCCGCCGCAGTGGCGTCCTTGCTGGGGATGAGGAAGTAGCGCAGGGTGGTGTCCGCCAGATAGCCGCTGGGGGGCGTTACTTCCTTAATGTAGTAGACCCGGTTGGTGAGCAGGCCCTCTTTGTTGTTGGGCAGGTAGAGAATACCATCCGCGTCTGTCAGCTCCGTGGTGACGTTGGTGGTCACATGGGTAGCCTGCGAGGGCTGGGTGGCGCCTTCGTTCACCAGATACAGCTCGAACTTGGCGTTCTCCAGGCCGTGGGTGGTATCGGACTGGTCAAACTTGTGAATCTTTACATAGTCCGTGGTGAAGGTAACGCCGGAGCGCACTTCCTGCACGGTGAAGGTCTGGTCGGTGGTGGTGGCGCTGATCACGGTGCCGGTCAGGTGGATGGTGTTGTTCATCGTCACCGTGGAACCGGGCGTGCCGTTCAGCAGAACCTGGAATACCAGCTTGAGGTGCTGCCGGTCGGGCAGACGGATGGACAGCACACGGGTGCCGGTATCATACTGCACCTGGTAGTCCACCGGGGGAATCTCCTGGTTGGCGCTGTTAAATACCTTGACCGTATCCATCATCATGGTGACGTTGGGGTTCAGGGTATCCGTCAGCACGATTTCGGAGGACTCCTCGTCCAGGTCGATGCCCTTGCTGTTCACGTCCACCGTATAGGTGATGACGTTGGTGCCGGAAACCTGCGCCTGGGCCTTGGTCAGCACGTCTGTGTACTTCAGGCCGAACTCTGCCGTGGCCTGGCCGGTAAGGCTCAGCTCCACCACGCGGGCAGGGTTCAGGTACGACGGAACCGTGCTGCCTGTGTAGAACAGGCGGTCGTCGTCAATGGAGGTGTGCAAATACAGGGTGGTGTCCGCCAGGGACTGGGTCAGGCTGATGGTCACCTCGCGGTTGACGGGGTTGTAGGTGTAGGACAACGCTTCCGGTTGCTGGGTGTCCTCACAGGTGACCGCAGTGGGCGTCGGCAACAGGGTCAGCCCCGCAGGCAGCGTATCCACAATGGTCAGGGGTTGGCCCACGGTGAGGGCGGATTTCAGGTTCAGCTTCCAATGGATTACATACTTGCCGACGCTATCGTCGTAAGCGATGTTAGAATTGACCACGGACTTGGTGAAGGTTTTCTGCGTGCTCAAATCCACGGTGGCTTCGGCGTGGTCGATTACATTGGTGCCGTCCTGAGAGATCAGGTCGATCTTGTTGGTGTAGGTCTTGATCACAACGCCCGGGCCGTCCAGTTCGCCGGCGTTGATGTAGGTGCGGATCTTGATGACCGTGCGGTTGAGGGTGGGGGTAAAGGTGATGTCAAAGTTCCGGCCGTCGCCACTGACATTCTTGATCTCCAGGTCCTCGATCGGCACGGAACCGTCGCCGGCGGTGGCCGTCACGGTGCCCAGGGTCAAACCGGCGGGCAGGGTCTCCCGCAGGGTTACCTTGCGGCCGATGCGGGCCTGTTCTTCCAGCACCACGGTCCAGTCGATGAGGAACTTGTTCTCCGTGGAGTCGAAGTGGGCGTAAGCGGTCTTGTTGAACGTACGCACGCCGCCGGAGATGTTGCAGATGGCTTCCGCGGTGCCGATCACGTCGTTCACGTTGCCGGTATCGGCCAACAGGTCCACATAGTTGATGAAGGCATAGATGGTGTTGGCCTGGGTCAGCTTGGCGTCGTCAATGGCGGTAACGAACTGGATATCCACTTCGCCATTGCCGCCGCTGGCCGGGTTCAGGGTGATTTTGAAGCTCTTCCCATCCGGCGCCATGTTCATCTGGTTCAGCCGGTTGGGGGTCACCGTCAGGCTGCCGGCCACGAAGGTAACGCCGTCCGGCAGGCGCTCGTTCAGGTAGACGGTTCTATCCTTGCGGGTCATGTCATCCAGGTGAATGTTCCAGGTAATTTCATACCGGTCCTTCGCCTGGTTGTAGTTCAGTTGGGCGCTCTTGGTCAGTTCGCGCAATGCGTCCATGTCCACCCGGGCGCTGGAGGTGGCGGCCACGTCGGTCTTGAGCAGATCGCGAACCAGGAGGTCCGCCTTGTTGATGAAGCTGTGATACTCGCCCAGGTAATCGTCATTGATGGAGGTCGAGAACGTGATGACGGTTACGGGCTCCGAAGGCTTAAAGCTGATGGTAAACACGCCGTCCTCCACAGCGGAGACGGACTTTTCGCTGGCGGTGCCCACGCTCACGGTGGTGGGCAGCAGCGTGAGGCCCTCGGGCAGGGTATCCACGATCCGGGTGGTGAGGCCCGGGCGCAGCATATCCTCCAGGGTTACGGTCCAGTCGATCACATACTTTTTCAGGGTGGCGTCGTAGCGGGGATCGGCGCCTTCCTTTTGCAGATCGGTCTTTTCAAGGCTCCAGTAATCTTCGTCCACAGAGTAGTACAGATAGTCGGAGGAGCCCATGGTGTACTCAAGGTCGGCGAAGTTGATGTACTTCTTGGCCTTTTCCACGGCGTCGGTGTTGCCGTGCAAGGTCATCATGGTGATCTCCACGGTCTTGGTGAGATCATCCCTGAACTCGATGAACACGCGGTTCACGCCGTCGCTGTCCTGGGCGATATAGGGCGCCCGCTTCAAAACGGGGCTGCCGGTGCCATCGGCGTACTTCACCGTGATGGCGTCCAGGGTGGTTTGGTTAAAGAAGGAGTCGGGGGTCCAATAGTTCATGTAATCCGTCACGATGGCGTTCTTGATGACCCGGCCGTCCGTGATCGGAATGGTGATCTTCCAGTGCGCGGCCACATTGGGGTTGTACCCCGCCTGGTCCACCTTGGTTAACTTTTTGTGGATGATGACCGGGGGGATGCCGGGGCCGGTGGTCCAGTCAAACTCCACATCCGCGATGGCCACATAGCGACCGAAAAGCGGGTGGTTGAAAATGGCCTGGTTGGAAACGATCAGGTGCGCCTGGGTGTTGGGTACGCGCACATAGGACCGGAAGGTGTAGGTGTACTGGGCGGAGTTCACTTTTTCGCCCTTGGCGCCCAGCTTGTAGGTGAACTCCTGCAGGAAGTTCTGGGTACCCACGTAGTTCCAGACGTTGTTGGTGGTGGGGCCGTAGCCGCTGCTGCCAACCACCGTCAGGAAGGAGTCCTTCTTGGAGATGTCGTTTTCCGCGTAGCACTGGCGGCCGAACAGGCTTTCAATCAGCTCGCCGCCGCTCAGGTTCATGGCGGTGTTGGAATCCAGGGTGATGGTCCAGTCCACCATGGCATAGGTATAGCCGTCAATGGTGGTGGTCTTGATGGGGGAATCTTCTTCTTCGGTTTCGCGAACGACCTTCCCTGTCTTTTGGATGTCCAGGGGATAGGCGGCCACCGTGGTGGTGGCGGTTTTGGTGATGGTGTTGATGCCTTCCACATAGCTGAGGATGGCGGTGTTGGTGCGGGCGCCCTCGTCGGCCAGAATCTGGGTATAGGTCTGCCCGTTGAAGTACAGCGGCCCGCGGTACGAGATGGTATACGTACCGGCCGGGATGTCGTAGAAGTCGTACTGCGTATAGGTGCGGGTATCCCTGGGGTCGCCGGTATAGACCGCGGCTCCCCGCGTGACGGTGGTGGTCCAGCCGGCAGGCTGGGTCTTGCGGAACATATTGCCGAACTCGTCGCGGATCGTCACGTGATCCTTCTGCTGGGCAATGGTGAAGGTGATGACGAAGTCCGTATAGTACGTTTGCGTGGCGGAGTCGTACATGATGCCGTTGTTGGTTTTGATGATGCTGGCGGGTTCCACGGTCACGTCGTATTTGACCTCATAGGTGGTGGTTTCGCCCACGCCGCTCTTCAGCGGAGAGGACCAGGCGAACCACACCGTATTGGTACGCTTGGCCACGGCGCCGTTGGCAGTGTAATTGGTATTCAGCCAGCCGTTAAGCACCGCGTTGGGGTCCAATTCAACCGTATAGGTGATTTGATAGGTATAGCCGCAGCTTCCGCTGTTAGTGGTGCCGGAAGCGGTTTTGAACAGATACACTGTGAAGGTTTTACCGTTTACCTCCACCTTGGGGTTGGGGTTATTATAATAGGAAGTGGATGTGCAGGTGACCCGGGCGGAACCATCCACATACGTCATGTAATCGCCCAGGGTATCCACCATGGCGATGTCCAGGTAGTACAGGTCGCTGCCGGTATAGGTCACGGTAAAGTCCATCAGGTATTTGCCGTCCGCGGAAAACCGGATGGGGGTGGTGGTGTTGGAGGGCACCTTGATAGGCTTGGGCACCCTGCCGTTCCAATAGGTTAGGGTGGTGGTGGCACTGTTTTCGCCCGTGGCGGAGCCCATGTACCATTTCGCCTTGACCACATTGCTGCGCTTGGCGCTGTTGCTGGAATTCAGCAGGCCCGTGGCCAGCTGCACGTAAGGATAATCCACAACATACTTCAGGGTATACGTTTTGCCCGCTTCCGGGTTCATGATGGTATAGGGGCTGCTGTAAATGGTGACCGGGCTGGCCGCGTTCGTAACGTCCGTCCATATGCCGCCCAGCAAATATTCGCCGGGAAGCTCCGTAATCTCCAGCTTATCAAAGGCCAAAGAAGGAACCACGCGGATGGTAAACGTCAGTTTTCCTGTGGTCGTATCAAAAGCCTGTTCTTTGACGACGCTCACCAGCGCACTGCCGGCAAAATCAACGGTGGCATAGGCAGTGTTGGTGGTCGCGGTACCGTTCATGTCCGTGGTGGTGATGGTGGCGGTGTTCCGCCGGTCCGCCACCGCCGGCGTCACCGCGCTGGAAAGTTCGCCAGCCAGCACCATAGACAGAGGTACTTTGATGTTATATGTCAAATAATAATAGGTACCGGAAAGCACGCCCGGGGTAAGGCCGGGGGCGTCGCTGGGGGTATCGTTGATAACGATGGACCCGCCGGTGCCCGTGGTCCACTGAACCGTGGAACCCGTGGCCGAGCCTTTGGTTACCTTGATATTATTTTTGGTGTAGTTGACCTTCGTTCCGCCTACGTCAAGGATCTCCACCTGCTCCATGTTATCGTAGCAGTACACGTAGACCTCGTAGGGGATGACCACATCCGAGCCTTCAATGTGGATGGCGTTGCTGTTGTAGGATTTGCCTACATACGAGCTGGAAGGCGGGTAGTGGAACACGATGTCGCCAAACCCAGGGAAAGCGTAGGTTTTGGTGCCGTCCACAATGCTGGAGGCATTCACCACGCCCTGGATGGTCACGAAGCCTTCCACGTTGTTACGGGTTTCCGCGTAGAAGTCGTCCGTAAACTTGATGGTAATCAGGCCCCCGGCGGTGATGGACCAGGTCATCAAAAGCTTACCGCTGTTGGGGTCGCGGTAAGGGTTGTCCGTAGACGCGGTAACCGAGATGCCCGAAGGTATCTGGTAGGAGAAGACATAGTCCGAATTGGTGTTGTTGGTGAAGCCGTCCTGCATGGCGAACCGCACCGTGAACCCCAGGGTGTAGCTGGATCTTGCGGGGAAGGTGTACGGCGAAGTAATCGTCGCGCCATTGTACGTCATCTCAATGGTGACATGATTATTCTTCGTATACTCCAGCAACGTTTTGGGCACGGGGACGCCCGTGGCCGCAGGGCTCTGCGGAGGAATCAGTTCGTCGCCGTTGATGGGCGGGCTGTACGTTTCCAGCTCGGCCACGGCGGTCATCATGCTTCCGCACAGCATCATCAGGCACAAGAACATGCTTGCCGCCATTTTTGCGATGTGGAAGAAATTGCCTCTCGTCTTTTTCATAACCAACAACCTGCTTTCTGATATGATGGATGTCACTTCAGCGAAAGCTGAGAGATGTCCAGGAACTGGATGCCGCGATGTAGGCGCTGGGAGGAAACGGCACCCCGGGAAACACTTTTGTAAAAGGGCAGAGATTTCCAGTTGCGTAATTCATTCTATAACACCAAGTTTTCTCTGTCAAATTTGTAACCGCATTGTAACCCTTGAAAAACCCAGGTTTTTCCACGGTTTCCGGCCCTCAGGGGGCGCAACGTAAAAAGTTCTTTCGCTTTTTTGGCATTTTCTTATAAATTGATCATAAAATAGATACTTTTTTTGTGCACATTTCATTATTTTCCGTTCCCCGCAAAGCAGGCTCGCTCAAAGCGTCGATACAAAACGCCCGATTTTATTACATTTTTGGTTTTTCAATTACATGGACCCTTTTTACGCGCCGCCATGTAACCATTCTTTTTCCGAAAAACGAAAAAATCCTTGCACGGTGCCAAAGGCCGGGAAAAGTTACGCACTCCCTGTTCCCAAACCATGCAAACGTGACTTGCGGCCCTTCTTCCACAGGGCGCTTTGGCGCCGTTTTCGAAAATTCGCATTTTCCTCTTGCCAAACCCTTTGTTCTTGTGTATAATAGCGTCGTTGTCTTTGTGAAAGCGCTGATGTAGCTCAGGCGGTAGAGCACTTCCTTGGTAAGGAAGAGGTCATGGGTTCGAGTCCCATCATCAGCTCCACTGAAACGCGGGAAACCGTCGTGGTTTCTAGCAAAAACCCCTCGAACCGTTACGGTTCGAGGGGCTTTTGCGTAGAAACATATGAAGCCCTGTCGCCTCAGGGAATCAGTTCCACCTTGCAAACCGTGTCGTCGTCCCTGGACTTTTCAAAGGCCTTCTGGGCCTCCGTCAGCGGGAAGGAATGGGAAATGATGGGCTCCACCTGAATGATGCCCTTGTTCATCAGTTTCATGGCCTGACGGATGTACCAGATGCGGTCATGGTGGATGCGGTGCATCAGCGCCAGGGACCGGAGGTCGAACCCGTCGTCGTGCCAGCGGTCGATGAACACGTTCACCTTGTCCATGATCCAGCTGTAAATGCCCAGGATGCCGCCATGCTTCAGCACGTCGGTGCACATCTGCAGCGATTCCGAGGTGCCCGCCACTTCCAGCACCACATCCACGCCCTCGCCGTCGGTTTCGTCCAGCACGCGCTGCACGTAGTCCTCTTTTGTGGGGTTGATGGTCACGTCGCAGCCCAACTTTTTGGCCAGGTCCAGCTTGCTGTCGATGAGGTCGGACACGATCACCTTCTCCGCGCCCATCTTTTTTACCACCTGGGCGATGATCTGCCCGGCAAAGCCGGCGCCCACCACCGCCACCCGGTCGCCCAGCTCCACGCCGGACTGCAGACCCGCGTAAATGGCGCAGGCGGCGGGCTCTCCCTGGCTGGCCAGATGGGCGGACATGCCCTCCGGCGCCACCACCAGGCCATACCCCTCTTCCACGCCGGGGCAGGTAAAGTATTCGCCCATGGTGCCGCCCTCGGCAAAAGATGCGATCAAATCGCCCTTCTTGCACGCGGTCACGGCGCTGCCCACATCCACCACAATGCCGCTGCCCTCATGGCCCATCAAAAGGGGCAGGTCCTTGTGGTGGCCAAAGTTGCTCATGGAGGCCCGGCCCCAGTCCTTCGTGCGGCTGCCGCGCTGCATGTGGCCCATGAAGTGGTTGCGGTCAGTTCCGCAGATGGAGGAATAGGCAGCCTTTACCAATACCTCGTTAGGGGCAAGCTGAATGTCCCGCTCTAATAGCTCCACCTTGCCTGTTTCTACCAAGTACAAAGATTTGGATTTCATGGACGTCCTTCCTTTCTTCGCGTCGGATGCTATTTCATCGCCGCCGCTTTGGTGGCGTGTTTCCCCAGGTATGCCTCGGTCACCTTCGGGTTGGCGGCGACCTCAGCGGAGGGCCCGTGCAGGCGGATTCTCCCCTGCTCAATCACATAGGCGTAGTCGGAAATCCGAAGCGCCAGGCGGGCGTTCTGCTCAATCAGCAAAATGGTAAGCCCGGTCTGCCGGTTGATCTCCTGAATCTGCTTGAACAGATCGGTCACCAGGAAGGGCGCCAGCCCCATGGAGGGTTCGTCCAGCAGCAGCACCTTGGGGCGGGCCATCAGCGCCCGGCCCATGGCCAGCATCTGCTGCTCACCGCCGGACAGGCTCCAGCCCAGCTGCTTTTTCCGCTCCTCCAGCCGGGGGAACATTTTGTACACCCGCCGGATGTCCTCTTCGTAGTTGTTGCCCGCAAAATAGCCATGCCAGGGTACGGTTCCCATTTCCAGGTTTTCGCGCACCGTCAGGCCCGTGAAGATGTGCCTGCCCTCTGGTACATGGGCAATGCCCAGCCTGGCGATTTTCCGGGGAGACAGGGCCAGCAGCTCCTGGCTTCCCCCAAAGAGAATGGACCCCGTGCACTTCATCATGCCGGAAATGGATTTCAGCAGCGTGGTTTTCCCCGCGCCGTTGGAGCCGATCAGGCAGGTGATCTTTCCCTCGCCCACTTCCAGATCAATGCCCTTCAGCGCGTCGATCTGCCCGTAATAGGCATGCAGGTTCTCAATCTTAATCATCTATGTCCCTCCCAAGGTAGGCCTCGATGACCTCCGGCATGGCGGTGACCACCTCCGGATTCCCCTTGGCGATGATTTTGCCAAAGACCAGTACGTGGAGCGTGCGGCAGATGTCCACCACCAGGTCCATCCTGTGCTCTATCAGCAGCACGGCAATCCCCCGCTCCTTGGCGGCCATGTTCAAAAGGGCGCTGACGTTGTCGATCTCCTTGGAATTCAGCCCTGCCGCCGGTTCGTCCACCAGCATCACCTTGGGCCGGGAAAGCATGGCGCGGACGATTTCCAGCAGCTTCAGCTGCCCAAAGGGCAGGCTGCCGATGTCGTCGTCCCAGTCCAGGTCGAACCCGGCCTTTTCCATCAGCGGTTCCAGCTCGGCCTCCAGGTCCACCTTGGGAATGCCCAGAAAGCTTTTGATATCCCCCACGTGGTTGCGCAGGTCCACCCCCAGGCGCAGGTTGTCGCGCACGCTGGAGCCCCGCAGAAACCGGGGCACCTGAAAGGTGCGCCCAATGCCCAGCGACGCCCGGGCATGGCTTGGCAGCTTGGTAATGTCCTGGCCGTCCAGCATCATCTGCCCGCCGTCCGCCTCCACAATGCCGCTGATCAGGTTGATGAGGGTGGTTTTGCCCGCGCCGTTGGGGCCGATCAGGCCGTGGATCTCGCCGTACTCCACGTCCATATGCACGTGGTCCGCGGTCACCACGCCGCCGAATTTCTTACAGACGTCTTTCAGTTCCAATACATTTCCCATCTCGCACTCCCCTCACTTCTCAACGGCCGTGGACTTTGCCGCAGCCTTGGCGCGCTTTTTCTTGCGCCGCTGTTTTTTGAGGAAGTCGGTCAGCACGCCGGCCAGGCCCATGGGCATCAAAATCATCAGCAAAATCACCATGATGCCGTAAATGAACATCAGATACCGGTCCACGCCCCGCAACACCTCCGGCAGGAAGGTGATGAGGGCGCTGCCCACCACAATGCCCGGGGCGCTGTTCACGCCGCCCAGCATGGCCATGATCACAAAGGTGGAAGACTTGTTGAAGGTAAAGTTCTCCGCCGCGATGTACTGGGCCATCATGGCCAGCAGCGCGCCGGACAGGCCCCCCAGCATGCCGCTGAGGGTGAAGGCCTTCACCCTTGTCCAGTACACGTTCACCCCCAGGGTTTGGGCGGCCATTTCATTGTCCCGGATGGCGGCCAGGTGGCGGCCGAACTGGGTGCTTCGCACCCGCTGCAACAGCAGCATCACAATGCCCGCAATGACAAACAGCACATAGAACCACTCGATGTATTCATCCAGCTTGATGCCGAACACCGTCCAGGTTTCGATGCCGGCAATGCCCGCCGGGCCGCCGAACACCGGCACATAATTGAGGAAAAAGGTATACAGAATCTGCACGATGCCGATGGTGGCAAAGGTGAAGAACGTGCCTTTCAGCCGCAGCAGCGGCAGCCCAAACAGCAGCGCCACCAGCCCTCCGGCCAGCATGGAAAGCACAATGGCCAGGGAGCCGTCCATGTAAAACCCCAGCCTGCCGCTGCAGAAATTGGCCGTGGCATACGCGCCGATGCCCATAAAGGAGATGCAGCTGAACACCATCTGCCCGCCCATGCCCAGCATTAACAGCAGGCCAAAGGTGGTGATCGAGTAAATCAGCGCCAGGTCGATGACCCGGATCACATACTTGGTCTGAATCAGGCTGACCCCTACCAGGATGAGGAGGGTGATCAATGCGAAAAGGATATGCTTGGGCTGGATTGCCTTTTTCACTTTTGTCCCTCCCTCCTACGCCTTGTCCTTGATTTTGCTTTGGAACAGCCCGCCCGGACGGAAGATGAGGAATACGATCAGGGTGAAGAACACCACCGCCTCTTTGTACAGCGAAAGGTTCACCGTGGCAAAGGCTTCAATCAGCCCCACAATGAGGCAGCCGATGACAGCGCCCTTGATGCTGCCAAAGCCGCCAATCACCGTGCCTGCGAAGGCTTTCAGCTGCAATGTGGAAAGGCTTTTCCCCACCGCGAAGATGGGGGCCACCATGTAGCCCGCCGAGGACACCAGCTCGGTGACGATGATGTAGGTGAGCATGGTGGTCAGAATATGCGGGATGCCGATGAGGCGGGCGGCGTACTTGTCCTGGGCGGCGGCCTTCATCATCTTGCCTACGTACAGCCTTTCGGTGAGGATGTACACCAGGAACATGAGCAGCGCCCCCAGCGCGATGGTGATGAAAAACTGCACCTGAATGGCGGAGCCGAACAGGTTGACGGTGGCCGAACGCCCCGCGTCGCTCAGCACAATGGCGGGCATGGTGCGGGGCCACGCGCCCCAAATCAGCAGCACGCCCTCGGAAATCACCAGCGAGGCCCCCATGGTGGCCACAATGGGCGCCACCGGGTAGGAAGCGTTGCGCAACGGCCAGTAGGTGATGAACATGAAAATCACGCCCACCGCGCCCCAGATGAGCACCGCCAGCGGAATCCACGCCGGGGCCGGCAGCACATGGTCCACGATCATCGCGCAGGCAATGAAGGTGCCGAACATGAGCAGGTCGCCCTGGGCGAAATTCAGGATGCCCACCGCCTTGATGAGCAGGATGAGCCCCATCGCGATCATTGCGTAGATCATGCCCATGGCCAGGCCATTGATGGTGATGGAACAAATCAGGTTAATACTCACTTGGCATTCCCCCAAAATGGGGCCTGGGCCGCCCCGGCTTTCCCAGGCCCCGCGTCGTACCGTTCCGGTGTGTTAAATGGTGGGTACCACGGCCGAGGGCACCGCCTGGCCTTCGTGGTTTTGAAGCAGCAGGATGTAGGTGGTCAGCGTGCCGGAATCGATGTACTTGTAGTAGTTGCCCGCGCCCTGCGCGTCGGTCTTCTTCATGGCTTCGTTGATGGCGTTCCGGTCCTCGGTGGTGCCGGCCGCCTCGCAGGCCGCCTTGAAGAGGTACACCGCGTCATAGCCCTGCACGGACATGGCGGCGGAGCCAATGTTGAACTGCGCCTCGTACTTGGTTTCAAAGTCTACGGCTGCCTGGGGGATGCCCTCCGGCAGGTTGCCATTCAGCAGGGAGGAGGTCCACTCCACCACGCAGTACCAGCCCTCGGAGGCCACCGGGTCCGCCTTGCGGAATTCCGGGGAGGAGAACACGGAATTGCCCAGCACCGGCAGGTTGATGCCCGCAGAGTGCAGCTGCTGCGCCAGGACCACCGCCTGGTTGCTGTTCACGATGGCGGTTTGCACGCCGTCGCAATCGCTGGCCATGATCTGGCTGATGATGTTGGCGAAGTTGGTTTCATCCTCGGTGCAGGCATAGATGTATTTGGGGTCGATTTCAATGCCCATCTCCTTGTACTTGCCCACAAACGCCTGGGTGGAAAGGGTGGTGCTCTCCGCCGTGTTGTAGATGATGGCGGGTTTCTTCACGCCTAGCTGGTTGTGGAACACCTCCGCCATGATGGGGGCGGTAAGGGAGTCGCGCACCCGCAGCTGCCACAGCCAGGGGGCGCCCTCATCGGCCATGGTGGGGTTGGAGCCGAAGGCGTAGAAGGGAACTCCCTTTTCCTTGATGGAGGGGAGCATGGCCTTGCAGTTGGTGGAGGTGATGGAGCCGAACACCGCCATCACATCCATGGAAAGCAGCTTCTCGCAGGCGTTGACCGCCATCTGGGGGTCGCTGCCCTCGTCGGCGTACTCCATCACCAGTTCCTTGCCCAAGATGCCGCCGGCGGCGTTGATTTCCGCCACCGCCATCTTGATGCCGTTCTGATAATAGCTGCCGGTCAGTTGGTTGGGGCCGGTCAGCTGCACCGTGCAGCCGGTGACCACCTTGCCTTCCAGTGCGTTTGCGCCCGCGACTGTCAAAGACGACAGCAACGTCAGGGCCAGCAACAGAGCGATCCACTTCCTTTTCATGATGTGCCTCCTATTTTTGGTTTTTTTATTGCCTAAAACCAGCGGCCGCTGGTTTTAATCCATGGGAAGCGCCTGCATTGCCTTCATAAACCGAAAGATGTTGTCCGCCGTCAGGTACAGGTCGCTGCTGCTTCGCGGCTGCAATTCCTTTAACGGGCGGGCCACCCGGTTGATGCTGAAAATGGCGGTGACCCCCTCCTGGTATACGGCCTCGATATCGTCCCCAATATCCCCCACAATGGCCACCACCGGCACGCCCTGGCGCTTGGCCCGGCGGCTTACGCCGATGACCACCTTGCCCCGGAGGCTTTGGAAGTCGATGCGGCCCTCGCCGCTGATCACCAGGCTTGCCCCGCTCAGCAGCCGGTCAAAATCCACAGTATCCAGCACGATGTTGATGCCCATCTCCAGCCGCGCGCCGAAGAAGGCCACCATGCCCCCGCCCATGCCCCCGGCGGCCCCCGCCCCCGGCATGGCGGATACGTCCACCCCAAGCTCCCGGATGACGATCTCATTCACCGCCCGGAGCTGGCTGTCCAAAAAGCGCACCATTTGTTCGTCCGCGCCCTTTTGCGGGCCGTACACATAGGCCGCGCCGTTCTGGCCGAACAGGGGGTTGTCAATATCGCACATGGCCACGATTTGGATACCCCGCATGGCCGGGGCGTAGCCGCTTTTGTCGATCTTGGCGATTTCGGAAAGGTTTTCCCCGATGGGCACAAACTCTTCCCCGTTTTTCTTATAAAACCGGATGCCCAGGGCCACGGCCGCGCCGGCCCCAAAATCGTTGGTGGCGCTGCCGCCCAGGCCGATGACGATGCGCTTGCAACCCCGGTTGGCGGCGTCCAGCATCAGCTGGCCCACGCCGTAGGTGGTGGTTTTTTCGGCCAGCAGGTTGTCCCCCATCATGGAAAGGCCCGCGCAGGCCGCCATTTCAATGATGGCGGTCTGGCCGTTGTCGATGACGCCGTAGAACCCCTCCACGCTTTCCATCAGGGGGCCCTTCACGGTTCTGAATACCTTTACGCCGCCCACTGCGGAAAGGAAGGAATCCACGCTGCCTTCGCCGCCGTCCGCCACCGGAATGGAGAGAATCTCCGCCTTGGGAAAATGGCTGCGGACGCTTTTTTCCAAAATGTCGCAAATTTCCTTCGAGCTCATGGTGCCCTTGAAGGAATCGGGGATCAATATAACTTTACGCAGAACAAGGCCCCCTCGCATATACATAATGACGATGGCGCAATTAAAAAATGCACAACGATCTTGGCGTAATTATAGCCATATTGCCGTGCATGCGTCTATGGTATGCGGACCATATTTGCCGCTGTTTTTATGTCACGGGTACCATGCGGCCCGCGCAAAAAGGGCTTTGCGTCAACTAAGCAGCCTGCCCTCGTCGTAAAACTGAATGGCCAAATTGTACAGCGCCGCGTCCCGGTAACGCCGGGGGTCGTAGCCGGTGGTTTCGGCCAGCTTGTTCAGCTTGTACTGCAAGGTGTTTTTGTGGATGAACAGCTCCTCCGCCGCGCTTTTGATGGAGGCGTTGGCGTTATAATACACGGTCAGCAGCTGAATCCAGCCCTCCACCTCCTGGTCGGAAAACCCGCGAAACACCCTGCGCAAAAACTCCCGTTTGGAAAGGTTGCTCACCTCATCCATGAAGATTTCAAAGGTGCTGTCGCTGTAAAAATACACCCCGCCCTCGGAATACTTGCAGGCGGCCAGGGCCTTGCCCGCCCGCTGGTACGCGGTTTTGAGTAGCCCGCCGGCCTGGTCGACGCCCACCTTCACCTCCACTTTCAGCTCCCGCAAAATGGCGCGGCGCAGGCGCTCCCCCAGGCGAAGCATATCGGCGTCCGGCGCGTCGGGGACGATGCCGATCATGGTATAGGTGGTTTTGCTGAACACGCCGTGGGGCAGCCCTTCCACCATGCGGCGGGTGACCTGGTTGGCCGCGTCAATCAGCCTCTGCCCCTCCATGCTGTCCCCATAGCGGGCAATGTCCACAATTTCCGCCACAAACACCCGGCGGGGCACGGTGATATCGATGCCCACCCGGTTCCCCCGGTCCAGCAGCACCCGGCTGTACGCGATGCCGTCATAATTCAGCCAGTCCGACAGAAAGCGGCTGCGGATGCGCTCGTCCAGCTTTTTCTGCTCGGTGGAGTAATTTTCCAGCAGCAATATTTCGGTCATTTTTTTCAGGATGCGGCTATACTTGGACACCTCGTCATACTCGCCGGTCACCCCAATGGCCCCCACGATTTTCTCCCCCAGCATCACCGGCAGGTTGATGCCCTTCCGCGCGCCGGCGTATTGGGCGTCGTCAAAAATGGCCAGCTCCTCCAACTGCTCCGCGATGATCTTGGCCGCCGCCGTGTGGTGGCTGCCAATTCGCTGGGGGTCCGTGCTGGCGATGATGCATCCGCCTTCATCCATCATGTTCACATGCTGGTTGATGATGGTGCTGATTTCCGTTACGATTTGCTGGGCGTTTTCCTTGGAAATATACATGGCTGCCTCATTCCGTCGCTGTCGCCAGTTCCTGAATGCCAACGTGTGGTTTCAGTATAGCACGGGCAGGGCCCGCCAGCAACCCGCGAATCTTCCATAGAACAATTCTGCGGTTTGTGGTATGATCAACATATCATCTACCAGGAAATGGAAGCGTCATACAAGCCGGGCCCCAGAGGAGGAAAATCCATGGAATTTGCTTTGCCCTCCGGCATGAAGCTGGGCGTTGCCAGCGCCGCCGCCCAAATTGAGGGCGGGGAGGTAAACCACCAATGGAACGCCTGGGCGGACCAGGGCCATATTCACGACGGCAGCAGCCCCCGCCGGGCCAACGACCATTTCGCCCGCTGGCGGGAAGACTTTCGGCTGATGCGGGACATGGGCCTTGAGGTGTACCGGCTGGGCATTGAATGGGCCCGCGTCGAGCCGGAAGAGGGCGTGTTCCGGGAGGATGTTCTTGCCCATTACCGGGAGATGCTTTCCGAACTGAAAGCCTGCGGCATTTTGCCCCTGGTCACCCTGCACCATTTTACCAACCCCCTCTGGTTTGAAAACAAGGGAGCCTTCACCCGCCCGGAAAACGGGGACGCCTTCCTGCGGTTTGTGGAATACGCGGTGCGGGGCCTGGGGGATTTGGCCTGCGAATATATCACCATCAACGAACCCAATGTGTACGCCACTTTGGGCTATTATGGCGGGGGCTTTCCCCCGGGGGAGAACAGCATGGGCAAAGCCTGCCGGGTGATGTCCGTGCTGGCGGGCTGCCACATCCGGGCTTATCACCTCATCCACCGGGTTCGGCGGGAGATGGGCCTTGCGGATACAAAGGTCAGCTTCGCCCACCACATGCGGGCCTTTGCCCCCAAAAATCCCTTCCATCCGTGGCACCGGCTTTGCGCCGCCCTCACCCGGCACATGTTTCAGGGGGCTGTGACGGCCGCCTGCCTCCGGGGCCGGTTTGCCTGGCCCCTCCAAAACCTGTATGGCGCACAGCCCGGCGAATATGCCGATTTTCTGGGCCTCAACTACTATACCCGCTCCACGGTCAGCGGCCTTCGGGACGGCGTGGCGATTGGCGTGCCCAAAAACGACCTGGGATGGGAAATTTACCCGGCGGGCATTGTGGAATGCGCCAAAACCCTGCACCGCGCCCTGCCCCGGCCCATTTACATCACCGAAAACGGCGCCTGCGACAACCAGGACGCCTTCCGGGCCCTGTATATTGCCCAGCATTTGCGGGCGCTTTCGCAAAGCGGCCTGCCGGTTATGCGCTACTATCACTGGTGCTTCACGGACAATTTTGAATGGCTGGAGGGGGAAAGCGCCCGCTTTGGCCTGGTGCATGTGGATTATGAAACCCAGAAGCGCACGGTGAAGCCCAGCGGCCGGTTCTTCACCGGCGTGATCCAGGCGGGCGGGGTCACGCCGGAGCTGCATGCGCAGTTTGTGGCAAAGGAGGCCTATCACAATTGATTTCTCATGAAAGCGGCGTGTTCTGGCTGGATACCCCCGCTACGTCCTACGTGTTCCGGGTGACGGCCTTTGGCCACTTGGAGCATGTCTATTACGGCGCGCGGCTTTCCCGCCAGGATGTGGAACCCCTGGCGGTGAAGCGCACGGCCCTGGTGGGTTCCTCCATCGTATACGACGAGAAGGACCCCCTCTACTGCCTGGACAATCTGTGCCTGGAATGGTCGGGCATCGGCCAGGGGGACTATCGTCATTCCCCGGCGGAGATCAAAATGCCGGACGGCTCCTTTTCCTGCGATTTTACCTATGTTTCCCACCGCGTGCAAAAGGACTGCGCGCCCCCGGAGGCCCTCCCCTGCGCCCGGGGCGGCGCGGCGGAGACGCTCATTTTGACCCTGCGGGATAAGCCAAGCGGCGTGGAGCTGCGCCTTTTCTATACCCTGTTTGATGGCAGCGACGTCATCCTCCGGCGGGCGGAGCTGGTCAACGCCGCCTCCGCCCCCCTCACCCTGCGGCGGCTGATGAGCCTGATGGTGGACTTTCCCAACCGGGATTACAAACTGGTCACCTTTGACGGGGCCTGGATCAAGGAGGCCCACCGGCACGACCGGGCCCTGATGCCCGGCATGTTTGTGAACAGCTCCGCCACCGGGGCCAGCTCCAACCGCCACAACCCCGGCTTTTTGCTGGCCGCGCGCCATGCCACCGAGGACGCCGGGGAAGTATTCGGCTTTAACCTTTTGTATAGCGGCAACCACTTCGGCGCGGCGGAGTTGAGCCCTCACAATCTGGTGCGGGTGCAGCTGGGCGTCAGCCCCCATTGCTTTGAATGGACCCTGGCCCCCGGCGAAACCTTTGAAACGCCCCAGGCCGCGCTGTGCTGGTCCAATGCCGGGTTCAACGGCCTCAGCGCGTGCTTTCACGATTTTGTCGGCAGCCATGTGGTGCCCGAAGCCTGGCAGGGAAAAGAGCGGCCCGTGCTTTTCAACAGCTGGGAGGCCTGCTTTTTCAAGTTTACCCAGCGCAAGCTGCTGCGCATGGCCCGCATTGCCAGGGGGTTGGGGGCGGAGCTGTTCGTGCTGGACGACGGCTGGTTTGGACAGCGGAACGACGATACCAAAGGCCTGGGGGATTACGCCGTCAACCGCCGGAAGCTGCCCCAGGGCCTTTCTGGCCTTGCAAAGCGCCTCCGCCGCATGGGTCTGGATTTTGGCCTGTGGGTGGAGCCGGAAATGGTCAACCCCGATTCCGACCTCTACCGGGCCCACCCGGACTGGGCCGTGGCCATTCCGGGCCGAACGCCCCGGCTGGGCCGCAACCAGCTGGCGCTGGACCTGTGCCGAAGTGAGGTGCGGGACTACATCGTCGCCCAGGTGGGCCGGGTTTTGGACAGCGCGGACATCCGCTATGTCAAGTGGGACATGAACCGGCATTTGACCGACGCTTTCTCCCCCGGCCTTCCGGAGCAGGGCCGGTTTTATCACCGCCAGGTGCTGGGGCTGTACGACGTGCTTCGCCGCCTGTTTGGCCCCCGGCCCCATATTTTGCTGGAAACCTGCTCCAGCGGCGGCAACCGGTTCGACCTGGGCATGCTGTGCTTCGGCCCGCAAATTTGGGCCTCCGACTGCACCGACCCCATCGAGCGGCTGAAAATTCAAGGCGGGCTCAGCTACCTGTATCCCCAAAGCGCCTGGGGGGCCCATGTGTCCGATTCGCCCCACCAGCAAACCCTGCGGGACACGCCCCTTTCCACCCGGTTTAACGTGGCGGCCTTTGGCTGCCTGGGCTATGAAATGGACCTTGCCATGCTCTCCCCCGTGGAGCGGCGGGAGATTCGGGAGCAGATTCAATACTACAAAGCCCACCGCAAAACCTTTCAGTTTGGCCGCTTTGCCCGCACACAGGCGGAATGGCCCCGGCATGTGCAGTGGCAGGTAACGGAGAAAGACCATTCAAAGGCCATCGCGGGCTGGTTTCAGCCCCAGACCACGGCCAGCCCCGGGCCGGACGCGCTGCGGATGCCCGGCCTTCCCAAAGCCGCCCGCTACCGCTTCCAGGCCAAGCCCCAACGGCTTTTGGTGCGGCGCTTCGGGGGCCTGGTGCGGCACATTTTGCCCCTGGCCCTGCGCCCCGACGGCTGGGTGCTGCGCATGGCCAACCGGGTCTACGCCCTGTGGGACCGCGCGGACCGCTGCGAGGCCGACGGCCTTGTGCTGGCCTCCGGCGTGCAGCTTTCCAACCAGTTCATGGGCAGCTATTACAACGACCGCACCCGCCTTGCGGGGGACGGGGGTTCCGCCCTGTACCTGGCGGAACAACTGAACGCTCCGGGCTGAACCCGCCCATCCATTCCACAAGGAGGCGTCTGATTCATGGAAAACTCTTTCAAGCGAAACCGCTATACCTTCGGCCTGGGCACCATCGGCCGGGACATGGTGTATACCCTTGTCAGCATGAACCTGCTGTTTTACCTGACCGACGTTTTGGACGTGCCCACCCAGAGCATGTGGTGGATCTCCGGCATCATGCTGGCCTGCCGCGTCTTTGACGCCCTGAACGACCCCATCATGGGCCTGATTGTGGACAACACCCACACCCGCTTTGGCCGGTTTAAGCCCTACATTGCCGTGGGCGCGGTGCTGTCGGGCCTTTTCACCATTTTGTTCTTCACCGATTTTCACCTGGGCGGCATGGCCTATGTGGCGCTTTTTGGCGTGGTGCATGTGTTGTGGGAGCTTTCCTTTACCGTCAACGACATCGCCTATTGGTCCATGCTGCCCTCCCTCAGCGTTGTGCAAAGCGAACGGGAGAAGATCGGCTCGGTGGCCCGCATCTGTGCCAACATCGGCATGTTCTTCGTGGTGGCGGCCATCGTGCCCATCACCACCGCCTGGGGCCAGCAGCTGCAAAGCCTGCCCAAGGCGTATTTCTGGTTTGCGGTGATGGTGGTGGGCATCATGCTGGCAGGCCAGTGCGTTACCCTGTTCGGCGTGAAGGAGCCCCACCAGTTCCAGGAGCACGAACAGCAGCACACCTCCCTTCGGGAGCTTCTTTCCGTCATCATCAAAAACGACCAGCTTTTCATCACAGCAATATCGATGGCTCTGTTCATGATCGGCTACACCACCACCACCAGCTTTGGCCTGTATTTTTTCAAGTACGCCTATCAGGACATCGGCATGTATTCCACCTTCGCCCTCATCCTGGGGGTGTCCCAAATCACCGCCCTGGCCATCTTCCCCCTGTTTGGCAAGCGGTTTGAGCGCAAAACCCTGTACACCTTCTCCATGATCCTTATTTTCCTTGGCTACGGCCTCTTTTTCTTCGCCCCCAACACCAACATGCTGTTCATCGGCATGGCGGGGGTGCTCATCTTCATCGGCCAGGCCTTTGTGCAGCTGATGATGCTCATGTTCCTGGCCGACTCGGTGGACTACGGCCACTGGAAGCTGGGCAAACGAAACGATTCCATCAGCTTTTCCATCCAACCCTTCATCAACAAAATGGGCGGGGCGGTGGCCAGCGGCGTGGTCAGCGTGGTGGTGATCCTCTCCGGCATCAAGGACGCCGCAACCCCCGCCGACGTCACGCCCCAGGGCCTTTGGATGATGAAATCCGCCATGCTGCTGTTTCCCCTGGTCTGCCTCTTCGTCAGCTATCTTTTGTACCGTTGGAAGTACAAAATCGATAAAAAAATGCACGCCCAAATCCTGGAGGACCTGAAAGCGCGCGGGGAACTGAAAGCGGAGATCTGACCCGGCGGGAACCGTTTTGACTTGAAGGGAGGAATTTTGATGGCCGTCGACTTGAAACAGCTGGAAAAATTCGTTCGCGAACAGAGCATGGCCTTCATCGGCTCCGTGGATGCGGAGGGCTTTCCCAACGCCAAGGCCATGCTTCTGCCCCGACAGCAGGAGGGCCTGAAGGTGTTTTACTTTTCCACCAACACCTCCTCCCTGCGGGTGAAACAGTACCGGGAAAACCCGAAATCCTGCGTATATTTCTACCGCAAGGGGCTGGTCAACTACCAGGGCCTGATGCTGCGGGGCGCCATGGAGGTGCTGGAGGACGCGGCCACCAAAGAAATGATCTGGCGGCCCGGGGACCGGGTATTCTACCCCCTGGGCGTGACCGACCCGGACTATTGCGTGCTGCGCTTTACCGCCACGGACGGCCGGTATTACCGCGATTTGTGGACGGAGAGCTTTTCCGTATAGGGCGGGGATGGGCAAAACAAGGAAAAATAAGCAAAAAAATAGAGCGAGAGGGTTTTTCGTTTGAAGGAAAAACCCTCTCGCGGCTACGCTGGACAAATGCACCAATGTGGTTATAATAAAATAGCGTTTCCTTTGCTGTGAATCCGCCTGGCCTTGGCCGGATCGGATTCACTTGATACTTCATTCCCGTTTTATCCCAAAAAACGATTAGGAGGAAAGTAATTTGTTGGTTATCGTCTGCCTGATTGTGATTCTTGCTCTTTTATGCGCCCTTTTCAAACAGCGCTTTGAAGAGATGCTCCCGCCTTTTGTTTGTGCGGTCATGCTGCTTTGTTATCTGCTCGCCATGTTCGGAGCTCTTGCCTATTTTCAATGGATCGTGATGCTGTGCGTTTTGGGCGCCGGCGGATGGCTCGCGGCGCGAACGTTGCGTTCCAAAAACGAAAACGGATTTTCCTCGTTGCTTCGATATTTTTGTACCCCGTCCTTTGTGGGCTTTTTGGGGCTCCTGGTGTTTTTCTACTTTGTTTCCCAGCACCAATTCGTTCAAGTGTCCGATGATGTAGCCTATTGGGCGGTGGAGGTGCGCTCCCTTTTCGCCCATGGCGGACTGGTGGATTCCATCCATCATCTTTCTCCCAATCATATGACCTACACCCCCGGCGTTCAGCTGTGGCAATGGATCGGGGTCACCGCCTATGGAGAATGGAACGAGCATGTTTTGTTTTTTGTGCTTTGGTTTCTCTATGCCTCCTTTCTCCTTCCCTTTGGCAGGCAAATCACATGGAAAAAGCTCTATTGGCTGCCTGTGTTGCTGGTTGGTATCGCAACCCTCCCGTCCATCATGAATGTAGATGCTTTTTCCACTTTGCGGGTCGATACGCTGACCGGCATTTGCCTGGGGTATGCCCTCATTATGGCATGGCGTCTGCGTTCCTCCAAAGCAAACCCCCTTTTCCATCTCGTCTGTTTTTCGCTCGCCCTATGCGCGCTTGTACTGATCAAACAAATCGGAGCGGCATGGGCACTGATGGCGGTCTGCCTTTTGCTGTTCGTGGTGAAACCCCGCAAAACGGCCGCCCTTCAAAAATGGCAACTTGCGGCAGGCCTTGCCGGGCCTGTGCTTGTTTTCATCAGCTGGCTGGTATTTTGCCGCGTAAAGCAGCTCAGCGGTACCCATGCCACAGACCTGGAAGCAGGCGTGCAAAGCATGGTGGCAGGAACATGGTCGCTGGACCAGCTCAGCTGGCCTGCCATCCGCACGATGGTTCAGTTAATGCTTCACACCCTTCGGGGGCTGGGCCTGCCCGGCGGCCCTTGGCTTGAACTGCCCAGAATTGCCTGGGTCATCCTTTTTGCGTTGCTCCCCCTCCTGATGCGCCGTTTTCGCCGGGCAGACAGACAGCCGCTGTTGGGTGTGTCCATCTTGACGACCGCCAGTTTTTTCCTGTTCATGGTCGGTTTTATCTTCTTGTGGCATACCGCTTTCAGCAGTGAAGTCAGCAGCATCGGCCGCTGGGCCAGCGAATGGAGCTATTCCCTGATGGAGCGGTATTTCTGTCCGTTTACCATCGGATGGCTGATGCTGCTTATTTTTGACGCACAGGAACAATTGGCCCTTTGCCCGGCGGATCGCCCCGCATGGAAAAACAGGCTTTGCTGCGTGGCCCTGGCCGCTTTGTTCCTGCTTTGCGACTGGACGGGGCTTCAGCAAAGCTTTTTCCCTGCGGAGCCCCTCGAAGGAAACGGTATGGAATCCCTTCTGTCGGAAAATTTTTGGATCGATGCTTTAGAGGAGCCGGAAGAGGCGGTGGTTCTTTATGGCATCGAAAGCTATCCCCGGTTTCAGTACTTTCAGATTCAATACGTCATCGCGCCCTCCAAGCTGGTGCTGACCAAGGAGACGGAACTGACCGAGGAAGCGTTCCTCGCCCTTCTCAAAGAGCGCCAAATCACCCACATCGTCTGCATGGATGACGCCAACACCATATACCGCAACGCACAGGCGTATGCGGAGGACGGATGGATGGATGTGCTGACTCCCTATGCTGTTCACTGGGAGGATGACCTTCCGGTACTCTCGTATTAAATGTTAACGGGCGGACCCGCTCGGCGGTCCGCCCGCGTCTTGTCTTTACAGCCTCCTGGCCTCCATATAATACCGCTTTTCATTGGCTTCTCCCAAGGAGAAGGTTTTGCGGGGCAGCACGCCCCCGTCCTGCAGCGCGGGAAAAAGCAAGCCCTTGTCCACCGGAGGCAGCAAAAAGCCAATGGCCTTCTCCCCGGCGGTCAATTCCCGCACCGCGGCCTCCCCGTGCACATAATCCAGCCCGAGGCCGGGATGGGCGGCCACAAAGTCGTCCAAAAAGCGCTGTAAGGTGCCTACGGCCAGGGGCTGCGTAGCCCCGGCCACGCTTACCGTCACTTCTTTGCCCTCAAACACGCAAACAATTTCCTGGGCGTCCGCGCCGCCTGCCAGGCTCATGCCATGGCCGGCGGCGTAGGTTTCCCATTCCGAAAGCAGCATGTCTCCGTCATAGCCGAACAGCACCCGGTGGATGGGTTCGCACTGAAGGGCGTCGTCGCGGATATTGGTCAGCTCCACCATGGCGTAGCGGGCGGGGTGGTTTTCCCGTTGGGCCTGGGTAAGCCCGGGCTTCACCTCTTCCCAGCAGGCCTTGGCGGCGGCCAGGCTGTGGTTGCCGTCTCCCACGGCGTACAGAATGGAACCGCTGTTTTTCAGCCGGTTCAGCGCGTCAAACACCGCCTGAATATCCTCGGTCGCGGTGACCGCATAGCCCACCAAATGGCCGCCCTCCATCATCAGGGGGAAATCATACAGCTTTTCAAGGGCCCCGCGTTTTACGTACAGCGGCTCCACCACAGACTGCATGGGATCGTCAATCAACATCAGCACATGGCTCATTTCGATGGCCGCGCCCCGGCGAACCTGCAGCCGGGGGGGGATGCGCTCCAGCACCGTGCCCTCCGTGGGCCGGATCAGGGGGCTGGTTCCGGGCCTGAAATCGTACCCTTCCAGGTCCATTTCCACGATCAGCCCCAGCCGGGCGCCGGCGCCGGTGCTGCGCTCCGTCAAAATAAAGCCGTCCTTCACGGCGGTGGTCAGCACCCCGGACGCCAGATCGGCCCGCATCCGGGCATGAATGGCGGGAATGCGGCTTGCGGCCTCCGGCAGGTAGCATTCCGGCAAAATCAGGTGAAAGGCGCTGGGCCGCTGGCCCACCAGGGCCGCCACCTCCTCCCAGTACTTGGGCTGGGAGGTATACTGGTCGCAAGCCACGCAGGCCCACGCGGTCAAATCCACATCCGGCCCGGGCAAAAGCCACTCCCCGGTTTTCAGGCATAGGTTTTGGTCCCGCATCGTTCATCTCTCCTTTTCCCGCGCTTACTTCGCGCGAATGGCTTTCAGGGCCGATTGGAAGCTTCCCGCCGTTTCTCCCGGCCGAAGCTTCCGGGCCATCAGCACCATGCATTCCTTGTCGGTGCCGTCTCCCAGGGTGGCCAGGGTCAACAGACGATCCGAAGCCTGCACATCCACGGCAATCTCATAAATGGAATGCTGCCGGGCGACGGCCACGTAGTTTTCCATCTGAACATCGCTTTGGAAGATGGGGTAGGCGGCATAGTTGAAATACCCGGCGGCGGCGGGGTCGCTGGCCGCCACGATGACCGCGAACACCACAAAATCCGCTTCCTCGTACAGGGTGCCCAAGCGGATCACGGCATGCTGGCGCACAAACTCCGGGCCTGCGGTCACATACTGGGCCAGGGGCTGGAACAGCTTGCCTTCAAAGGCGCTTTGCCCCCTCAGCAGCAAATTTTCCGGCGGGCTTTGCAGGGTATAGCCCTCGTCCACAAAAACCGCGCCCGTATCGCTGAAGGTTCCCCGGGCGTTATGGTTGAGGTAATACGTATTGTTTCGCTGCACCACAACCTCATCCGTCAGGCCCTCAATGGTCATCCTGCCCACCACATCCGGGTTTTCCTTGCGCAGGGGGGCGAACTCCTCCCGAATAGTCCCCAGGGGATTATCCTCATACCGCTTTTGCTTGGTTCTGGGGCTGAGGGTGGGGCCGTCCGCCGGGGCGACCGCCGTCACCCCCGCCTGAGGCAGAATCGACGCCCCCCTCGCGCCGCTTGGCGCCGGCGTTGCCATGCCTTCCGGGGTGATGGTGGGGGCAAAGGTCTGCCCTTCCGGCAAAAGCTCCACCAAACCCTCTTCCCGGGCCAGTTCCACCCCTGTCCGCTGATAATATTCCGACCGGGCGCTTTGCATTTCCTGCTCGTTTTGCATCATCAACAGGGCCATCCGGCCCATTTGCACGGCGCAGAACACCAGCATCAGCGTAACCGCGACGCCCATGACCAGCTTGCCCTTCCCTATGCGCTTTTCTTCCACGGCAGGCCCCTGGGCGAAAGCTTCGCGGATTTTTTCAGCCACGGGCTTGCGGGGGGCGGGGGGCGGCTTGGGGCTGGCTGCCGGAGGGACCCGCTCCGGCTCCCGAACCCATTCCCGGGGGGCTTCGTAAGGAGCGAAATCCGCCGCCTGCATGGGTTCCAGCACCCAGTCCTCGTCCACGCCTTCCGCCGAAGCCTCCGGATAGGCCGCCATGGCCTCATAGCCCCAATCCTGGGCCCCGGCATACTCGGCCGGATAGGCCCCCTGGGGCCAATTTTCCTGAACCGGCCAGTTTTCCTGGGTCGGCCAATTTTCCTGAACCGGCCAAGGCTCTTGCAATGGCCAGTTTTCCTGCTGTGTCCAGGCCTCCTGGGCGGGCCAGGTTTCTTGCGCCGGCCAACTTTCCGGAGGCTTTTGCTCCTGCCATTCCACGGCTCTTTCGTCCATGCGCGGCTGAGACGGTCCGCCCCAGCCCTCCCGCACCGTCCAGTCGTCGGCGGGAAAATAGCCCGGCTGGGGCGCCGCCGTCGGTGGATGGGCCGCGCTCGCCGGTCTCTGCAAATATGCGGGGATTGCAGGCTCGGCCACCCCGGGGGGCTGCATCCGGGAAGGCTCTCCCGCGCCCTCCAGCTGGGCCCAATACGCCTGCTGGTACTGCCGCAATTCCTCCTCTGGCCCTGCCCCTCCATATGTGGGGCCGCCCTGGGGCGGCTGCGAAGCGCCCTTCCCTTCCGGTTCCCCGAAAGCCGCGCCATACCCTCCGTAGCGTTGGCCGGGGCGCATGGGGGGCGCCATGCCGCTATGGCTTCGGGCCGAATGCCTTGGCGTGTGCCGCAAACGCTCCGCCGCCGAAATGGGCGTAAATTGATTCCCCGATGGCAAAGAAGATTCCGCTCCGCCCGGGTGCGCCGTGGGCGCGTCTGGCGGAACGGAATCTTCCTGATTGGCAAAAGGGCCGTTTTTTGCAACAGCAAATTCATCGCCGCGCATATTCCACCCTCCTCGCCAAGATGCACTTGTTCGGGATCATATTCTACCAATTTCGCCGAAACCTGTCAATGGAGGGGGCGGGGACCGGGGGGCGACGGGAGAGGGGCGGCAGAACTGGGGCTCTGCCCCAGCCCTCGCCATGGCTTCGCCCTGGACCCTTCGTTGGCCGCCCGCCGCCCCGGGGACGAAAGGGGTTGGGGGC
>JAVBTE010000089.1:0-14975 GCA_031556335.1 Eubacteriales bacterium | reverse complement strand
TGCGCTCGCGCTGTGGGTGGGGGCGCGGGCGCGGGCGGCGCGCCCCCGCTCCCCGGTGCCCCCGCCGCCCCGCTAGGGGTTTCACCCCTGGACCCCATCAGGGCTTCGCCCTGAACCCTTTATTGACCCCGCTGCGCGCGGTCAATAATTAATAAAGAAAAAAGAAAATGCCCCCATTTGGTTTTCTGGGAGGGGGGCCGTGGAAACCTTCTTTTGCAAAAAGAAGGTTCCCCCGCACTCATCCCCCTCGTCCCTTACTCCGTCTTTCCCACGATGTCGTCGGCCACGGCCATGCCGGTGACGCTGGCCTGCATCAGGCCCCGGGTGATGCCCGCGCCGTCGCCGATGGCGTAAAGGCCCTTGATGGCGGTTTCAAAGTTGTTTTCCACAAGCACCTTGCTGGAATAGAACTTGACCTCGATGCCATAGAGCAGGGTGTTTTTGCTGTACAGGCCGGGGGCCAGGTGGTCGAAGGCTTTCAGGGCCTCCACGATGCTGGTCAGGTGCCGGGCGGGCAGCACAAAGCTGAGGTCGCCGGGCACAGCGGTGGAAAGGGTGGGAAGGGTGGTGGATTTTTTCAGGCGGGAGGCGTCGGTGCGCCGGCCCATGAGCAGGTCGCCCAGGCGCTGCACCATGATGGGCCCGCCGGTGAGCATGTTGCCCAGCTGGGCGATGTAGCGGCCGTACTCGATGGGCTGTTTGAACGGCTCGGTGAACTGGGTGCTGACCAGCAGGGCGAAGTTGGTGTTGCCTGTGCGCTTTCCCGGATCGCCATAGCTGTGGCCGTTCACCACCGCGATGCCGCCCTCGTAGTATTCCTGGCTCACCTCGCCGCCGGGGTTCATGCAGAAGGTGCGCACCTTGTTTTCGTAGGTGTCGCTGTAATAGATCAGCTTGGCCTCGTACAGGTCCTTGGTCAGGCCGTCCATGATGGCGTTGGGCACCTCCACCCGCACGCCGATGTCCACCTCGTTGTTCCGGGTGCGCAGGCCCAGCTTTCCGGCCTGCTCGGTCAGCCACTGGGCGCCGCCCCGGCCCGGGGCCACGATGACATAGGGGGCCCGGACCGCCACGGGCTCCTGGCCCCGCTGATGCAGCCGCACGCCGGTCACCCGGCCGTTTTCGCAGAGGATTTCCTCCGCCGCGGTCAGTTCCAGAAAGATGGTGTTGGTTTTTTCCACCAGAAAGTCGTGCATGGCTCCCAGCACCGGCCCGGCGTTTTCCGTGCCCAGGTGCCGCACGGGGCAGGGCACCAGCCGGATGTTGTGGCGGCTGGCCTCGTAGGCGATCTCGTCCACCCGGCGGTCGTTCAGGCCATGAACGGTTTTGCTGGCCCCAAAGCGCAGGTAGAGCTCATCACAGCGGCCAATGTACTCCATGGCCCGCTTGTGGCCCAAATAGTCGCTGATCTGGCCGCCCACCTCATCGCTCAAGGAAAGCTTGCCGTCTGAAAAAGCGCCGGCCCCGGCCCAGCCGTGAACGATGCCGCAGGGGTCGCAGTGGACGCACTGCCCGTTTTTGCGGGCGGGGCAGGCGCGGTGCTTGATGGCCCGGCCCGTGTCCACGATGAGGGTATGCCCCTTGGGATTCTTTTCGGCCAGCTGCAGCGCGGCGAAAATGCCCGCCGGGCCCGCGCCGATGATGATGGCGTCAAATTGCTCTCTCATTTGCAATGCTCTCCTTGCTTCGATTGTGTCGTTTTACCGCGCGCAGCGCGGGAAATGAAGGGTCCCGGGCCTTCGCCCTGGCGGGGTGCAGGGGCGGAGCCCCTGCTTCGTCCTCCCCCTCCCCCGTTACGCCTTGCCCCGGGCAGCCAGGCCCACCTTGCGCTTGACCTTGTCCAGGGTGCGGTTTGCCAGGCGGGAGGCTTTTTCCGCGTTGCGGTCCAGCACGCCCTGCAAATAGGCCTTGTCGGCCATCAGCCGCTGATGTTCCGCCTGCAGGGGTGACAGGGTGGCGATGACCGCGTCGGTCACCCGCTCTTTCAGCGCGCCGTAGCCCTGGCCGGAAAGCCCGTCGGCGGCGGCTTGCGGCGTTTCCCCGGTGAGGGCCGCCAGAATGGACAAAAGGTTGCTGACCCCGGGCTTTTCCGTGGGATCGAAGCGGATGTCCCCGTCGCTGTCCGTGACGGCCCGCTTCAGCTTGCGCCGGATTACGTCCGGGGGGTCCAAAAGGGAGATGTAGGTGTCCTCGGGGTCAGACTTGCTCATCTTGCGGGCAGGGTCTTGCAGGCTCATCACCCGGCCGCCCACCTTGCCGATGTAGACCTCCGGAATGGTGAACACGTCCCCGTGGACGCTGTTGAACCGCTCCGCAATGTCCCGGGTGATTTCCAGGTGCTGCTTCTGGTCGGCCCCCACGGGCACCAGGTGGGCCTGGTACAAAAGGATGTCCGCCGCCATCAGCACGGGATAGGTGAACAGGCCGGCGTTGATGTTGTCGGCATGCTTGGCGCTTTTGTCCTTGAACTGGGTCATGCGCGACAGTTCGCCCATGTAGGTGTAGCAATTTAAAATCCAGGCCAGTTCCGCGTGGGCGGGCACATGGCTTTGGCAATAGATGAGGTTTTTGTCCGGGTCCAGGCCCACGGCCAGGTAGAACGCCGCCAGTTCCAGGCAGCGTCTGCGAAGCTCGGCGGCCTCCTGCCGCACGGTGATGGCGTGCAGGTCCACCACGCAATAGATGTTTTGATAATCGTCCTCCAGCAGCTTAAAGTTCCTCAGGGCGCCGATGTAATTGCCAAGGGTGAGGGTACCGGAGGGCTGGATGCCGGAGAAGATGGTCTTTTTGGTTTCCGGGGCGGGGCTTGGCTGCATAGGGGAATCCTCCTTCGATCGGGCGGCCTGGGCCGGCTAAAATTTTAGCGTCAGCGTGAGAACGATGCCCGCAATGATCAGCGCATTGCCAATCAGCTTCCGGGCGGTGATTTTTTCCCTCAGGAACAGGCGGGACAGCACCATCACATACAGATAGCCGGAGGCCTCCAGCACCCCTGCCAGGGTCAGGTCCAGGGTTTTCAGGGCCACCACGTTCAGGAGCATGCACCCCAAAAACAGCGCATAGGCCAGAATCACGGGCAGGTTCAGGTAGGCTTTCAGCCCCTGGTAGGCCGGGTTATCGGCGGCTTTTTTCAGCATCAGCTGGGAAACCGCCGACACAAGGGGGGTGATCAGGTAAATGAGCACGCCGCTATTCATGGTCCGTCACCACCAGAACCACCCCGAAAAGCACCACCAGGATGCCCACCGCCTTTCCCAGGGTCAGGGTTTCGCCGAAAAACAAAACGCCAAAAAGGCAGGTCCACAGGGTGCAAACGGCCTTGTTGCTGTACGCGAAATTCAGGGGCATGCGCCGCAAAACCCGCTGCCACAAAACAGTATAGACCGCCAGAATGAAAAGTTCCAGCCCCAGCCACAAGAAGGCGCCGCCCATGTCCTCTGCGGCCATGGAAAGCCCCGCGTACTTGGCAAAGATGCTCACCACGGCGTACAAAAACAGGGTCAGGTGCAGCAGCACAAAGCTGCCGGGACTAACGGGCAGGGCCCCGAGGCCCTGCTTTGAAGAGGAACGGCCAGTGGGTTTCAAGTCACAACCCCTTTTCCTTCGGGTTTTATCCTTGCACATGCTTGACGTAGGTATACAGCGTGTCCGCAATGGTGGCCCCGGCATTGACATACACCCGCAGCACCTTTGCGTTGTTGGAGACGATGGTGCTGCGAAGCTCTTTGCAGTCCCAGGTAAAGCAGGTGTCCAGGGTTTTTTTGTGGAGTAGCGCGCCCATGCCCCGGTCGTTTTGCTCGTCATACAGGCCCATCAGCACCGGGTCCACAACGCGCTCGTCCACCCGGCAAATAACGAAGAAACCCAGCGGCTTGTCGCCCGGTTTTCCTTCCTGCACCACCTCGTACACCTTCCCGCCCCGGGCCACCATGCCGCGAAGCCAGTTAGCGTAGCGGTTGCCGGACTGGGCCAGCGTAAAGGCAGGATCGATGGACACCCGGTCGGACAGGAAAATGCCCTGCCGGATGAGGCCGTAAATCCGCTGCAAATTCGCCTCGTCTGTGCGCTCCACCACCGCAAGGCCCCGGTCGAACCGGGCGATGGTGGCGGGCATGCGGTAGTCGTCCCGCCGGATGGAAACGTGGAACACCGTTTCCACAAAGGCATAGCCCAGCGCCGGAAGGCCGAACAGCAAAGAGGGGCAGTTCACCGGTGTTTTCACCACCAGGTACTGGGCCCCCTGGGCCATCAGGCGCTTTTCTTCCTGCTCCAGGGCCTTTGGGGTGTCCTCCGCGTCCAGCAGAATCTCAAAGGCGCGTACCCCCAGGTTTTCCAGCTCCCAGGCGGCGTCAATGGTTTTCATCCGCGTCCTCCCGGTTGTCGATGGTCGCCCGCACCACATATTGCGGATAGCGGTTGATGCTCAGATAGATGCGGCCCACGTACTCGCCCACCATGCCGATGAGGGCAATGACCACGCCCCCCAGCACCAGCATCACCGCGATGGTGCTGGCCCAGCCGGCCTGCATGTTGGGATTGGCCAGCTTGGAAATGATGGTGATCAGCGCGAAAAGAAAGCCGAACAGGGCGGTAAACCAGCCCATGTAGCTGGCCAGGCGCAGGGGCTTGATAGAAAAGGCGGTGACCCCATTGGCCCACAGGGCGATCAGCTTTTTCAGGCTGTACCCGCTTTCCCCTTCCTGGCGGGGGCGGTGGGCGACGGGCACGTTTGCGTAGCGGCTTACGCTTTGAAACAGCAGCCCCGTCACATAGGGGAAGGGGTTTGGATATTGAAGGGCGCTGTCCACCACAAAACGGAGACAGGCGAAGTAGCTGTTGGCCTTCAGGCCCTTGGGCTGGCCAAAAAAGAAATGGTTGCAGGCGGCGTTGAAGCGGCTGCCCAGGTTGCGGAAGGCGTTTTGCTTGCGCTTTTCGTACTCCGCAAACACGATGTCATAGCCTTCCCGCACCTTGTCGATCAGCTTGAAGCATTCCCCGGCGGGGGTCTGGCCGTCGTCGTCCAGGCAGATTACAATCTCGCCCCGTACCTCGGCAAACCCTGCCATCAGGGCGCTATGCTGGCCAAAATTGCGGGATAAATTCACAAATACGATGTCCGGATGGGTTTTGCAAAGACCGGCGATGACCCCGGCGGTGTTGTCCGGGCTGCCGTCGTTCACCAGGATGATCTCATGGCGAAACGCTTCGGCCCGGGTGGCCAGCGTGCGTTCCAGTTCCTCCACCACGTCCGTGATGGTGGCGGCGGAGCGGTAGCAGGGAATGACAAAGGACAAAAGCGGTTTTGACATAGTACACCTCGGTTTACAGAATGGAAAGCTGCCGGGACAGGGCCAGGATCAGGTCGTACCCGTCCCAGGTGAGGGAGAAATCCATGGTTTTGCCCAGGGGCACGATGCGGTCCACCCCCCGGAGCCCGCTTTGCAGCACAAACGCCCCCAGCGCCTCCGGTTCCAGCCCCAGGTAGGAAAGGGTCTGCACCCGGCGGGCGCAAAGGGCCGAAAGGGGCGCAAGGCCGGGGGATTCGTACTCCACAAAGCAGCCGCCGGCGCAGCGCAGGTTCAAAAGCTCCGGCGTGAGGGCCTCCACCCGGATGCGGGCGATGAGGTTGTCCGCCATGGGGACGCGGGCTGCCCCGGGCAGGGCGACGGCCGCCCGGTACAGGGCGGTCAGCTTGTCTACCGCCAGCACGGGCTGCAGGGCATACCGGGGGGCGGCGTAGGCGTGCACCGCCCGCCAGAACCGATCCTTGGCCTCGGCCACACGGTCCGCGCCGCAGCCCTCCGTCACCCAGTACACAAGCCGGGGAGAGGTACAGGCGTTTTGGTCCGTCAGGAAGGTGTCGTTGTAAAAGCCCTGGGCCATGGCGGCAAGGGCCGCTTCGTCCATGGCCAGCACCGCCTGGGGCTGAACCAGAAGCAGGGAATACCGGTCGGCGAAGGTGACGTCAAAGGCGTGGGGGGGAAGCGCCGCCTGACGCACCCGGGCCACGGTTTCGTCGCCGCCCCAAATGATGCGCGCGTCGCACAGGGCGCTGAATGCCTCGGTCAGGTCCTGCCGGTCCCTGGAATAGGCGATGACGTTCACATAGGGACGCAGGGCTTTGTGCTCGCCTTCCAGCAGGCTTTCCATGGCGGCGCATAGGAGCCGGGTTTGGGGAAAATCCTGGCTGGGGGCTTTCACGATGCCGGCGTTTCCGGCCAGCAGGGCGGAAAGCAAAGAATAGGCGAAGTTGACGGGCACGTTGCCCGGGGCGATGTGAAACACCAGCCCCCGGCCCACCCGGCCCGGCAAGGCGCTTTCATACCCCTGCCGCAGCGCAAGCAAATGGGCCCTGCGGCAGAAAAAAGCGAAGGTGACAACGTCCGGATAGGCTTTTGCCGCCTTGTCGGCAAGCAGCAGGGCCGACAGGTCCGCAAGGAAGGAAACGGCCCCGCTGTCAAAAGGGGGAAGCCCGGGGGCCTCCGCGGCCAGGGCGGGGTTCGGCAGGCCGCAAAGCACCTGAAAGGAATTATTGTTGCTCATAGGTATCGCTGCACCCCCGAATCTCGGCGCGCTGAATCCGCCCGTAAACTTCAAAATACTTGCCTTTGCGGCCGCATGGGCAGTCGTCCTCCCCCAGAAGGGCCCCCTCGTCCTCGGTCAGCAAGATGTGGCCGGGATAACTGCGGGGCAGCAGGCTGCACACTTCGATCAGGCCCCGTTGGCCCACGGGAGCCGGAGAAAAATCGCGGGGATCGCGAATGATCACATCCGACCACACCGGGGCGTGAAGGTGGCCCTGCTCGCATTCCATATAGATGGAGCCGGTTTGCTCCACCATGCCGTAGTAATCGTGCACGCGCTCAATGCCGCAGGTTTCTTTCAGCGCCGCCTTGAAGGCCGGGGCGGACACCGCCTGGTCGGCCAGCTTTTTCCAGCCACCGCCGTGGATCAACACCCCCTGGCTGAGGTCCGGACGCAGAGAAAGCCGCCTGAGCTCCGCCACAAAGTGCTGCCAGATCATAAACGTAAAGCCGAACAGCAGGATGGGCCCACCCCGGTGCTTTTGAAGGAAGGCGTTCAGCCCGTCCACGTCAAGGCGCATGCGCTCGTCCAGGGCGTAGAACTTGTCCCGGGCAAAGATGCTGAACCCCAGAATGCCCGCCCCCCGGGCGGAAAACAGGGCCCGGTTTTGGAGCAGTGCGCTGGTGTCCAGAATCAGCATGGGCAGGCGGCTGCCGCCCAGGAAGCTGCTGACGATTTTGGCCAGCGCCTTGCTTTGGGCCGTGCTGGTTTCCCGGTCCAGAAAGATCCGGCTTACCTGCTGGCCCGTGGTGCCGCTGGAGGTCATGGTTTTGTGAAGGGCCTCCTCGGGCACGCTTTTCAGGGCAAACTCCTTAAACAGCCGCACGGGCAGAAAGGGCAGCTCTTCGTGGCTTTGCGCCCGGGCCGGGTCCGCGCCCCAGGCGGCCAGCATGCGGGCGTATTCGGGGCAGTTGTCGGCGTGGTGAAGGCTGAGGGCCTTTAGCTGCTCCGTTAAAAAAGCGCGTTTTTCCTCCTTTTCCATGCCGTAGGGCGGCAGGGACAGGAGGGCGTCAAACTCAGTCATAATACTTTTCCAGCTCCTTGTAGAGCGTTTTGCCGGAATCGCTTTTGGGAATGGCGGCAAGGGTCCGCACATGGAAGGCGGAGGGGTTCAGGCCGGTTTTGCCCGCAAGAAAGGCCCGCATTTCCGAAAGGCGGCCTTCCTCGGTGGCAAACAGGTACAGGTGGTCGTCCCTGCCGGCGCAGGCGCATTCCAGGCCGGGGAAAGCGGCCTTCAACATGCGCTCCGTCTCGTCCAGGTTGACCCGGTTGCCAAACAGCTTCAAAAACCGCTTTTTGCGGCCCACAATGGTGTAGTAGCCGTCCTCGTCCCGCTGCGCCATGTCCCCGGTGTCCAAAACGCCGTGCCACTGGTCCCCCAGGGCCAGGTCCGCCGCTTTTTCGGCATAGCCCATGGCCACGTTTTCCCCGTAAAAGCGCAGCTCCCCGGTGATGCCGGGCTTGGTGACGGGCTCCCCGTCCACCCCCACCAGTTCAAACCGGCCCCCGGGAATGGCCACGCCCATGGCCCCGGCCTTTTGAAGGCTTTTGTCCGGCGGCAGGTAGCCCATGCGGGGGGAAGCCTCGCACTGGCCGTACATGACGATGAACTGCCGCCCGGTTTCCAGGCACCACTTGGCGAACTTTTCGTGGAGGGCGGGCAAAAGCTTGCCCCCGGCCTGGTTCATGGAGGTGAGGCTGGGCAGGTCCATGCGGGTGAAGCGCATGCGGTCCAGCATTTCATAGGTGTAGGGCACGCCGCCAAAGCTGGTGGCCCCCTGGGCTTTGAAGAAGGCCCAGAATTCCTTTTGGGCGATGCCTTTGTCGGTGAGCAGCGTTGTGGCCCCTACGTCCAGGTGGGTGTTGATGATGCTCAGCCCATAGGTGTAGTTCATGGGCAGGGTGGTGATGGGGCGCTCCTCGGCGGTCAAGGCCAGGTAATCGACAATGCTGTCCGTATTGGCCCGCAGGTTCCGGTAGCTTTGCCGCACAAACTTGGGGCTGCCGGTGGAGCCGCTGGTGGTCAGCAAAAGGGCCAGGTCCGGGTGCAGGGCTGCTTGGTTGCCAAACGGGGTTTTCAACAAATGGTAGCCAAAGCGCGCGTACACCGGCACACAACCCTCCCGGGTGAAGCGTTCCGGCGCCCACAAATACTTGGGGGCATAGGCCGCGTACAGGGAGGATAGCAGGTCCGGGTCCAGGTCCGCCGCCAGCATGGCGGGCACGATGCCATGCTCTAAAAACGCCGCGTAGCCCACAAAGCTGCCCAGGGTGTTTTCGCAAAGCTGCATCACAAGGCAGCGGCCTCCCGCTGCGGCAAAGAGGGCTTCGCTTTCCCGGGCCAGTTCTTGGTAGGTGAGATGCGCGCCGGTTTCGGCGATGACCGCCGCCCGGTCCCCGAAGCGGTCAAATGTCCACATCATATTTGCGGAGGATCTCCTTTCCCTTTTCAAACGAGCTGAGGTCGATGATGTCGTCCATTTCGATCATGATGTCAAAAGCGTCCTCCAGGGCGGCCACAAGGGTCATATGCCCCACGCTGTCCCAGCCGGCGCTTTGGCCGTAGACCAAAGCGGGCACTTCTGCGGCGGGGATTTCCAAAGCGGTCACAAAGGCGTTCACGTATTTTTCCTGATTGTTCATGGGAATCACTCCTTAAAAGCATCTTTAAGTGGTTTTCAGGAAGGAGAGCGCGAGAGGGAACCCATTTTGCAAAAGGGGTTCCCTCTCGCAAAAGCCATGGCGTTACAATGTTCCGCCGTCCACCCGCCACACCTGGCCGGTGACGTAGCTGGCCCTGTCGCTGGCCAGGAAGGCGGCCACGTGCGCGATTTCCCGGGGCTCCGCCTTGCGGCGGAGCAGAATTTTTAAAAGGGTTTCCTGCTCCACTTTTTCGCTGAGGCCGGAGACGAGGTCGGTATCGGTATAGCCGGGGGCCAGGGCGTTGACCCGAATGCCCATGGGCGCGTATTCCCGGGCCATTTTTTTTGTGGCGGCGATGACGGCGGCCTTGCTGGCGGAATAGTCGATGCGGCTGTCCCCGTCCAGGCCCGCCACGCTTGCGATGTTCACCACAGCGCCGCTTTTGCGCCGGGCCATCAGCCGGGTGGCGAAACGGCACACCTCCAAAAGGGCGAAGAAGTTGACGTCGAAAATGCCGCGCATCTCGTCCTCGGCGGTCATTTGGAACAGCTTGTCCTCGCCCATGATTCCGGCGTTGGACACCAATACGTCCAGGGGCTGTTTGTCGGCCATTACCTGGGCAAAGGCCGCCTTGCGGGCCTGCGCGTCGGCAAGCTCGGCATAGACGGGCTTGACCCACACGCCGTGGGCCCCCGCCAGGGCGGCGCAGGTTTCCTCAAAGGCAGGAGAGGGGGTACGGGCAAAGGCCCACACATTGGCGCCTTCCTCGGCGAACACGGTAAGCAACGCTAGGCCAATGCCCCGCGCGGCGCCGGTGATGAGGGCGTTTTTTCCGGATAGCAGCATGGGCTCACTCCTTTGCATCGGCCACGGTGACCGAGGCTTTTCCGTAATACTCCGCATATAAGGAAAGCACATATTCCAGCGACTGGCTGTCCAGAGCGTCGCTCATGAACGCCTTGGGAATGGGGGCCACCGGGACCAGTGTGATGGCCGCCTGGGCCGGGTCGTTCAAAAGAGCGTCCCGGGCGTCCATGGCCCGGTCATAGGCCTGGGCCTCGCCCCGCCAAAGGGACAGGGCCGCGCTGCCCCCAGCCATGTTTTGGGGGCCGTAGCTTTCCGCGCCCTCCGGGCGGCAGGAAAGGCAGCCCAGCACCAGCAGGGCCAGCACGCCGGAAAGCAGGCGGAGGGAAATGCCCCGGGGCGGGGCGGTGGCTTGCGGCGGGGCAGCCGGGGCTTCCGACGGGGCGCTTTTCGCAAACCGTTTCAGCCCCCAACCCAACCAGTATACCATAAGTAGGCAAGCCATGAGAACATAGGAAAAATAGTAGGTATTCACGGTACGGCCGTCCCCCAGGTAGTTGCCGGTGAGCAGCGTGGGGGCCAGCTGGGCGCAAAACAGGCCCAGGGCCAGGGCGGTGACCCAAACCGGGTGGGCAAAGCCCAGGCGGCTTTGCCGAAGGAAGGGCAGCAGCAACCCGGCCCAAAGCAGTACTGCCGCCGCCAGGGGCAAAGAAAACCAGTTGCCCATCAGGGCCAGCCCAAAGTACAGGGCCTGAAGCACGGCCTTGGGGGCGCCCATGCCGCCGTGCAGGGTTTTGGCGCGAACGGCATTGCCCGGGGCGGAGGCGCTGAAAAAAAGGCAGCCCAGCAGCAAAAGGGCAAGCAGCAGGTACAAAAGCCGCTTGGGCCGCCGGAGAAGGAAGGCCCGGAGGGTGAAGCAAAAAAGAAGCAGGCAGGCAAACAGCACCGTGGAATATTTGGCTCCGCCCATCAGCACGGTAACAGGGGCCAGCAGCGCAAACCAGAGCGCCGTTTTTGCTTTGGTTTGGGCCTGGGCCAGCTTCAACAGCAGGCCCGCCCAAAAGCAGCACAGGGCCCACATAAGGGTATAGGCAGTGCCGCCGTTGAACCAGAAAAAGGCCTCCGAAACATCCGGAACGAACTGGATTATGACAAAGGCGAGGGCGCAAAAGGCGATGACGCAGGTGGGGACGTCGCAGCCCAGGCCCTTTCCAAGGGCTTGCCAGAGCAAAAACCAAAGGGCGCAAAGCAGCGCCGTCAGCAGCAAAAACGTGGTGATCCAGTAATATCCCTCCCCAAACACGGCGGGCTGCAGTGCCCCGATAAAGGAGGTGGTATAGGTGCCCTCCCAGGTATTTCGGATGCCTGCGGTGTTGCGCAGGGCCGCTTCCGCCACGGCGGGCAGGCTGCGGGCGCTTGTCCAGGCGGCCCGGGTCAGCAGGGAAAAGCCGAAATCATCGTAGAAGGGGTGGTTGTAAAAAGAGAGGGCATAAAGGGGCGCAAGGCTGGCCACAAGCAGAAGAACGCACAGGCCCGCCACCAACCGGCGGGAGAGGAACAAAGAGGATTTTTCCATCAGCGCGCCTCCTCGACCGCCAAATGAATGGCGGTTTTGCCGTAGTAGGTGCATAAGCTGGGCCGCACCTCGTAGGGCGCGTCCGCCACCAGCAGGTCTTTCATGAAGATGTCCGGCACCGCGCTGAGGGGGGCCAAAGTGACTTCCGGCTGGGACGCGTCGCGTAACAGCGCTTCCCTGGCGGTCATTTCCCGGTGATAGGCCTGGGCCTCGCCCCGCAAAATGGAAAGAGCCGCGCTGCCCCCGGCCATGTTTTGGGGACCGTAGGTGGCGTCGTGAGGCCGCTTCCAGGCCAGGCAGCCCACCAGCAACACAAAGCAGCAAGCCAACAGGAAACCCTGGCGAAGGCGGGGGGATGGCTTTACGGCTTTCCAGGGGACAAGGCCGCTAGGGGCCCCCTCCGGCCGGGCCTCCAGGCGGCGGGCCACAACCCCGGCAAGGTAGAACGCGTACAAAAACCACATCACCACAAAGCTTTGGTAATAGGTATCCACAATGCGGCCGCCGCCAATGCCCACGCCGCCGGCATACAGGGGAGGGGCAAACTGGGTGCAGTACAGGCACATCCCCGCCCCCAGCACCAGTAATGGATGCCGAAACAGAAAGGGGCTTTTTTTTGCCGCCGCGAAAAAGGCGGGCAAAAGCAGCGCGGTCACCGCCAGCAAGGGCAGCCGCACATAGCTGCCCATCAGGGCAACGCCATAGTACAGCGCCTGCAAAACGGCCTTCACCGGGGAAATTTGGGTGCCCATGTATCCGGCCCGCACGGCATTGCCCGGCGCGAAAACGCTGTATAAAAAGCAGCCCAAAAACACGGTAAACAAAGCGGCATATAAAAAGCGGGCGGGCCTTTTCCGCGCAAATGCCCACAAGAGGAGCAAGCCGTAAACGCACAACCCGAACACGCCGCCGCCGTAGCTGCCCCCGCCCAGCAGCGCCATCAGCACAACCAGGGGCAGCATCAAAACTAACCGGCCCCGGCGGGTTTGGGCCTGCTCCAGCTTCAGGCACAGCCCCAGGCTTAAAAACAGCAGGGAGTAGATAAAGGTGTTGCCAATGCCCCCGTTGAACCAGAAAAACGCCTCGTCCGGGTCCGGCATGAACTGCACAAGCAGCGTCAGGGCCAGCGAAACCAGCGTCACCGTTTCGGTCTTTTTTAGGCCCAGCAGGCCATGGAACACCACACTGAAAAAGAAACCGAAGCAAAGCAAAAACGCGGTGAGCAGGAAAAAGGTGGTAAGAAAGTAGAGCCGCTCCGAAAACATCCCGGGCTGCACCGTGCTGAGCAGCGTGCCGGTGTAGGTTCCCTGCCAGGCGTTTCGGGCGGTTTTGGCGCTTTTGAGGGCTGCTGTCAGCACAGCAGGCAGGCTGTGGGTGTCCTGCCAAACGGCGTGGGTGGCCGCGGCAAAGTTATAATCGTCAAAATAGGGGTGGTTGTACAGGGAAATGGCGTACAGGGGCAAAACGCCGGCCACCAGCACAAGCACGCAGACCAAGGACAGCAGCCTGGCCGAAGGAAAGGACGGCCGGGCCGCGCTGGCGGTTCGTAGCTTCATGGACGGTTCACACTCCTGGCTTTTGTGGATGGCGGCGGGCACGAACAGCCATAGGCGGGCCGGTCCCTCAACAAAATAGTATACCATGGTTTGCCCGGAATTGCCATACAGGCGGAGGCCACCTCTTGCCCCGGCCCCAGGATTGTGTTATGCTTGGGTGCAAAGGCGGTGGGTACATGGCGATTTCCCTGCAAAAGCAAGAAAAAGGCAAGCTTTGGCTGACCTTTGGCTATTGCCTGCTGGTTGCCGTGGGCTGTTTGCTGTTGTGCAGCAAGTCCTCGCCCCTGTACCCCATCAACGACTGGTCGGACGCCAACATCTATTTTACGGTGGGCAAGGGCATGCTGAAGGGCCGGCTGATGTACCGGGACCTGTACGACCACAAAGGCCCGCTTTTGTATGCGTTGCACGCCTTGTGCGCGTTCATTTCTCCCCTTTCGTTTGTGGGGGTGTTTTTGCTGGAGGCGCTCAGCGGCGCGCTGTTTCTTTTCAGCGTGGCGCAAATGCTGGCCCTGTACGGAGAGCGGCGCTGGGCCTATGTGGCGCTGCCGTTTTTGGCGCTGGCGGTGTTTTCCTCCTGGAGCTTTCAGTCGGGAGACAGCGCCGAGGAATTGTGCCTGCCGCTTTTGGGCTGGTCGCTGTTTGGGCTGACGCGCTACCTGAAAACCGAATCCCCCAAGCCCATGGAGCCCAAAACCCTTCTGCTGCATGGCGTTCTTTGCGGGTGCGTGCTGTGGATCAAGTTTACGTTGCTGGGTTTCCATTTTGCCTGGATCTTGACGGTGTTTCTCTGCCAGGCCGGCCGAAGGCAGTGGAAGGCCGCGTGGCAAAGCCTGCTGTTTTTCGGGCTGGGCATTGCGCTGGCCACGCTGCCCTGGGTTTTGTATTTTGGCGTGAACGGGGCCATCCTGTCCTGGCTGAAAACCTATTTGTATGACAACCTGTTTTTATACTCTCAAAATGACGGGCCGGCGGGCTTATGGCCCCGAATCAAGGCCATGGGCAAGGCGGGCCTTGCCTGGGGCGGGCAGAACCTGCGCTACGCCGTGCCCGGGGCCCTGGGCCTTTTGTACGCGGCTTTCCGAAAGGAGGCTCCGCTTTGGGAGCGGGCCGTTCCGTGGCTGCTTTTCGGCTTCACGGCCCTGGGGGTGTTCGCCGGGGGCAAGACCTATGCCTATTACGGGCTTCCGCTGGCGGTGTTTACGCCCCTGTGCCTGGTTCCGCTTTGCGGCTTGCTGACAAAAAAGGCTGCCGGGCTTTTGAACCGCCGCCGCCTTTCCGCGCTGGCGGCAGGAGCCTGCCTCTTGGCCATAGCCCTGTGCTACCCTGCCAGCCGAAACACCAAAACCTCGTTTTTGAAGCCCAAAGAAACCACCATGCAGTATCAGCTGGCGGCAGTCATCAACCAAACCCCAAACGCCACGCTTTTAAACTATGGCTTTATGGACGCCGGGTTTTATACGGCCACGGGCATCGTGCCCAACGTGAAGTACTTTCACCAGACCAACGTGCCGCTTGAGGAGATGCTTTCCGAGCAAACCCGCTACATTGCCGAAGGCCTGTGCGACTATGTGGTGACCCGGGGCCGCCAGCCCGGCGATATCACCCGGAACTATGACCTGGTGGCCACGGCGGACGCCCCGGTCGGCTACTGGTACCAAAAGGTGTATCTGTACCGCCTGAAAACCCTGGCGGCGGGGGAGTGAGAGGCGTTGCGGAGGACGAGTGCGGGGGGGGACGAGAAGTTTGTAAAAATAAGTGGGCCCCCACCCCCCCCAAAAAAAACCAAGCGGGGGGGTTAGTTATGATTT
>JAVBTE010000170.1:0-4945 GCA_031556335.1 Eubacteriales bacterium | reverse complement strand
ATTTTAACAACGATGCGCAGCATCAAAGCTGCCCCTATTGCGACAAGCTGTCCTCCGACCTGGAAGGTACCCAGCCCGTGGTCGCCGCCATTCCCATGGACAACACCGCGGGGGAAAGCCTCTCCGGCAAAACGGAGGTGTTCGCGGACGTGGCCCCGGCAGGCTCCAAGCAAGTGCTTCGCGGCCAGCTGCCAGTGGGGTGGCTTGTGTGCGCCGAAGGGCCGGGGCTGGGGCAGGTGTACCCGCTCCACGCCGAAAACAACCGCATCGGCCGGGGCCCGGACCTGGAAATCGTGCTGGAGGAGGACGCTTCGGTTTCCCGCGAAACCCAGGCCATTCTCAGCTACGACACCCGCAGCCGGGAGTTCATGCTGGAAAACATCGCGGGCCGGGCCCTTGTCTACCTCAACGACAAGGCGCTCCACGGCGCGGTGGCCCTTTCCCTGTACGACCGTTTGCTGATCGGCAAAACCTCATTGATCTTTGTTCCCCTTTGCGGAAAGGAATTTGACTGGGACTGGGGACGGTAACCATGAAAAGAAAGCTGGTATACGGCGCATGCGCCGCGTTTGCGCTGCCGGCGCTTTTCCAGGGCAAAGGGCTGGCCTCCCCTACCGTTGAGGCGCAGGCGGACCCCACCGCCTTGCCCGGGGCGGCCCCGGGGGATGCGCAAACCTTTTGGGATACGTTGCTGAAAAGCCCGCTCCTCGCGCCCCAAAACCTCCCCTTCCTCATCGGGGGGGCTGCCCTTGTGGTGGTGGTGCTGGTCACGGTCCTTTTTGTGCTTCGTTCCCGAAAAAAGCGCAACAAGGCGAACAACAAGCCCGCTTCCGTGACGCTGGCCCCCGCCGTCGGCTCCGCGCCCAGCGCCAAAGGCGCCCCCAGCGCGGTTCCCGTGGTGGGCAACCTGCACAACATCGGTTCCTACGAAACCCAGCAGGACGCCTTTGGCATCTCCTCCCTGGCCGACCCGGAACTGCTGCGGGAAAAAGGCGTGCTGGCCGTGCTGGCCGACGGCATCAGCGGGCTGCCCAATGGAAAAGAAATCAGCCAGATGGCCGTGCGGAACATGCTTCGCCTGTTTGCCTCCACCCCGGCCCAAAAAAACGGCGCGGCCACCCTTTTGCACCTGCTGGAGGCCACCAACCACGCCATCAACGAATGGTATCCGGCCCCCCGCAGCGCTGGTACCACCATGATCGCGGCGCTGCTCCACCGGGGTGAAATGCACTTTGTGTCCGTGGGCGACAGCCGCCTGTGCCTGGTGCGGGGCGGCGCGTTCATCCAAATGAACCGCCAGCACACCTACGGCGCGGAATTGGACGAGCGGGCGGCAGGCGGAAGCCTCAGCTTTGACAAGGCCCAAAGCGATCCCCAGCGCAAGGCCGTCACCAGCTTTCTGGGCATGGGCGAACTGAAGCATGTGGACCGCACGCTCTATCCCATCGCCCTGTTGCCCGGCGACCAGGTGGTGCTGATGACGGACGGCGTGTACAACACCCTTTCGGACGAGGAAATTTTGCAGTCCCTTTCCGCCGGGGCGGTGGAGGGGGCCGCGAAACTGGAACAGGCCGTGCTTCAAAAGCACGCGCCCTCCCAGGACAATTTTACCGCTGTCATTTTGCAGGTTTGACCCATTCTACACACAAGGAAGGAAATGCATATGAAAACAATCCGTACGTTCACCCTGCTGCTGATCGTTGTGCTGCTGTGCCTGCCGCCAAGCTTTGCTTCCGCGCTGTCCCTGGAACAAAACCTGACCCGGGGCTTCAATTCCATGGGATTTTTGGAAATCGGCAAAAAGCCCAAGGTTCACGCTGCCGCCACCGCCATTGGCGACCCTTCCAAGGACGCGGATACGTTTCTGGTCGCCTCCGAATACCAAAAGGCCCTGACCGAGGCCATCGACAAAAAAGACCGGGTCATCATCGGCTTTTACCAGTCGCTGAACCAAAACATGACGGAGTACAAAATCCTGGAACTGGTGGCGATCGCGCCGGACTGCCCCTTCGTGGTGGTGCGCACGGAGTTCCCCGTGCAGGGCTGCCGCCCGGTTCCCATGGTGGACACGGAAATCCGGGACAAAAGCTGCTACGCCTATATCTTTAACTCAAGCACCAAGCAAAGCCACCCGGTGCGCTGCCAGGTCACCGACACGGCCATCAGCGACGCGCGCTTTCTTTCCCTGAAATACGCGCCCCTGTCGGGCAAAGCCGCCGACCTGGTTTCCATCGGCGCGCCGGTAATCAACGAATCGGGCTTTGTCATCGCCATGCAAGTAAAGCCCGATTATGCCAAAGGCACCGCCGAGGCGTATCCCAGCAACCTCATCGCCGAAAAGCTGATGGCCCAAAAGATTACCTTCTCCGTTTCCGTGGCCGAATCCGCCCAAACGCAAGGCGCGGCCACCCAGCAGGAAACGGCCGCCCCGCAGAGCGGCGCGGTTGCCACCGGCATCGATCCTTTATACTTCATCATTGGCGGAGCCGCGCTGGTGCTGCTGGTGGTCCTCCTCACCCGGGGCGGCAAGCAGCGCGCCGGGAAACAGGCGTCCTCCTCGGTGTCCGACCCGCTTCCCCTGGCCGCCGACGGCCCCGCCACGGAAGCCGCGCCCTCCATGCCCCCGCCCGACGCCACCATGGCTCCCCCCACCGTTTACCAGGTGGTAGGCACCAGCGGGGTCTATGCCAGTTCCGTGTTCCCCGTGGAAAAAGAGGTGTCCTTTGGCAGGGATTCCTTCCGGGCTTCCATCGTGTTCCCGCCGGACACCAAGGGCATCAGCGCCCTGCATTGCACCCTGGCCCTCCAGGGCGGCGGCCTTGTCATCACCGACCAGAAATCTTCCTACGGCACCTTTGTGAACGGTGAAAAGCTTACGCCCCACAAGGAGCGTCGCCTGTACCCCAACGATACGTTCTACCTGGGCTCTACGGACAACAGCTTCCTAGTGGTGGAGGTGGCGGTATGAAATGCCCTGCCTGCAATGCCGACATCGGCATTGTAAGGGCATGCCCCGTCTGTGGCAAGCCCATCCAGTATGGCGGGAATACCGTCATATTTCAGCAGGCTTCCCTCAGCAAGCTCTCCTGGCGGGACATCTTTTCCGAAACCTTCAGGCGGCACCATTCCGGCGATACGGAGCGGGTGTTTAGAAGCTCCTTCCGCTCCCAGGCCGACGCGCTTTCGCAGTGGCAAAAACCCTGGCTGTTTTCCCGGGTGTTCCTCATTTTGCTGCTGATTGCCCTGTTCATGATGAAAATGTTTGACGTGGGCTTTTTGCCCACCTTCCTCTATCCTTTCGTCATGATCGGCTCCACCCTGGTGCCCCTTACACTGCTCATTTTGCTGTGGGAACTGAACATTCTGCGCCACATCGCCTTCCACGAGGTGCTTCTTCTGGTGCTGGTGGGCAGCCTGTTCTCCATCACCAGCGCCGCCATCATCAACACCCGCATCGGCGGCCCGGCCATCATCGCGCCCTTCACGGAAGAACCCATCAAGCTGCTGGTGGCCGTGGCCTTCATGGGCATCAAAAAGAAGCCCTTTTCCATTCTAGACGGGCTGGTGATTGGCGCGGCGGCGGGCTGCGGCTTTGAACTGATGGAAACCCTGCAATACACCGTGACCAGCGAATACCTGCTGCTGGAGCTTCTAAACCGGGGCTTTAGCGCCTTCTGGGGCCACGTGCTGTACACCGCGCCCTTTGTGGGTGCCCTGTGCTGGGTGATGAACGGCGAGCCCTTCCGGCTTGGCCACCTTGTGGACGTTCGTTTCCTGCTGTTCTTTGGCCTTGGCATGGGCATGCACCTGCTGCAAAACAGCGCCACCCTGTTTTTCCAGTTCCGGGTGGGGCTCCTGTTCATCAGCTTCAACAACATCGTGCAGCTGATTCTGCTGTGGGCGGCGCTGCTTTTCCTGGTGAACCTGGGCTTTCGCCAGGTGCTGCAAAAATCCACCGGCCACACCATCGCCCTGTTTGACCAAAGCAGCAAGGCCCTGCCTTCCGAAGCCACCGCCAGCCTTGTGTGCAACAAGGGCCCGCTTCAGGGCGCCCGCGTCCCTCTGGAAATGGGCAAGCCCGTCATCATCGGCAGAGATCCTTCCGCCTGCGGCGTGGTGCTCAGCAGCGCCGCCAAGGGCATCAGCCGCGCCCATTGCAAAGTGACCCTGACCGGGGCCGGGGTGCTTTTGCGGGACATGGACTCTACCTACGGCACCTTTGGCCAGGACGGCCGCCGCCTGCCTCCCGGCCAGGACGTTTTCCTTGCAAACCGGGAGTCCTTCTCCCTGGCCAACGGTTCCAACGTGTTTGAGGTGCAAATGTGAATCTCCGCCACGGACCAAAGCCGGCCATGGACGCCCTCAGCAAAATCGGCGCCCGGACCGTGAACGAGGATTCCTTCCGGCTTTGGCAACGCGGCGGGCGGCTCATCGCCCTGGTGGCCGACGGCCTGGGGGGCCAGGGGGGCGGCGACGCGGCCTCCTCCCTGGCCGCGGAAACCATGCTGCCGTTTTTGGCCGCCCAGCCCCGGTGGGATGAAACTGTCGTTCAACAGGCGTTTGACAACGCCAACAGCGCCATTTTGGCGCTTCAACAATCAAAGCACGGGCGGATGATGACCACCCTTGTTTTGCTGCTTTGGGAAAAAAACCGTTTCTTTGTGGCCCACGCGGGGGATTCCCGCCTGTACCTGTTTCGCGACCGGCGGGTTATTCATCAAACCCAGGACCACAGCGTGGCCCAGCTGGCGGTGCTCACCGGGGAAATTCCCCTGGCGGGCATCCGCCACCATCCCGACCGGTCCGGCGTGCTGAGGGCCCTGGGCGCTGCGCCCGCCGTTCAGGCGGATCTTGCAAGCGGGGTTCCCCGGGCGGGGGACCAGTTTTTGCTGTGCACCGACGGCTTTTGGGAGCATGTGCTGGAAGCGGAAATGGAAGCGGACCT
>JAVBTE010000062.1:0-6425 GCA_031556335.1 Eubacteriales bacterium | reverse complement strand
GGTCCAGGTATTCCTGCTTGCTTTTCAGGTCAAACAGGTTGACGGCTTCCTGGTTGCAGTCGATGTTGTTGAAGTTGTCATCCCACAGGTTGCAGCAAAGGGGGGTGGCGTCCAGCATGATCTGGGTGCGCTCGTTGGCCTCCTGGGTGGCGGCCATCATGCGCTTGTATTCCCGCAGGTCCCGGGTGTAACCCGCCACGATGTAGTGGTCGCCCCGCTTCACCCGCACCAGGGTGATTTCGGAGGGAATGGGCTCGCCGCTTAGCTTCTGGTGCATCCATTCAAACACCACCCGGCCTTCCCGGAAGGCGGTGGCAATGTTTTCCTGGGCCATTTCGGCGGTGGAGCGGCCGCAGGGCTGAAACTCTGGCGACAGCTGGAAAAACCGGTCCAGGTATTCCTGCTTGCTTTTCAGGTCAAACAGGTTGACGGCTTCCTGGTTGCAGTCGATGTTGTTGAAGTTTTCATCCCACAGGTTGCAGCACAGGGGGGTAGCGTCCAGCATGATCTGGGCGCGCTCGTTGGCCTCCTGGGTGGCGGCCATCATGCGCTTGTATTCCCGCAGGTCCCGGGTGTAGCCAAGCACGATGTGGCCGTCGCCCCGCTTGACCCGCACCAGGGTGATTTCGGAGGGAATGGGCTCGCCGTTCAGCTTCTGGTGCATCCATTCAAACACCACCCGGCCTTTTTCAAAAGCCTCGGTGATGTATTTCATGGCTTTTTCGCCGGAGGGCTGCCCGTCGGGCTGAAATTCCGGGGAAAGCTGATCGAATTTGTCCAGGTATTCCTGTTTGTTGTGCAAATCAAACAGCAACACGGCCGCCTGGTTGCAGTCGATGTTGTTGAAGTTCTCGTCCCAGAAATTGCTGCAAAGAGGGGTGGCGTCCAGCATGATCTGGGTGCGCTCGTTGGCTTCGTCCATCTGCTGGAGGAAGGAGCGGAAGGCCAGGCTGTCCTGAATATCCTGGCTGCTGCCCAGAATGTGGGGCTGCGATGCGCCTTGCGGAACCAGGCATTGTCCGCAGCTGCGAATCCACCGCCAGGACTTGGTGGCTTCGCTCCAGATGCGGTATTCAATCACCTTTTTTTCACCGGGCTGTTGCATAAGCCCCTGCATTTCCGCAATGATCCGCGCCCGGTCCTCCGGATAGCAGGCTTCCAGCAACTGGAAAAAGTCCAGCGTATGCTCCCGGTTGGGCATGCCAAAAATGGCGCTGCTTTGCCCATCCATCTGAATGAGATATTCACCGTTTTCCGTGAAAATCTCCCAAACCCCAAGGTGGGCGCAACCGATGACGGTCTCAAGCGCGTCTTGGCGGGAGAACTGTTGAAGCAAAGTTGTGGACATGGATACTCCTCGCAATGAACAAAATAGCAGGAACACATGCGTCAGGGAAACGGAATGCGTTTGGGATCACAAAGAAACACGAAAACAGACGGTTGCCGACACACGATGGCAGTTCGTGGTAAATTATAGCAAAGTTACGCGAAGAATACAATATCGTTTTTGAAAATGTAAGAAAAAGCTTCCTAAAATCTTGCAAACACATACCAAAAGAAGCATTAAGGGCAAAAATGGCAAGCATCGTGACCAGGAAAAACATACGTCAAAACAACGAAAAAAACGATCCGCTTTGGCGAATGCGCCATGAGGAAGCCTTCGCGGATGGTTACATGACGGAATGGGGTTTCAGCCATCTGGCAAGACATTTGTTCATCAGGTTCATGTCGATGGGTTTGGAAAGATAATCGCTGAAGCCCGCGTCCAACAGGCTTTGCTCCACACCGCCCAGGGCGTTGGCCGTCAGGGCCACCACGGGTACGGTGCGGTAGTATTCATCAAACGCCCGAATGTGGCCCGTGGCCTCGATGCCGTCCATGTCCGGCATCATTTGGTCCATAAAAATCCGGTCGTAGCGCTTTTTTTCGATCAGCGAAAGCGCCTCCGGGCCGGACATGGCCAGGTCGGGCTGGATGCCGTATTGCCCGAGGATGGCCTCCGCCACCACCAGATTGATTTCGATGTCGTCCACCACCAGCACGGAAGCCTCCGGGGCGGCGGTAAAAACCGCCGGGTCATTCCGGGTGGGGGCGGCGTCCTCGCGGCCCAGGCACAGGGGGAAGCGGGCCGTAAAGGTGGAGCCCTGCCCATACACGCTTTGCACGGAGATGGAGCCGCCCATGGCGTCGCAAATATGCCGGGTAATGGCCAGCCCCAGCCCGGTGCCGGTGACGTGCCTGTTTTTGCGAAGATCCAGCTGTTCAAAGGGCGAAAACAGCCTGTCCACATCCTCCTCGCGGATGCCGATGCCCGTGTCGCTGACGTCGATGCGCAAAAACCCCTCCAAGACGGAGACATCCATGCGAACTTCGCCTTCCTGGGTATACTTGATGGCGTTCCCCAGCAGGTTATTCACCACCTGCCGCAGGCGGGTTTCATCGGCATGGATGAACCGGGGCACCTCCGGGCCGATGGTGTGGAAAAACGCCAGACCCTTTTCCCCGGCGGTGACCGCCGTAAGGGAGGCCAGGTTGTCCAGCAGTTCCAGCACGTCGAAGTCCGTGGGGGTCAGGGTCAGCTTTCCCGCCTCGATTTTGGAAAAATCCAGAATGTCGTTGATGATGCTGAGCAGGGAACGGCTGGCCTTTTGGATATGGCGCACATACCCCTGCTGGCGGTCTGACAGGGGGTCCTGCCCGATGGATTCCAAAAGGCCCAAAATGGCGTTCATGGGCGTGCGGATTTCATGGGACATGGAGGCCAAAAAGTCGGACTTGGCGTGGTTGGCGCGTTCCGCGTCCACCTTGGCCTGGGTGATGGCGGTGGCGTCGTGCAAAAGCACCAGCAAGCCGTCAAACTCTCGCTGGGCGCTGAAAAAGGTAAGCACCAGTACCTCGAAGGTTTTGCCCGAAGCGGTCAGGGTCAGGTTTTGCTGGGCATAGCGGCCGGCGGCGCCCTCTGCGGCCACGGCTTCCACCGCGGAAAGCAGCGCGGCCCCAAGCTCCGGCGGCAGGTGCCCGGCGGCAATGGCGGGAAAACCCCGGCCCGCCAGGGTGCTGGGGTCCGCCACGTCAATGAGGTCCGCTGCCGCAGCCGTGCCCAGGATGTATTTGAGGTTGCTGTCCAACAGCAGGATGACGTCCGGGCAGTTTTCCAAAAGAAGAGAGATGTAGCGCTCCCGTTTTTCCTTGTCCTGGGTCATGGCCTTGTTCAGGGCCAATTGCGTATCCATATTGATCTTGAGGGTGGCCATCAGGTTTTCCATGGAGCGCAATTGGCGGCTTTGCTTGGCTTGCTCCAACCGCGCGTTTTTCAGGTCGGCCTCAAGCTGCTGGTTTTGCCGCGTAAGCGCTTCCCACTGCTCCCGAGAGAATTTCATCTCCGGTTCCATGGCGGTTTGCCTCCTTTGGATCACAGTACGCAAGCGATCAGCGAATAGTTATGGAAACGATTCATGGGCAGGCCATGAAAAGTGCCGGTGGGGCAAATTTCTCCGCCGGAATACCCCATCATGAAGGGGACGTCGGGCCGCATGGCCTGAACCACCTGCTGGGCCTCCACCAGGGGTTCGGTGGCGAAGGCCATGCGACGTACCAGGCAGGAGAACAGGAGAACGGCCTGGGCGTCCTCCAGCCGGTTTACCGTATCCACCAGTTGCAAAGTGGTTTTGAGCACGCCTTCTTTTTCAAAGGTGCTGAGGGCAAAGACCGATTGCTCGTACATGTAACCCCGGCAGATGGCGGAGCCGTTTTCGTTGAACCGCACCATGGCGCGTACCACGGGCACCGGGTCCCGCTCCTCCTGCTTTTTCATGTGAAGGATGAAGGGCACAAACTGCACGCCATCGTCGATGACGCCGTTTTGGGCCAGGCCGATGCTTTCAAAATAGTCCGCAGCGGGAACGCCGTTGATTTCGTGCACCAGGTTGCCCTCCGCCCGGGTGATTTCGCCCCGGTAGGGCAGAAGGCGGCTTTCCGGGATGGTGGCGACAAAAAACCGTGGCGAGACCTGGCCGCCCACCAGCACAAAGGACATGGCGCGGTGGCCATGTTCCCCGTTGGCGAAGGAGGCGCAACGCGCGTAGTCCAGAGAATCTTCCACGGCGATGGTGCCAAAGATGGGCACGCCGGGGCACAGGGCTTCCAGCGCGTCGATGTACTGGTCCCCGGCGTTTTCCAGCAGCAGGGGAGGAAACACCAGGATCAGCCTGGGCTGGGTACCAAGCCGGGCCAGGGCGGCTTCATAGGCGGGGCGGGTGGCGGAGAGAATGTCTCCCGCCATGGGCGATGTGAGGCCCGCCTCAAAAACAGCGTCGTCGGAGGTGAGCACCAAAAGCGTCAGCATCAGCGCGCCCGCTTCCCCGTTGACCGCCTGGGACATGGTGGTGGTGCCCGCCACGGGGAAGGGCAGGCCCGCGCATACGGCCTGAAACACCCCGGAAGCCAGAAACTCCGGGTCGCACTGCAGAATGCCCACGGTGTTTTGCCGCAAGGTAAGCTTTTGGGCAAGCTGGCTTTGCAGTTCCTCCAGCGCCAAGGCCGGGTCGTCCAGCTCGTAGGTGAAAAGCGACGCGGATTGAATCATCAAATCCCTCCCTTCAAGATGGGAAAACGATCAGGGTGAATCCATGACAACAAATGAGAAAGAATGGAAGGAACCGGTCTTTTTCGCAAACCAAAGCAGCCGGCATATAGTTCCATAGTATATCATGAGCCCCATAAAATCAAGGTTGTAACCCCAGAAAAAAAGGTGATTTTGCCCCCAAAAGCAAGAATTGTGAAAATTTTAGCGAAAATTTGATGTGGTGTGGCGGAGGCAGGCAGGAAGATTTTATGCTATAATCGAGCGGTGAATGAGGAAGGCCTGAGGCCGGCCTGAAAGAGGAAAGGATTGGACAATAATGACGGAACAAAAGAAGGGAAACCCCATCATCGCCTGGCTGTTCCGCCTGGTGAAGGGGATCGTGATCGGGACGGGCTTTATTATTCCCGGGGTCAGCGGCGGTGTGTTCGCGGCTATTTTCGGGGTGTATGAGCCCATGATCCGTTTTTTTGCGAACATCCGCAAGGATTTTATGAAAAACGTCAAGTTTTTCATTCCCATCGGCGTGGGCGTACTGATCAGCATGGTGCTGGTTTCCAAGGTGCTGGGCGAGTTTTTCAACAAATGGGAAGTGCCGCTGGTGTGGTTCTTTATCGGCTGCGTGCTGGGAACCCTTCCCGCGCTGTACAAGCAGGCCGGCAAGCAGGGGCGGACCATGAAGCACATTCTGATCGCCATTGCCGCCATGGTGGGGATGATCGTTTTCCTGAGGTATATCCAGGGCATTCTGGAAACCGTGACCATTCCCACCGGCAGCATTTGGGTGTGGCTGCTGGCAGGCGCGCTGATGGGCCTAGGCGCCATTGTGCCCGGCCTGAGCCCTTCCAACTTTTTGCTGTACATGGGCATTTACGGCGTGATGATGAACCGCATTGGCGGGCTGGACCTTTCCGTGCTGATTCCTGTGGTGATCGGCGCCATGGCCTGCTTCCTGCTTTTGTCCAAGGTGTTTGACAAGCTGTTTGACAAGGCCTATGCCGGAATGTACCACGTCATTCTGGGCATCATTCTGGCTTCCACCGTCATGATCATTCCTTGGGGCGGCAAGGTGCTGGAAAGCGGCGCGGTAGCCGCCTACACCACAAAGCTGGCCATTATTTGCGTGGTGGCCTGCGTCGTTGGCATCGCGCTGGGATACGGAATGGGCATTTTGGAGAAAAAATATAAGCCCGAGGACTGAGCCCGGCAAAACACCGAAAGCAGGCGCAAGCATGGAGCAAAGTCCACCCAAAAAGCACCGGTTTACGCTGGGGATGCGGGCCATCAAAACGTTGATCGCCACCGCGATTTTGACCCTGGCGTATTCCCTGATCGGCAGAAACCCATGCTTCGCCTGCATTGGCGCGGTGTTTGGCATGGGAAACATGCTGAAAACCAGCCTGAAAGCGGGCGGCAACCGTTTTGTGGGCACCCTCATGGGCGGCCTGGTGGCCATTCCCTTTTACCCGCTGTACCGGCACCAGGCGCTGGGCGTGCCCGGGTTTGTGTATTTGACGCTGGGGCTGGCGGTGATTTTGGTCATCGGCCAGCTTTTGGGGGCCGACGGCGGCATCCAGCCCGGCGCGGTGGTGTTTTTTGTGGTGTTGCTTACCGTGAACGAAAGCAATTTTGTGAAATACATCATCGACCGCATGATTGACACGGGCATCGGCGTGGCGCTGGCGCTTTTCATCAACGCCGTGATTCCCTCGCCCCATGAGGAAAACCCCAGGGCTGTGTGGGAGTGGTTTCGGCTTGGGAAAGGGAAGCGGGGATGAGAAAAAAAGCAAGAAGCAGCAAAAAAGGGGCGTCCATGCGGGCGCTCCTTTTGCTTACACCCTGA
>JAVBTE010000053.1:0-17586 GCA_031556335.1 Eubacteriales bacterium | reverse complement strand
AGCGGTGTGGTATCCAGCATCTGCTCCCCTGTATTTGGGCAAGAAACCAAGCCTGTTTTCGATATCATTTAGAATATCATGGATTGGGTCTAGATCATTGATGTTGGCCGGGGTAATGCGTACATTCACCACAATGTTTGTTTTGCTGTCCACGGTTCGGTGCTCGCTGTAATGGAACCCATCCGGCTTCCCCTCCTGGTTGAGCTGGCCGCTGTCCGGGTCGCTTTTGCTTTGTTGCCTCGTGGTGGTTTCTTTTGGATCGCTGTCGCCGTCTCGGTCAAAAGGCTTCTTCCCCACCTGCTCCCGCTCCTTTGCAACAGCAGCGTCCAGATCCTCCAGATAGACCTTGGGCGTTCGTTCCACAGTAACGGTTTGTTTCTTGTGCTTGCATGATCACCTCACATGCCTCTTTCCCTTTATATATTCGACATTTGGACCCTTTTCTTTTGCTTTGTTCTTCTGTTTTCTTGCATTGAAAAAAACGCCAACTTTACCTTTGTCGGCGGTCTGAGGGGGAGGCTTTTTGCAAAGCCTCCCCCTCTCCCGTGCCACGGGGCCAATTACCCCAGCATCTCCGCCACCACATCCCGCATGGAATACAGCCCGGCGGGCTTTCCTTTCAAAAAACGCGCGGCCTGAAGCGCCCCCTGGGCGAACAGGGCCCGACTTTCGGCCCGGTGGGTCAGCACCAGGTGCTCCCCTTCCCCATAGAAGCCTATTTCGTGCTCTCCGGTCAGGGTGCCGCCCCGCACGGCGTGCAGGCCAATGTCCCCCGCCTCCCGCTTCTGAGTGCGGCCGTAGCGGCCGTATACCGGCTTCACGTCCGCGCCGATCTCCTTGCGGGCGGCCTCGTACAGCATCAGGGCCGTGCCGCTGGGGCTGTCCGCCTTCATGCGGTGGTGCTTTTCCACAATTTCAATGTCGAAGCTGTCCCCCAGGGCCTTGCTGGCCAGGGCCACCAGCTGTTCCAAAACGTGGATGCCAAGGCTCATGTTGGCGCTGCGCAAAATGGGCAGTTCTCGGGCGGCGGCCTCAATGCGCTTTTGCTCCACATCCGTATACCCCGTGGTGCAAAGCACGGCGGGCATTTTGGCGCGGGCGCAAAACGAAATCAGTTCCGGCAGGCCGTCGGGCCGGGAAAAATCCACCAGCACGTCGGCAGGCTCCGGAACCCGGTCATACCCAGCCGCCATGGGGAAGGCGGCTGGCTGGCCCTGATAGGCCACGTCGACGCCGCCCGCCACCTGGACGCCCGCGGCTTCCGCCGCCGCCGCCAATTCCCGGCCCATGCGCCCCAGGGCGCCGCCGATCAAAATCCGCATGGTTTCCACTCCTTTGATGCAGATGGCCTGTCCGATGGCCGTTTTCAAAAAAGGAAGGGCCGCTGTGGAAGGGCCCCTCCTGCTTCGTTGCCTACGGCAACCTCGGTGGCTCGTCAGGGCTGCGCCCTGCCCTCCCTTGTCGGCCGCCCCATGCCAGTGGCATGTCGCGGCTTCGCCACAAGGCTTACAGCTTGACGCCCAGATCCAAAAGCGCCTTGCGAAGCTGTTCCCGGGCCCCGTCGCTGATGGGCACCAAGGGCAGGCGCAGCTCGCCGCCGCACAGGCCCATCATTTCCATGGCCGCCTTGCAGGGAATGGGGCTGACCTCCGCAAACAGGGCCCGCACCAAGGGCAATAGGCGCAGCTGGGTTTTCAGGGCGGTTGCCTGGTCGCCTTTCAGGTGGCTGTCCGCCATCAGGGCCATTTCCCTGGGCAGAATATTGGCCACCACGGAGATCACCCCATGGGCCCCCAGGCCCATCAGGGGCGCCACGGTGTCGTCGTTGCCGCTGAACAGGGGCAAAGAACCATTGGTGCAGCGGATTTTTTCCATTACATACGGGATGTTGTAGCTGCTCTCCTTCAGGCCGACGAACCGCTCGTCGGAGGCAAGGCAGGAAAGCACCTCCGGGGCGATGTCCAGCGTGGTGCGGGAGGGCACGTTGTAGATGATGATGGGCAAAGTGGTGTGGTCCGCGATTTCCATGTAATGGCGGTACAGCCCTTCCTGGGTGGTTTTGTTGTAGTAGGGGGTCACCACCAGCTGGGCGGCGCAGCCGTCGTCCCGGTAGCGGTTGGCGGTGTCAATGACGTTTTGCGTCCAGTTGGAGCCCGTGCCCACAATCACCGGCACCCGGCCCTTGGCGGCCTTCAAAACCTCCCGGGTCACCAGGGCCCGCTCCTCGGGCACCATGGTGGTGGGTTCGCCGGTGGTGCCGCAGGCCACCAGGGCCGCGGTGCCGTTTTCGATTTGAAAATCCACCAGGCGGTGAAGGGCGGGCACATCCACCTTTCCATCCCGGAAAGGGGTTACCAGCGCCACGGCGCTGCCCTGAAACAAAGGCGCTTTGGTCATGAAAAACGCACCTCCTTACTTGGCGGGGATATAACCCAGCTTGCACAGATACTCGGCGCTCAACACGCCGCCGCCCGCCGCGCCGCGAACGGTGTTGTGGCTGAGGCAGACGAACTTGTAGTCCAGCACGTTGTCGTCCCGAAGGCGACCGATGGTGATGCCCATGCCGTTTTCACAGTCCCGGTCCAGGCGGGTCTGGGGCCGGGAGGGGTCCTCAAAGTAATGCAGGAACCGCTTGGGGCTGGAGGGCAGGTCCATGCCGTCCGTCATGGGCACGGCGTTTTCCCAGCGCTCCAAAATCTGCTGAATGGAGGGCTTTTGGCGGAAGCTGACGCTGACGGCGGCCATGTGGCCGTCGGTGCAGGCCACCCGAAGGCACTGGGCGCTGATCACAGGGTCTTTGGCAAGCTCGATGCCGGTTTGGCCCACGCGGCCGAAAATGCGCAGGGGCTCCCGCTCGCTTTTTTCATCCTCGCCGCCGATGTAGGGAATGACGTTGTCCACCATTTCCGGCCAAGTGGTGAAGGTTTTGCCCGCGCCGCTGATGGCCTGGTAGGTGCAGGCGATGACCTTTTCCGGCCCAAAGTCCAAAAGGGGCCAAAGGGCGGGTACGTAGCTTTGAATGCTGCAATTGGGCTTCACCGCGATAAAGCCGGTTTTCGTGCCCAGGCGTTTCCGCTGGGCCTCGATGATCCGGGCATGACCGCCGTTGATTTCGGGAATCATCATGGGCACGTCCGGGGTCATGCGGTTGGCGCTGTTGTTGCTGATCACCGGAATTTCCGCCTTGGCGTAGCGCTCTTCCAGGGCCAGGATCTCGTCTTTTTTCATGTCCACCGCGCAAAAGACAAAGTCCACCAGGGGGGCGATCTGATCCACCTGGCCGGCGTCCATCACGGGCAAATCGGCCGCGTAGGCGGGCAGCGGCGCGTCAAAGGCCCAGCGGCCTTCCACGGCCTCGCGGTATGGCTTTCCCGCGCTGCGGCTGGAAGCGGCCAAACAGGCGACTTGGAACCAGGGATGGTTTTGAAGGAGCAAAATAAAGCGCTGCCCTACCATCCCCGTGGCTCCGATGATTCCCACGCGATATCGCGGCATGAAACCAACCCCTTATTTTCAATCGTTTGCGGTTCGCTGCGCGTCCCTACCAAAGTATGCCCAAACAGCGGCCACGTGCGCACTTGGCTTCCTGACAGAATAGCATGATTGGATATTCTTGTCAACGCGCGGGGCCGGGCCCTTTGGGGCGCAAAGCAAGGGCTGGAAGCATTTGGAAAAAGCGGTTGCCGGGGATGCCGGGCCGCTCAAAAAACATCATTTGTGCAGTTGTATAGGGCCAGCCAACCCCCGCTGACCGCCTCCCAGGAATAGCGCTGGGAAAGTTCCGCCCGCCGGGCCATTTCCTCTGGGGAGGCGGGGGTTGAAAGCGCCTCTTCAAGCAACCCCGGGATTTCGCCGTATTCCGAGAACACGGCGGTTTCAATGCCAAGCTCGGTCAATTGCGGATAGCAGAGCCACGCCCCCCGCAGCACCCGGGCCCCGGCGTAGAGGTATTCCTGAAGGCTGGCCGAGAAGGCGTCGGTTTGAATGGCCAAAATGAAGGCGTCGGCGCAAAGGCGCAGGTAGGCGCTTTCCGTGGCGTCCATAAATTCGGTATAGATGAGGGTTTCGGCGGGCAGGGCGGCGGCGGCCTCCCGCACGGCCCGCACATAGGCGGCGTCGTTGGCCCCATAGGTCATTTGCAAAATCACGGTCATGCCGCTGAGCAGGGCGGCAGGCAGCCCCGCCATGGCGCGAAGGATCTCCGGCTGGTTTTGGGCCACGGAGGCGTTATAGCCTACGCACACCACCGTCCGGGCCGGGTCGATGCCGAAGTGCCGCTTGCACTGGGCCCGGTCCGCCACGGCACGCACCCGGTCGATGTCCTGGTACACGGTTTGCCCAAAGTACACCAGCGAGGTTTTGTCCTTGATGGCGTCGCCGTAATGCTTGCGCACCTCCTCAAACTGGAGGGCGGAATGAATGGTGACCCCATGGCAAGAGGCCAGGTAGGGCCGCATGCGGGCGTGCTCTTTGGCTGGGGAGCGGAGCAGGTCGCTGCCCCAAAAGCTGCAAATCCAGCGGGCGGCGGGAAACCGTCTGCATACCGCCTTGCCCAGGGCCAGGTCCCGCTGGGACAGATAGTGGTTGTGCACCGCCTGAAAGGGCCCCAGCTTTTGAAGGGCCCGGGCGTTCAAAAAGATCCGCGCCCACATGCGAAGCCTGGGAATGTGCCGGATGATGGGCAGGGTGTGGGCGTCCCGGTACACCACCACCCCGTTTTCCTCATAAAAATCGTCAAAGGTGCCGTGATCGCCCCAAATGGGGAACAGCACCACCTCGTACCCGGCGGGCAGCAGCAGGTGCTCAATATAGCGCTTGGTCCAAAATCCGTCCGCGTCGGCGATCATCAAAATGCGTTGGGTCACGGTCGATCTCCTTTGTTTTCATTGCTTTTCTTTACCAGCGCGCTTTTGCCTTCTTTCAGCAGCTGCAAAACCGTTGTAAGGAGCAGGGCCACCTCCCGGCGGTACAAAAGAACCGCAAGCCCAAGCGTTCCCGAAAGCGCGGCGTATTTCAGCGCCGGCTGGCCGGCCAGCAGCAGGTTGGCAAAGGAAGCAAGCAGCATCAGCCCGATGGTATAGCCCACGCAGCGGTAGTTGGCAATGGCTTTGTAGTACCTTTCGCCCACGATGGTGCGAAACACCAGCGACACCACCGCCGACACGGCGGAGGACACCGCCGCCCCCGTGGCCCCCAGCCGGGGCACCAGCCAAAGGCACAGCCCCAGGTTGCACAGCACCGAGGTGAAAAACACGATGGAGTTCCAGTGGGTCTTTTTGGAAATGCTAATGCCCATGCCCGTGGTTTCGCTGAGGCAGTAGCAGATGGGGGCCAGGAACAGAAAAGGAAAAAACACCACCGAGCCCCGGTAGGCCGGGCCCAGCAGCAAAAACACCGGGGCCTGCAACAGCGTCACCAGAAGGCCAAACAGGGTAAGGATGCAGGCCATCAGCCGGTGGACGGTGAAAAAGCGCCGCTTGTTGTCGCTTTGGTAGTTTTCGTACACGTAAGGGGCCCAATACGTGTTGAAGCCGGTTTGAATGATATTCACCGTGGACGCCAGCCCAAGCGCGCTGTTGTAAATGCCCACCGTGCCAAAGCCTTTCAGGGGTTCCAGCACCAGGGCGCTGACGGAGCCGTTCAGCCAGGTGATGAGGGTGATGGGAATGAGCGGCGCGGCATAGCGCGCCATCTCCCTGACAAAAGGCTTGTCCGTCTGGGCGGCGAACCCCCGGTCAAACCGGCTGCGCTGGATAAGCACAAACACCGCCGTGAACACCGCCATCAGCGCCGTCAGCGCCAAAATGGCCGTTTTGCCCTGGGCGTTGCCAAAGCCCACCGCCAGGTAGGCGATTTTCGTCACCAGCACATGGATGACACCCTGGATGGTATACAGTTTGGCGTTTTGCTCCATGCGGTAGCAAAGGGACAGGTACCGGAACAGCACCGAGCAGAAGTTGAACACGCACAGGCACAGGAACACGGAAAAATCCGCTTCCCCAACCACTTTCATGCTGACCGTGCGCCACACAAACAGCAGCAGCAAAGAGGCCAGCACGCTGAACCCTAACGAGCTTGCCGTGCAAAACGTGAGCATGCCCCTGCGGGTGCCCCGGGCAGGCGGCTCCCGGAAAAACCGCACAAAGGCCTGGTCCAGCCCCAGATAGCAAAACGCCGCAAACAGCCCCGCGTAGGTCTGGAACAGCCCAATCTTGCCCCATTCCTCCGTGGCAAACAGCCGCGTGCCAATGGGCGTGGCCAAAAACCCAATGGCAAAAGCGATCCAGGACATCATTGAGAACCCGGCCAGGTTTTTCAAAAACGACTTCTTGGCTTGCTCCATGTTGCGGCGGGAAGCCCCGCGCTCCTTTCGTTGGTGGGGGGAGGGGAGGAACGTTAGGGGCTGCCGCCCCTAAAACCCTGCCTGGGGGCATGCCCCCAGGCCCCATTATGAGCCGCGCGCAGCGCGGTCCATGGAAAAAAGAATAGATCCCATGTGGTTTTCTGGGAGGGGGTGTGGGGGAACCTTCTGTTGCAAAAAGAAGGTTCCCCCGCATTCGTCCCCGTCCCAACCCTACGTCCCCTGCTTGGGGAGCACGGCGGTAAACACGGTTTGGCCGGCGGCGCTGTCGCAGTCGACAAGGCCACCGTATTCTTCCAGCGTCTGCCTCACAATTTGAAGGCCCATGCCGTGGCCTTCGCCCATGGTGGTGACGCCGGGCTCAAATACGCGCTTCAAAAGGGTGGGGGGAATGGACTGCCCGTTGTTTTCGACCTGGAAGGTGTACTCCCGCAGGTTTTCGGAAATGCGAAGGGACACAGCGGGGGATTCGGCGGCCTGGGCGGCTTCGATGGCGTTGTCCAAAAGGTTGCTGAGCACGCAGCAAAGCTCCCAGCCAGGCATCACGGCCCCTTCCAGGGTGGACTTGATGTCCAGCTGAAAGGCGACGCCGGCCTCTTTGGCGGCGGCGGTTTTTACCTTCAAAAGGGCGTTCACCGCGGTGGAATGGGTGCGAAGAATGGAGGAAACGGAGCGAATGTCGCCGTATACCTTTTCCAGATAATCGGTGGCGTCGGGGTACTCGCCCATTTCCATCAGGCTGTACACCACCTGCAGGTGGCTCAAGAAATCGTGGCGCTGGGCGCGCAGGGTGTGGTTCAGGGCGTCCATCTGGGCGACGGTGGCCTCCAGGTGGGCGATGGTGCGCAGGTTCCGGCGGGACAGGATGGCCTGGCGGATGTCGAGGAGGGCGCCCCAACCGGCGGTGAAGGCGCAGACAACGGCCAGGGCCCGGGTCATGAAAAGGCCGCCTTTGCCGGGGTCCGCCCACACCACATAGGCCACAAAGGCCAACAGCATGCCGATTTGCAGCGCGTTGACGATGATGGCGAAGGCGGAAGCCTTTCGGATGTCGATCTCACGGCTTGGTTTCCGGGGTTGCGTCATCCAGCGCTCCAAATCTACGCTCCATGCGTTGCTTTAGTTTGGCTTCGTGGCCCTGGTCCGAAGGGCGGTAATACACGGTGTTTTCATAGCCCGGGGGCATGTAGGTCTGCTGCACGAAATGCCCGGGGTAGTTGTGGGGATATTTGTACTCCGGGGTTTGGGTGTGAGGAATTTTGTAGCTTTGGTCCCGCAGGTAGGGGGGCACGGGCGAAAAATCGCCCTTTTCCGCGTCGGCGTAGGCGGCGCCGATGGCCTCCACCACGCTGTTGCTTTTTTCCGCCTGGCAAATGGCGATGATGGCCTGGGCAATGGGAATTTTGGCCTCGGGCAGGCCCACAAACTCCAGCGCCTTTACGGCGGCATGGGCCTGCAGCATGGCCAGGGGGTCCGCCAGGCCCACGTCTTCGCTGGCGTGAACCACAATGCGCCGCACGATGAGCTTGGGATCCACCCCGGCATACAAAAGCCGGCTGAACCAAAGCAGCGCTGCGTTGGCGTCGCTGCCCCGCATGCTTTTGATGAAGGCGGACAGCATGTCGTAGTACAAATCCTCGTCCAGCTTCAGCATGGGCTTTTGCACGCTTTCCTGGGCGGTGAACAGGCTGATGAACCGGTAGGGTTTGGGGTGGGCGGCGTCGGTTTGCTCTTCGGTGGTGAGGAAGGCCAGCTCCAGGGCGTTCAGCGCGGCGCGGACATCGCCCCCCGCCACCCGGGCCAGATAGCGCAGGGCGCCGTCCTCGCATTCCACCAAATACTTGCCATAGCCCCGTTCCGGGTCCGCCAGGGCGTGCTCCAGCGCCTGCACCACTTCCTCCGGGGCGAGGGAGTCAAAGGCGAACACCCGGCACCGGCTGACGATGGCCGGGGTCATGCTGGCCATGGGGTTTTCCGTGGTGGAACCGATGAAGCGAATCAGGCCGCTTTCAATGGCGGGCAGGATGCTGTCGCTTTGGGCCTTGTTCCAGCGGTGGCACTCGTCCAGCAAAAGGTAGGTGGCCTTGCCGAAGCGGATGCGCCGCTCCTCGGCCTCCTTGAGCACCTTGCGCACATCCGCCACGCCGCTGGTAACGGCGTTCAGTTTTTCAAAGGCGCTGCCGGTCATGTTGGCGATGATGGCGGCCAGGGTGGTTTTGCCGCAGCCGGGAGGGCCCCAGAAGATGCTGCTTTGCATGCGGTCCGCCATGATGGCGCGGCGAAGCAGCCGCCCCTCGCCCAGCAGCGCACCCTGGCCGATGAACTCATCCAGGGTGCGGGGGCGCATGCGGTCGGCCAGGGGGGCCTGGGTGGCATGGCCCTGGGCGCCGCTCCACAGGGTCTGCTGTTCCTGGCTGCCCATCGTTACAGGGTGATCCGGGCGGTGAGGCCGTCCGGAGACAGGGCATAGGCAACGGGGGTCTGGCCCAGGCTGAGCGCCGCGTGGCACAGGGCAATGCCCAGGTCCAGCTTTGCGCTGGGCCGCTTCACGGAGATCACCAAGGTGTTTTCCGGCTCGAACCGCAAAAACCAGGGCTGCAGGTTCATGGCGCTGGGGGCGGCCTGCACGGCCTGGGCCGCCTCCCGGAAGGCGGAAGGCGCGTCCCCAAAATTGTCGGAGCACAGCCGCGCAAGCTCCTTGCGCTTGCGCTTCAGCGGGGGCGCGGGCGGCCTTTGGGGCACGCCCAGGGCGATGAGGGCCACGATCTTTTCGTTTTCCGAAAGGGGCAGGCTCACGTCGCCGCGCTTGTAGGTGCCCGCCACCCACACGCCCCCAAGGCCCAGGTGCACGGCGGAAAGCATCAGCATTTCCCCGCTGATGCCGGCGTTCACCATGGCCTGGGGATCATCGCTTTGCACAATGATGGCGGCAAAGCGCTGCACGTTTTCAAACTTCATCAAAAGGCCGAAAAAGGGCTGGAACAGGGAATTGTCGCACAGGCCCAGGGCCAGCCGCGTACCGGGCAGGGCCAGGGTATCGGCGGCGGCGGTGAGGGCGGTCCACTGCTCGGTGGAGGGCGCGCTGGAAAAACCGCGGCAGCTTTCCCGGCAGGCAATGGCTTCGTAAAGCGGGGTGGTCTTGGTCATATCATAAAATCCGTTGAGGGGCCAGTGTTCAGGCATTTTTTTCACTCCTTCCCGCATCCAAACGAAAAAAGAACGGTTGCGCATCCGCGCTCCCGTTCCTTACTATACACTTTTTTACGGGGAAAAACAATCCTTCCGGCGGCCTTCCGGGGCCCCGGGCCCTTATCCGATACGCTCCAGCTCCGTATGCAGGCGGCTTAGAATCCGCTTTTCCAGACGGGAGATATAGCTTTGGGAAATGCCCAGCAGGTCGGCCACCTCTTTTTGGGTCATCTCCTCCCGGCCGCTGAGCCCAAAGCGCAGGGTGATGATGCGCTTTTCCCGGGCCCCCAGGTGGGAGAGGGCGTCCCGCAAAAGGTCCCGCTCAATTTCCTGCTCCAGGTTTTGGGACACGGTGTCGGGCTGGGTGCCCAGCACGTCGCTTAAAAGCAGCTCGTTGCCGTCCCAGTCGGTTTTCAGGGGTTCGTCCAGGCTGACCTCCAGGCGCAGCTTGTTGGTTTTGCGCAAGAACATCAGAATTTCGTTTTCGATGCAGCGGCTGGCATAGGTGGCCAGCTTGATTTTTTTGTCCGGGTCAAAGGTGCCCACGGCTTTGATGAGGCCGATGGTGCCGATGGAGATGAGGTCCTCCAACGGAATGCCCGTGTTTTCAAAGCGCCGGGCAATGAACACCACCAGCCGCAGGTTGTGCTCAATCAGCCGCGCCCGGGCGGTTTCATCCTGGGACCGCAGCCGTTGCACCAGTTCCTGCTCTTCCTGCAGGGCCAGGGGCGCGGGGAGCGGGTCCGGGCCGCCAATATAAAAAAGCTCTTGGGGAAACAGCTGGGCCAGCAGCTTTTGCAGCGCCGTGCGAATGCTGGGAAGGTCGCCAAAACCGTGCATGGGGGTTCCTCCTTACTTTTGTGACGGGGGAAGAGGTCGCCGCTCAGACGGCTGCTTCACTCGCCGTGCATGGGGCCGCGGCCGCGGCGGAAGAGGGAAGGGCCTGAAGGGGTACCAGGGCCTGAATGCCCTGGTATTCCCCGGACACCGCCACCAACGCCCGGGCCTCTTGCGCCCGGCCGTTGACATAAATCCGGCACACCTCCGGCCGGAACAGGGGCCACAGCGCCCGCCCGGAGGCGGTGCGCACGCTCAGCAACCGAAACCCCATGGGCAGGTCTTGCAGATCGCACAAGTCCAGGTATTCCGGAAACAGCGACCGGACGGCCGTTTGGGACACCACCAGCACAGGAAGCCCGGTGAGCGGGTCCCGCAACAGGTTGCCGCTGTCCACCATGGCAGGCAAAAGAATGTTGAGGCCGCCAATGCCCAGTTCCAGCTGTTTTACCTCGCAAAAGGCCGTGGGCAGCAGCCTGGCCAGCGTCCACAAAAGTAGGCACAAAAGCCCGCTGAGGGCCATAGAAAGCGCGGGGGACTGGCCCAGCCCCCGAAGCATCGTCGCGCCGCCGCCCAGCGCCAGCGCGGCGCAGGCGGTGGTGACCATCGCCCGCAGGCAGGCGGCGTTGCCCTCCTCCCGGTAGCAAAGCCAAAGGGAAAGAGGCCATAGCAGCAGCAGAGGAATTTGCAGCGGAGGAAACAGAAGGGCCCCCAGGGCCCCGCCCCCGCCCAAAAGCGCGCAAAACGGCAGCATGCCACGCCGGGGGGCGGAAAGCCCCGCCAGTTTTCCGCCTACCAGCAGGCAGATGGCGCAAAACGCCGCGTTCCATAAAAAATAGGCTTCCGCATGGATCACGCTTCACGCCTCCTTTGTTGGGGGGGGGATGCCAGGGGCTCCACCCCTGGACCCTGGCAGGGGCAAAGCCCCTTTGGAAACCCATTGCCGCGCCGCCCGCGGCGAAAAGGGGTTGGACAAACCGCTGAACCGGGGAAATTCCCTGTTGTCCCAGTATACGCAGGGGGGTACCCCAAACATGTCGGCTTTCCGCGCGAAAAACACCGCCTTTGGTCGGCAGTCTGTTCTGACCGCCGCTTTTTACAATCAAAATTGCATTTGTGGTTTCACCCGGAAACAAGGGGGGTATGTTCAGACCGACAGGGCATCGACAAAAGATTTGCGCGGCTTTACGCGCTGGAAGAAAGGATGAACAAAAGTGGCCTGCACCGTAACCGTGACCAACGGAACCCTTCCCCAGCATGAGATTGACGCATACATCACGCGGGCGGCGGAAAAATTCGGCATGGAGCCCAACCACATCGACATCACCCTGGATGGCGAGGAAGTGGAGCTGCGCTACGATTTGCCCAAGCAGCCCTTTCACCGCATCCGCCGGATTACGGGCTATTTGGTGGGAACCACCGACCGTTTCAACAACGCCAAGCGCGCCGAGGAACGGGAGCGGGTGAAGCACAGCTGCTGTTCGTAAGGGAACAGCGAAAGCGCTGCCCCGAAAAAAGCGGCAACAAAACACCGGACAAGCTGGCATGCTGGTCCGGTGTTTTTTCGTTCCTTTAATGTAATGGATTTTTCACCGCGCACAGCGCGGTGAGGAAGGGTCCAGGGCAAAGCCAGCCGGGGTTTTAGGGGCTGCCGTCCCTAAAGGGGCCTGAACCATGCGCGCAGCCCCTTGCCGTCCCCCCTCTTCCTACTCGGCCTTCTTGATGGAAGAGCGCATTTTGCTGAACAGTTCCAGGTAGTCCTCTTTGTAGCCCAAGGGATAGACGATTTCGATGCAATAGAGCACCTTGTCGATGCAGGTGCAATGGATGCGGCCGCCCACCTTTACGCCGTTGGCCATGGTGCCGCTGTAATTGGCGTACACCCCTTTGCCGCCCATCAGGTGGCGGCTGGCGGTAAGGCTGGGGTCCCACTGCTCAAAGTTGGTGGAACTGATGGCCTTCAGCCGGTCCTGCACCTCGGTTTTCAGGTTGCCTTCGGTATAGTTGCTGGTGACCGGGGTGGCATAGATTTTGATAATGCCCGGCTGCTTGTCTTTCACCTGGCTGTCCGGCTCGGTGAGGGTGAACATTTCGGAAACGCTTTCGTCGGGAACCCAGCCCTGGGGCGCCTCAAAGGTGAGGCCCAGGGAAGAAATGGCGTAGGGCGCGGTGGCAAACACCAGTTGGGCCCGGGGCGTGGGCGAGGGCATGTCCACCGGATCGAGGGGGATGGGCGTGCTGCCCGCAAAAGGATACACCGTAGCGTCCTCGGCGGCGACGTAGGGGTCCATGTCGGCGCTTTCATCGTAAACGCCGTCGTCGCCGTAGTCCTCCTCGCCCAGAGGGTCGCCATCCGTAAAGCCTTCACTGCCGGCATCGTAGGGGTTGCTGTCAAAGATGCTCTGGCCGCTTTGCGGGTCGCCGCCGGCGCCCGGCGGGGGCGTGGGCGTAGCGGGCGAGGTGGGCCCAAGGTTTTGGGTGGCCTGGTCAAACACCTGGGGCGAATTGGTCGGGCCCGAGCAGGCGCTGAGGGTGGCCAGAATCAAGGCCAGGCACAGGATCAACTTCCATTGGCGTTTCATTTCGCTATCCTCCGGTAGGCGTCATGCGTCGCATGGCGCGGATATCGCCGCATAGGGTGGCTTTGATAGAACGTGTGAAGAAACGGATTTCGTCAATTTGCAACGATATTGTAACATTTTTAGGCCGGGGCCGTCAACTGTCGATCTCCAAGGCCGGTTTGCCAAGGGCTTCGTAGTCCGGATGGTACAGCCGCCGCTCCAGGGACCAGATTTTTTCGGTAAACACACCGGGAGACACTTTTTGAAGCGCGGACTGCATTTCGTTCATCCGGGCGTCCAGCAGGTCCAGCCAGTGGAGTAGCTCCGCCTCGGGAAACATGGGCCGGCGGGGGCTGCCAAAGGCCTCTTCCCCATGATGGCTGAGCATCATGTGCTGCAAAAGGGACACGGGTTCCCCGGAGATCCCCAGGGCGTCCGCCGCCTGCTGGATTCGGGACACGCCCAGCACCAGATGGCCAAGCAGCAGGCCGTTTTCCGTATAGTCCCGCACAACGCCCAGGGCGTCGCTGTCCAGCTCCTCCATTTTGCAAAGATCGTGCACAATGACCCCCGCAAACACCAAATCACGGTTCAGGAAGGGGTAGGCGGGCAAAACGGCCCGGGCGGTTCGCAGCATGCCGGTGGTATGGTGCAAAAGCCCGCCGCGCTCCGCGTGATGGATGCGCTGGGCAGCGGGGTAGTAGGGCAGGCGGTCGGAATAGCGGGAGAGCAGCTCTTTCACCAGCCGCCGCAGGGGCTCGCTGTCCATTTCGGCAAGGGCGGCCTCAATGTCCGCCATCATCACCTCCGGCGGCTCCGGGGCGCTGGGGGTGAGGGCGGACATGTCCACCTCGTCCCCGTCCTCCAGGGCCCGAAGCTTTTCCACCCTAAGCTGCAGCCGGCCGTTGTATTCCAGCGTGCCGCCACGCACCTTGATGACGGAGCCCACCGCGGGGGCGGCCACGTTTCCGTCCCATAGCTTGGCGCTGACCTCGCCGGTCCGGTCCGCCAGGGTCATGTCCAGATATTTGCCGCCGTTGCCGCCGGTGCGCTGCTCGCTCATGCGCACCAGCACAAAGCCCTCAAAACGCTGATCCTTGGTCAAATCGCAAACGCGCTGTTGTTCCATCAATTTCATTCCTCCGCATACAATGGCACCCGGGTGCCTGGCAAGTTGGTGTAGCGGGCAAACTCCGCCTGCCACTCCACGTTCACCGTGCCCACGGGACCGTTGCGCTGCTTGGCGATGTTGATTTCTCCCGAAGAGTCGTCCGGTTTTACGTCGCTTTCCGAAGTGGCGTAATAGCCTTCCCGGTGGATGAAGAGCACCACGTCCGCGTCCTGCTCGATGCTGCCGGAATCCCGCAGGTCGCTGAGCATGGGGCGCTTGTCTGTGCGGGCGGCGGGGGCGCGGCTCAGCTGCGCGCAGGCCAGCACGGGCACCTTTAATTCCAGGGCGATGGATTTCAGCTGGCGGCTGATTTCGCTTACCTCCAGCTGGCGGTTTTCCGTGCGCTTGTCCGAGCCCATCAGGCCCAGATAGTCGATCACCACCAGGTCCAGGCCCTGCTCAATCATCAGCCTGCGGCAGCGGCTGCGAAGCTGGGAGGGGGTGAGGGAGGGGGTGTCGTCGATGAACATGCGGCAACCGCTGAGCTGGTTGAGGCAGTCGCCCAGCTTGATCCACTCGTCGTCGCCCAGCATGCCGGTGCGCACCCGCTGCATGTTGATGTTGGCCGCCGAGCACAAAATACGCATGCCGATCTGCTCGCTGGGCATTTCCAGGCTGAAAATGGCCACAGTTTTTTTGCCCCGAACCGCCGCGAACTGGCTGACGCCCAGGGCGATGGAGGTTTTGCCCATGGCCGGGCGCGCGCCCACCAGCACCAGCTCGCCTCCGTGCAGGCCGGTCAGCATCCGGTCCAGGTCGTAAAGGCCTGTGGGCACGCCGGAAAGGCGGCCCTTAAGGCGGCTCAGCTCCTCAATTTTGTCAAAGGTGCGGCTGAGCACTGTGCTTAAAGGCTGCAAAGTGTCCGCGCCGCTGCGCTTCATGACGATGTCGAAAATGGCCCGCTCCGCGCTGTTTAAAACGGTGGGAAGGGGGTCCAGCTGGCTGTAACATTGCTCCTGAATCCGCTGGCACACCGCGATCAGCTTGCGCAGGGTGGACTTTTCCCGCACGATGTCCACATAGGTGCGGGTGTTGGCGGTGGTGGGCACAAAGCGGAAGGCCTGGAGCAAATAGGCGGTTCCGCCCACGCCGTCCAGGGTGCCCCGCCGGGCCAGCTCGTTACCGGTGGTCATCACATCGATGGGGGAACCGCCAATGTGCAGCGTTCGCATGGCGTCGAAGATTTCCCGGTGCTCCGCCGAATAAAAATCGTCCGGAAGAAGGGTTTCAAACGCCAGGGTGGCCGCGGCGGTATCTTGAAGCACGGCGCCCAGCACCGAACGCTCCGCGTCGATGCTGCTGGGGGGAAGGGCCCGGCTCAGTTCCCGTGCTTCCATCGGCAGTCTCTCCTTTTACTTGGCCTGGGCCTCCACGTGCACCTTCATGGTGGTGGTGATGCCGCTGTATACCCACACCGTGATGTCCACATCTCCGGCCTGGCGGATGGGTTCGCACTCTATTTTGCGCTTGTCCACCTCAATGCCGTGCTGCGCCTTTAAGGCGTCGGAAATTTCCTGGGTGGTGATGCTGCCGTACAAACGGCCCTTTTCCCCGCCTTTGGCCACGATCTGGATCACCTTGCCGCGAAGGGCGGCGGCCTTGGCCAGGGCTTCTTCCTTGCGCTCCTGCTCCAGCTTTTCTTCCAGGGCGCGCTTGCGTTCAATTTCTTTCACTGCGGCGGGATTGGCTTCCACCGCCCATTTTTTGGGGAACAGGAAGTTGCGGGCGTATCCGTCGGATACGTTGAGCACATCGTTCTTTTTTCCGGTTCCTTTGACATCCACCAGCAAAATTACTTTCATGTCATTCGTCCTCCTCTTGATGTTTGATTGTGGCCATGCGCAGGCCAAGCAGCTGGTCTCCCAGGCCAAGCAGGAAGAGCGCGGTGGGAAACAGCGCAAACAGCGCGGCGGCCAGAAGGCCGGCTCCGGACGCTTTCCGGGGCTGGTCTTTGGTCAGCAGAAAAACCAGCGTGGCGGCGCCCAACAGGGCGAAAATGGTGACGAAGGCGGATAACATCAGGTCGGAGGCCAGGGTTGCCACCTCCCCCCCGGACATCCGAAGCAGCATTGCCGCGATGCCCAGAAAAAACAGGTAGGGCCGGGCGGGCCGGGGAAACTGCAAAGACCGGAAGGTGGGCGAGAAGGCGACGCCGCAAACCTGGGGCTTGCCCTCCTTGCGGTAGAGCACAAAGGCCGGACGGGGGTGCCGCCTTAGCTGGGCCTGCACGGAATGCAGCGCCGTAAAAAGCCCCAGAATGAGGCTGAGCTGCATCAAAACCGAGGGGATAAACTGCCGCACCGTGGAGAAAAAAAGAAAATGAAGGGCGTTCAGCACTTCCGTGCGCAGGGCGGGCTCCAGGAAGATGAGGTCCCGGAACAAAAGCGCCAGGGTCTGCTGGGCCTGGGAAGGCAGGGCAATGAACCCGTACTGCACCAGGGCGAAAAGAATTTTGTTGGAATTGGGGGCGGCGGCCACCGCCTGGGTGAGCGCGTCCGCCAGGCCGGGGAAGAGCGGCCCCCCCACCAGCGCCCCAACCCGCCACCAGAAAAGCGACTGGGCCAGCAGCACCGCCGCCACATGCCAAAGGATGGCGGCGTTCAGGTCCAGCTTGTGTCGGCTCATCATCAGGGAGGCGAAAAGGCTGAAATAGGAAAAGGAAAGCAGGCAAAGGGACAGCAGCAAATCCGCCCCGGCCCAAAGCAGCCCCCCGCAGGGAACCAGGGGCAAAATCATCGCGAACCAGGGGTTGACGCTGATTTGCAAAGGGCAGACCACCAGGGGCAGAAAAACCGCGCAGGGAATGCTGAGCACGGGCGCCATCAGCACGCAGGCAAGGAGCAGCGCCACGCTAACAAACGGCAAAGCAAAGCGTTTCCATGGGTTTTGCGTGGCGGTAGCGTGCATGAAGGCTCCTTTCGGGGCAAATGCCCCCTAATACGTGTAACCTTTATTATACGGTTTTTTCCGGGGCGCGTCAATTGCGTCGTTCTTCATTGACAATCCGTTTTTTTCGTGCTACGCTACGCCTGCGGTTCAGGCGGCCAAACGATCGCGTGGCGGATGCCATGAGGAAAGTCCGAGCATCGCAGGGCAGGGTGCCGGTTAACGACCGGTGAAGGCGACTTCAAGGAAAGTGCAACAGAAATAAACCGCCTGGACCCGTGCCGGGTACTGCCCGGCCAAGGGCCCAGGTAAGGATGGAAAGGCGAGGTAAGAGCTCACCCGCGGCCTGGCGACAGGCATGCGCTGTAAACCCCACCCGATGCAAGATCCGATAGAAGGCGACAGGCCGGCCCGGCCTGCTTTCGAGGAGATCGCTGGAACCATGCGGCAACGCGTGGGCTAGATAGATGATCGTTCAACGACAGAACTCGGCTTACGACCGCGCTGACCGCATAAAAGACGACCACGCCAAAAAGGCGGGCCGTCTTTTGCTTTGCTGCGGAGCGCCAGTTGAGGGGTGT
>JAVBTE010000145.1:0-10311 GCA_031556335.1 Eubacteriales bacterium | reverse complement strand
CGCATCAGCAGGGCCTCGCCCTCCACATAGCGCACGGACACGTTCACATTGCCGGGCAACCGCTCCGTGGGGTGGCCGTTCAGCCGCACATCGGGCATGCTTTTCAAAATCCCCTCCATGAGCCTGTCCCGAAGGGCCGTCATTTCCCGCTGGTAGGCGGGCAGTTCCGCCACGGCCAGCTCGATGGCCTTGCCCATGCCCACAATGGCCGGAACGTTTTCCGTGCCCGCCCGCAGGCCCCGCTCCTGAGCGCCGCCAAAGATAAAGTTTTGCACCCGCACGCCCTTTTTGATGTACAGCGCGCCAATGCCCTTGGGGCCATGAAACTTGTGGGCGGACATGCTGAGCATATCCACGCTCCAGTCGTTTACATTCACGGGCACGGCCCCCACGGCCTGCACCGCGTCGGTATGGAACAGCACCCCCGCCGCCCGGGCGATCTTGCCGATCTCCGCGATGGGCTCGATGGTGCCGATTTCGTTGTTGGCGGCCATGATGGTGATCAGCGCGGTATCCGGTCGAATGGCGTTTTGCACGTCCTCCGGGCGGACCCGTCCATGCTCGTCCACCGGCAAATAGGTGACCTCATAGCCTTGCTTTTGAAGCGCTTCGCAGGTGTGCAGCACCGCGTGGTGCTCCACGCTTGAGGTGATCAAATGCTTGCCCTTTTTGCTTTCCAATGCGGCCCGAATGGCCCAGTTGTCGCCTTCCGTGCCGCCGGCGGTAAAGTAGATCTCCCTGGGTTCCGCGCCGATGGCCGCCGCCACCTGCCCGCGGGCCTTTTCCACAGCCTTGCGGGCCTCCCGGCCAATGGTATGGATGGAGCTGGGGTTGCCATAGAACTGCGTAAAATACGGCAGCATGGCTTCCAAAACCTCGGGCCTAACGGCGGTGGTGGCCGCGTTGTCCATGTAAATGAGTTCCTTCATATCCCTGATGCCTCGCCTTCCGGATGTTCCAGCATGCTTTGCAGGGTAACGCATGCCAGCTCGTGATTGATGGAGTCCGTCAGCCGCTGCCACACCTTGCGCACCGGGCAGGCGCAGGAGCGGTCGCAGCAGCTTTCGTCGGTCATGCACTCGCTCAGCTCAATGGGGCCTTCCATGGCGTCGATGATGTCCAAAAGGCTGATGTCGCCGGGGGGCTTGGCAATTTGATAGCCGCCCTGAACCCCCCGCACCGTGGACACCAGGCCGGCCCGCCGCAGGTTTCCCAAAAGCTGCTCCAAATACTGCTTGGGCACCCCCGTGGCAGCGATGTTTTGCAGGCTTTGGGGGCCCTTGCCCTGGTGCTGGGCCAGATAAAACATGGCGTACAAGCCATATTTTCCCCGGGTGGACAGCTTCATTTCCGGCCTCCTTGCGATCGCGTGCAATCTCGTCTTTTGAAATCCGACTAATTTCGTCGGATTTCAATTGCATCCTATCACTCCTTTGGAGGCTTGTCAACAGGTTTTCCGGAAAGTTTGAAAATTTTTCACAAAGACTTCAGGCCGTTTCCCTTTTACATGGCGACGCCGGCCCAGCCAATCAAATTCGCCTTCAGCCGACCCTGCTCGTCCACCGCCAGCTCGGCATAGGCAGGCCTTCTCATTCCGCCCTCGCAAACCGCGCCGGGGTTCACCAGCAAAACGCCGCAGGCCTCCTCAATGAGGGACTGGTGGGTGTGCCCAAACAGGGCCACCTCCGCTTCCCGTTCCCGGGCCGCGTAGCACAGCCGCTCCAGCCCGTACTTCACCTGATAATGGTGCCCATGGGTGGCGATGATGTTGCGCCCCCCAAACACAAAGGCCTCCATCGCGGGCAGGCTGCTTGCAAAATCGTTGTTCCCCCGCACGCCTACCAGCCGCATGGCCGGGTTGCACTTTAGCAAAACAGGCCGGATCTTTTCAAAATCCTGTACTCCGTCGCCCAGAAACACGAAAGCGTCGATGGGGCCGCACCGCATGGCAATGCCCACCGCGTCCCGCAGGTTTGAGGTCATGCCGTGAGAATCCGACACCGCGATCAGGCGTTTCATGCAAGCACCTCTTGCAAAAGCTGCCGCATTTTTGCCGCCGCCAGGGCCCGGTGGCTGACCTGGTTCTTTGCCTTTTCCCCCATCTGGGCAAAGCTTTGTCCGTTTTCATATTGAAACAGGGGGTCATAGCCAAAGCCGCCTTCCCCGGTCAGCTCGCAAAGCAGCGTGCCCGGGCATTCCCCCCGCACCGTGCGGGTGGCTTCCCCCGGCAGCGCCAGGGCCATGGCGGAAACGAAGCAGCAGGCCCGGTTCGTTTCCCCTTCCATGTTTTTCAGCAAAAGGAGGTTGTTTGCGGCGTTGTCGTGGTTTCCCGCGTACCGCGCGCTGTGTACGCCCGGCGCGCCCCCCAGGGCCTCCACCGACAGGCCGCTGTCGTCCGCCAGCGTGGGCAGCCCCGAGGCCTTCATGAGGGCCTCCGCCTTCAAAACCGCGTTCTCCTCAAAGGTTTCCCCGGTTTCGTCCACTTCGACCTCCAGGCCCACATCCTTCATGCCCACCAATTCGCAGGTGCCCTGCAAAATTTGGGAAAGCTCCCGCAGCTTATGGTCGTTGCCCGTGGCAAAAAGCAGCCTGGGCAGGGGCACCAACTCCGCGCCATAACCCGCCAGGGCCTTGCGCTGGGCAAGCATCAGGCGGCGCACGCCATATCTGGCGTACACAAGCAGGTCGTCCAGCTCCCGGCTGGTAAAGGCCCGGCCTTCCCCCGTCCCCTGCAATTCAATAAACTCGCCCTTTTGGTTCATCACCACGTTCATATCCGTCTGGGCGGCGGAATCCTCGGCATAGCAAAGGTCCAAAAGGGGCGTTTCCTCCACCACCCCGGCGCTGATGGCCGCCACCTGGCCGACGATGGGGTTTTTTTGCAAAAGCCCCTGCTTCATCAGCTTGTTCACCGCCATCACCAGCGCCGCGTAGGCCCCGGTAATGGACGCGGTGCGGGTGCCGCCGTCGGCCTCAAGCACGTCGCAGTCCAGGGTGACGGTCCGCTCCCCCAGCAACGTCAGGTCCACCGCCTGCCGCAGGGCGCGGCCAATCAGCCGCTGAATTTCCACGCTGCGGCCATCCTTTTTCACCCCGTCCCGGGCCTTGCGCCTGCCTGTGGACGCGGGCAGCATGGCGTATTCCGCCGTCACCCATCCCTGGCCCTGGCCCCGCAAAAAGGGCGGCACGCCTTCCTCCACGCTGGCGGTGCAAATCACCCGGGTTTTTCCCGTGGCGATCAGGCAGCTTCCGTCCGCGGTTTTCATAAAGTCCATCTCCAGGAAGACGGGGCGGGGCTCGTTTGCCCGGCGGCCATCCAAGCGTTTCATGGCACCAGCATCCTTTCGGCACAGGCCGGAAATTTTGATCGCATGCAAAAACGGAGAAAAGCGCTCCCCGCTTTTCTCCGCTATTATACTGTGGCCGGCCTTTGCTGTAAAGCGCCATTTGCAGGCGTCCGCTTCTTTCCCCGATTCAGTCCACCTCAATCACACCGGGATACTGGGCGATGACCTCTTCCTCATCGTTGATGAAGGTGGCCGCGCTGTCCGGCTGGGCGCCCAGGGGCTGCCCATCCACCAGCACCTGCACCTTCTTCACCCCGGGGAATTGGGAACAGGTGAACAGAATGGCCCGGATGGTTTGCTTGCCGCCGTCGCTGGAATCCAGGGAGTCCTTAAACTCCTTGGAGAAATCCACCGTCACCACGCCGTCCTTCATGGTAACGCCTTTGATGCCCACGTTTTGCGGCAGGGCGCGTTCCAGTCCGCTGTCCGGCTTGGGGCCCTTGGCAAGCTCCAGCATGGCGGTGGTGGGGTCGGCGTCGCTGAACACGGCCCGGGTCACAGGCACCAGCAGCCGCCCGGTTTGGGAGGGAAAGTACAGCTGCACCATGCTCCCGCCTTCGGCGAAGGTCTCCTGGCTTTCCAGGTTCACCCCGCTCTGGGCGAACACGCCGCTTACATCCGTGCCGTAGGTGAGCTTGCTGCGCTTTTGGCCGTCAAACAGCAGCGTCACCTCGTCCACGGTGGAAAAGCAGTTCACGGCGCCGGTGATGGCGGCCACCATTTGGGCCTCTTCCTCGGCGGTGGCGCAATTCAGGGCCTCCTTGCTGACATCCACCCGGGCCTTTCCGCTGGCGATGTCCACGTCAAAGGTGGTGCCTTCGGGAACCACCGTGCGCAGGCCCAGGCGGGCGGCCTCCATGTCGTTTTCGCTGCTTTTCACCATCAGGCTGAGGGTCGCCTTGGCGATGCCGTCGGTTTTTGGAATCTGCCGGGTCACCGGCACGAGGTAGCCATCGCCGTCCTCATAAAAGACCGTAGTGGATACTTTTTCGGTTTGGGTATCCGTGCTGGTTTGGGCAATGGGAATGTCCGACTGCTCATACAGCGTTTGGGACGTGGTTTGTTGGTTTCCGCGCAACGCCAATACCACCACCAGCACCGCCGCGCACAAAATCAGGATTCGCTCGATATCGGCTCGTTTCAGCTTCATGGTTTCCACTCCTCGCAACTGATTGCTAGGGAAGTGTATGTCCCCTCTTCCGGAAGCATGCCTACCCGCCGCCACAATTGCAGGGCGCATGCTTTTGTGCTATCATCTAGCCGGAAGCCTTGCGAATGAAGGCCGCCGGGAGGAGAATGCCCATGCCGATGGACGGCTTTACCCTGTTTTTTATGGAAGCGGAATTGCGGGCCACGCTTGCGGGCGGGCGGGTGGACAAGGTGAACCAGCCCGAACGGGACGCCCTGCTTTTGACCATCCGCAGCCAGGGGGACAACCACAAACTGCTGCTAAGCGCCAACTGCAACCAGGCCCGGGCCCAGCTGACCCGGCAGGCCTATGAAAACCCCGCCGAGCCCCCCATGTTTTGCATGCTCATGCGCAAGCACCTTTCGGGTTCCCGGATGCTTTCGGTGGAGCAGCTTGGGGGGGACCGGGTGCTGCGCCTTGTTTTTGAGGGCCTGGACGACATGGGCGACCCGGTGGAAAAAAGCCTGTATCTGGAAATTATGGGCCGTCACAGCAACCTGACCCTGGTGGGGCCGGAGGGCGTCATCATCGACAGCGTCCGCCATGTGAACAGCGAAATGAGCCGGGTGCGCACGGTTTTGCCCGGCCAGCCCTATCATCTTCCCCCCGCCCAGGACAAGCTTTCCCCCGGCCTTCTTACGCCGGATGCGGTAGCGGCACGGTTTCAGGCCCTTTCCCTGCCCCTTCACAAGGCCCTGATGGAAAACGTGGCGGGCCTGGCGGGCATTTGCGCCAAAGAGGTATGCGCCCAGCTGGGGCTAGACCCCTCGGCCCCTGCCGGCGAACTGAACTGGACGGTGGCGGCTTCCTCCCTGTGCCGGTTTTACAAAGAACTGCCGGGGCGGCTTTCCCCCGTGGTGCTCTCCGATGATCTGGGCATGGCCCTGGACTTTTTTCCCTTCCCCTACCTTACCTTCGACCCCGCCCGCCAGGAGCCGCAACAAAGCCTCTCCGCCGCCATGGACGCCTTTTACCTGGGGCGGGACCTGCGGATGCGGATGCAGCAACGGGGCGCGGGCCTCACAAAGCATATTCAAACCGCCATCGACCGATTGGAAAAAAAGAAAAAAATTCTGGTGGAGACCCTTTCGGATAGCGAAACCGCCGAGGAAAGCCGCGTCTTTGGGGAGCTTTTGACCGCCAGCCTGCATCTGCTGGAAAAAGGCCAGGCATCCGTGTCCCTGCCCAATTACTATGACCCTGACATGGCCCAGGTGCGCATTCCCCTGGACACCCAGCTGACCCCCGCCCAAAACGCCCAGCGGTATTATAAAAAGTACCGCAAGGCCAGGGTGGCCGCCCAGCACGCCGCCCAGCAGCTTCAAAAGGCGGACCAGGAACTGCTGCTTTTGGAAGGAACGCTGGACGACCTGGAAAAGTGCCAAACCTCCACAGACCTGGCGGAAATCCGGGCCCTGCTGGTGGAAAACGGCTATCTTCGCCCGGAGCCCGGCGAGCGCAAAAAGAAAAAAACCCAAGAAGGCAAGCCCTATCGTTTTCGGGCCGAGGACGGCACGGAAATCCTGGTGGGGAAAAACTCCTTGCAAAACGACCGGCTCACCCTGCACGCCCAACCCGACGAATGGTGGCTGCATGCGCAAAACATGCCCGGTTCCCATGTCGTCGTGCGCAAGGCGGGCCCGCTGCCCGACCAGACCCTTTTGAAGGCCGCCAAACTGGCCGCCTACTTCAGCAAAGGCCGCAACCATCCCCAGCTTCCCATTGACTGCACCCGCCGGAAGCACGTGAAAAAAGCCGCAGGGTCCCCCGCCGGGTTTGTGACCTATTCCAATTTTCAAACCGTGCTCATCGGTCTGACCCCGGAGGACATTGCCGCGATCCAGCGGGAAAGCCTGGAGCCCCGCCAGGCGTAAGGAGGAATTTCCATGGCCGCGCTCCGTGCCGCCGTCCCGTCCGACGGAAAAGCTGTCCACGATATCTACCAGCACTATGTGGACCATAGCGTTTTCACCTTCACCACCACAAACCCGGCCGTGGAAGAATATGAGCGCAAAATCGCCGCCTCGCCCTACCCCTTTTTGGTGGCGGAGGAAAAAGGGGCGGTGGCGGGCTTTGCCCATGCCGACCGCATCCGTCCCCATGACGCGTATTTGTGGGACGTGGAGCTAACCGTGTACCTGCATCCCGACGCGCCCCGTCGCGGCGGCCTGGGGGCGCTTTTGTATGAAGAATTGCTATCGCTTTTGACGGCCCAGGGGTTTTTGAACGCCTATGGGGTCATTACGGAGAGCAACGAGGCCAGCATCCGCTTTCACCAGCGGTTTGGGTTTGCCAAGGTGGCCTTTTTCCCCAACATGGGCTACAAGCACGGCGCATGGCACGGCGTGGTATGGATGCACAAGGCCCTGGGAAGCTTTCAGGGCCCGCCGGAGGCCCCGCTGCCCTTTCGCTGAACAGCAGAAAAGCGGCGTTTTCACACCTGCGAAAACGCCGCTCTCCCTGCGAAACCCTTCGGGAGATGAAGCCTTACTTGGACTGACCGCCGCTCATGGCCCGCTCGGCCTGCTCGATCATGCGCTTCACCATGTAGCCGCCGATGTAGCCGGCCTGGCGGGAGGGCATATCGCCGTTGTAGCCCTGCTTCAGGTTGATGCCAAGCTCGTTGGCGATTTCAAACTTCATGTTATTGAGAGCCTGCTTGGCTTCGGGCACCATGGTGCGGTTGGAATTATTGGAGCTGTTCTGGTTTTGATACATCTCAAGTCACCTCATCATACTCTTTGCGCGTAGCGCTGGGTGTTGCCGCTTTGGGCCGCCATCTGGCGTTGGGCCTGCTCAATGAGCTTTTTAACCATGTAGCCGCCTACATAGCCGTTGTCCTTGGCACTGAGGTCGCCATTATAGCCTTGCTTGAAATTGATGCCAAGCTCTTTGGCGATCTCATATTTCATGTTGTCCAAGGCCGCGCGCGCCTCCGGCACGCTGGTGGTGGTGCTCCTGGAAGAGCCGAACTGTTGGTTTACCATCGAATCGTTCACCTCCCGTTGTGGTTTCAACGCTATTTTGACCGCTTGCGGACAAAATACGCTGCCAATTCTTTTCATGGAAATGTTTGCACACTTCATTCCGTCAGCTTTATTGTGAGCTTCCCGCCAAAAACAATTCATGCAGTCCTAACGGGCGCGGAGACGCAAAAAACACAATGTCCTTTCCTTTATGGCCCATTTTTGGTATAATCAGGAAAGGTCTTTTCCTGTTCCTTCTCTTCCCGCGACCCGAAAGTGAGTGAAGCATTTGAAGCAAATCAATCGCCGGCAACGATGGATTTCCTTTCTTTTTGTATTGATCCTGGCATGCGGCCCGGTCATCGGCGCAAGCTCCACGGAGGAAGGCGCGGCTTTGCAGGGTTCGCCCGCCACGGAGACCGCCGCGCAAAGCACCCCCACCCCCACGGAGGCCCCCACCCCGGCGCCCACGCCTGAACCCACGCCCACGCAGGCTCCCACGGAGGCCCCGACCCCTTCTCCGACCCCCGTGCCCGAGGCGTCGCCCACGGCAGCCCTTCCTTCCCCTTCTCCTAGCGGGCACCCCACCGATTCCCCCGCGCCTTCCGCCACGCCAGCGGTGCCGCCGCCTTCTCCCCTGCCTTTTGAAAAGGGGCTTGCGCGGCTTGAAGCCGGAACCGCGCTGTATGAAGACCCTGACATGACAAAGCCCCTGGGCGTTTTTTCCGCCGAAGTCATCGTCTGGGCCGAGCAGGAACCAAACGCCTCCGCCGCGTTGGTGCTGTTCACCCTCAACGAAGAAACCGTCCGGCAAGGCTATGTGGCCGCCTCCGGGCTGCGCCCGCTGACCGAAACGGAAGCCGCCGCCTATGCCGCAAGGCCCGGCGGGCTGGCCCTTTTGGAAGGCGTCCGGCTGTTCCCGGCGGCGCTGGAATTGCCCCCGGCCCTGCTTTTGGAAGAAACCCCTGTTCCCTTCCCGGAAGGGCTGGTCACCTTGCCTTCCGGCACCCTGTTGTGGCCTGACGAAACCTTCGGAAGGCCCCTGGGCACGCTGACGGCCGAGGGCGTGGCGTACCTGCTGCCCCGGGCGGCGGACCCTGCCATCCCGGCTTCCGTGGCCTTCACCCTGGACGGGGAAACCCTGCAAACCGGCTTTCTGGCGGCGGACGCGGCCTTTGCGCCCCTCACCGATCCCGCGATGCTGGCCGCTTACCTTCTAAACGCAAGCCCTGTGGTTCACCAGGGCATGCCCTTGTTCCCCCTTGCCTTTGAGCCCTTTGTTTCCTACGAGCTTTCCCGCTACGGCTTCCCAGGGCTGCCCGAAAACTACGTTCTCAGCCCTCAGGAGCTGGCCGCCAAGGCCGCCCTGGAAACCGACGGCATCCTCCGGCAAACACTGGAAGGCACGCCCGGCGTTACCTATGCGGCGGACGAGCTGCTGCTTTTGACCGATTCCAAAGAATACGCGGAAATGGTGGCCGCGTCTTATGCCGCCACCCTGAAAAGCCACAGCCTGGGCCTGGCTGTGATTCAGCTGGAAGGCCACACCGTGCTGGAGGCCCTTCAGGCCGCCGCCGATCCAATGGCCCGGCTGATTGCCGCAACGCCGAACTATCTGTTCCCGCTGGAACCCAACCAGCCCGACGGCGGTTCCTCCTCCGCCCCGAAAATGGGCATGTCCCTCATGTCCGTTCCCACGCTTACCACTTGGGCGGACTACAAAAGCGGCGATCCCTATTTGCAAAACCCCAGCGCCACCAATTACCAATACATGCACGACGTGGTGGGTACCTATGGCGCATGGGGCCTTACCCAGGGCGATCCATCGGTAAAGGTGGGCGTGGTGGATTCCGGCGCGGACGGAACCCATACGGAGCTGGCCGGCAAGCTGGAGGACATGACCAACTTAGGCGGCGCAACCTCCCTGACGGATGACAACGGCCACGGCACCCATGTGTTGGGGATCATCGCCGCCAAAGTCGGCAATCACTCGGGGGGCGCGGGCATCGCGCCAAACGTCACCTTGCGGGTGTATAAAGTGCTGAACGCGAGTGGCGCCGTGGCTACAACCTACGTCCACGACGCGCTTGCCCAAATGGCTAATCTTGGCAATTCCAACCGCCCCTGGGTCATCAACATGAGCCTAGGCGGCACCAGTTACGACCCCGTCCTGAACGATGCCGTCAAAAAATGCATTGACGCGGGCATTCCAATCATTGCCGCGGCGGGTAACAGCGGCGGAGGAGAGCGGCTGTACCCGGCCAACTGCGACGGCGTCATTTCCGTTGCCGCCACCGACGTCGCCGGGCAGCGGGCCCCCTATTCCAACTACGGCGGCGCGACCCTGGCCGCCCCCGGTTCTTATATTGTCTCCACCTATAAAGGTGGCGCATACGCTTTCATAAGCGGCACCTCCATGGCCACCCCGGTGGTAACGGGCGTGGCCGCGCTGTATTACAGCGCCCGGGGCACACGGGACCTGAACGGCGACGGCTGGACCGACGCAAAGGACGTGGCCTACCTGAAAAACGCGCTGACGGCCAGCTGCGTCCGCGCCTCCGGCAGCGGCCTGGGGGCGGGCATTGTGAATGCCGTCAACCTGTTCAAAAACGTGGTGGGCAAACCCAGGCTCAGCCTGGTCAGCCCGGCGGACGTTGCCTATACCGGCTCTCTTTCCACCGTGCCCAACGCCTTTTTCCTGCAAATGGACGCGGGCTATAACGGCCAGTATATCGTCTATACCGACGACGGCAGCACCCCTTCCGTCAAAGACGGGCAGGTTCACGGCACGGAGCTGGACCGGTACGCC
>JAVBTE010000012.1:0-17510 GCA_031556335.1 Eubacteriales bacterium | reverse complement strand
TGCGTGAAAGCGCCGCGAATCCTAAGCGGGTTTTTGCGGCTCTTCGCCAAAAACAAGGGAAACAAGTAGGAAACGAGTCAAAAAAGTGGCGTACGCCACTTTTTTGAGTTTACGGGGCATGTGCATTTGGTATGTTTTCTGCCCGCGCGAAACGCGGGCGTGACGGGGTCTGGGGGCATGCCCCCAGGCGGGGGTCTTAGGGGCGGCCGCCCCTAAGCGTCACCCTTTGATTTTCGGCTTGAAAATGAGCGCCACCAGGGTGCCAAAGAAGATGGCCGCGGCGATGCCGCCGGCCGTGGCGGTCAGGCCGCCCGTGAAAGCGCCAATAAAGCCCATTTCCTGCACGGCCATGATAACGCCCTGGGCCAGCGCGTGGCCAAAGCCGGTCAGGGGTACCGTGGCCCCGGCCCCGGCAAAATCGGCCAAAGGGCCGTACAGGCCCGCTGCGCTGAGCGCCACCCCCGCCAGGATGTAGCACACCAAAATGCGGGCGGGGGTCAGTTTGGTTTTCACCACCAACAGTTCGCCAACGGCGCATAAAAGGCCGCCGACCAGAAAGACTTTCAGATACATGAAAATATCGATCATGCCTCAGGCTCCTTTCGGCGGGCTTTCCAGCACCACCGCGTGGGCAATGCCGGGAATGCTTTCGCCTTGCTGGCTGGTGGTGGGGCTCATCAGCGCGCCGGTGGCCATGAAAATGACGCGGCGGTACTTGCCTTGGGCAATTTTGGGCAGATAATACCCGTTGAGCACTGTGGCGCTGCAGCCGCAGCCGCTGCCCCCCGCGTGCATGTCCTGGGCCTTGAGATCAAAAATTTTCAGGCCGCAGTCGATGTAGTGTTTTTCGTCCAGGGGAAAGCCCTGCTTTTGCATCAGGTCCAAAAGCAGGTCGTGGCCCACCTGGCCCAGGTCGCCGGTCATGATGAGGTCGTATTCGCCGGGGATGGTGGCGGTGTCCTGAAACAGGGCGCACAGGGTGTCGGCGGCGGCGGGGGCCATGGCCGCGCCCATGTTGTTGGCGTCTTTGATGCCCAGGTCCACCACCCGGCCCATGCAGATTTCGCGGATGCGGGCCAGGGGGCTTTGGCCTGGGTCCTTGCCCACCAGGGTGGCCCCCGCCCCGGTCACCGTCCACTGGGCGGTGGGGGTGCGCTGGGAACCAAACTCCAGGGGGAAGCGGTATTGGCGCTCGGCCGTGCAAAAATGGCTGCTGGCGGCGCAAACCACCTGGTCGGCAAAGCCGCCGTCCACCAGCATGCCGCCGATGCACAGGCTTTCCGCCATGGTGGAACAGGCCCCGTACAGGCCCATGAAAGGCACCCCAAGCTCCCGGGCGGAAAAGGAGGCGCTGATGATTTGGTTGAGAAGGTCCCCGCCCAGCAGGAACTGCACCGCGTCGGCCTGGAGGCCGCCCTTTTCAAGGCAGGTGTTGATGGCGTCCAGGTACATGCTTTTTTCGGCCAGCTCAAAACTTTTTTGGCCGCAAAGCTCGTCGTCCATCACCTTGTCAAAGCACTGGCCAAGCGGGCCTTCCCCCTCCTGCTTGCCCACAATGGCCGCGTTGCTGCGCAAGTAGGGCTTGGAGGGAAGGCCGATGGTCTGCTTGCCGACGCGCTTTGATTGCGAGAATTGCGTCTGCATGGCTTGCCTCCCTACCACTGGATGATGGCATACAAAATGCCCACGATGACCGATGCGCCGATGCCATAGACCAGCACCGGCCCCGCGATGGTGAACAGCTTGGCCCCCAGGCCCAGCACCAGCCCCTCCCGGCGGAATTCCAGGGCGGGGGCCACCATGGCGTTGGCAAAGCCCGAAATGGGCACAAAGGTGCCCGCGCCGGCATACTTGCCGATTTTATCGAAAATCCCGACGCCCGTCAGCAGCGCGGTTAAAAATACCAGCACCACGGCGGTGAGCGTGGTGGCGCCTTTGGTGGTCAGGTGCAAAAGGGCAACGCCGAGGTCCGCGATGGCCTGCCCCAGCATGCAGATAACGCCGCCCACCCAAAAGGCCTGGAATAGCATTTGTCCCATTTTGGAATTGGGGGAGAGCTCTTCCACCCGCTTTTGGTATTGCTTTGGCGTAGAGGTTACATTTTGCTGATTCATGGCATGGTCTCCTTTACGGGTTCTTCGCGGATGGGACGCTCCTGATGGACCAGGGAGACAGGCTTTCGATAGATTTCCCGGTCCGATGGCCGGGGCTGCGTATCCAAGGCGGGGGGAAGCATGGTTTGGTGTGGATTTGGCATGGCTTTCGCCTCCTTCGCACCAGGAGTATGCGACAAAAAAAGGGGGTTTATGCAGGAAGCAGGCGTGGAAAAGCCAATGGCGGCACAAAAAACGGAAGGCGGCTTTTGGCCTGCCTTCCGTTTTTGCGCGGGTCGCTCTCTTTTATTTCGCGTCCCGGTATCCATTTGGATTGTTGCTTTGCCAGCGCCAGGAATCCCGGCACATGTCCTCCAGGGTTTTTTCCGCCTGCCAGTGCAGCATGCGCTTCGATTTGTCGGCGTTGGCGAAGCAGCGGGCCACGTCCCCCGGGCGGCGGGGGGCGATGGAATAGGGTATGGGCACGCCGTTCACCTTCTCAAAAGCCCGCACCAGGTCCAGCACGCTGTAACCCGTGCCGGTGCCCAGGTTGAACACCTGGCAGCCCGGATGGTCCATCAGGAACTGGCAGGCAGCCACATGGCCCTTGGCCAAGTCCACCACGTGGATGTAGTCCCGCACGCCGGTGCCGTCGGGGGTGGGATAATCGTTGCCAAACACCCGCAGCTCTTTCAGCTTGCCAGAGGCCACCTGGGTAATGAAGGGCATGAGGTTGTTGGGAATGCCCACGGGGTCCTCCCCGATGGTGCCGCTTGCATGGGCGCCGATGGGGTTGAAATAGCGCAGCAACGCCACCGCCCAGGTGGGATAGGCGTGGGCCACGTCCTGCAGGATCTGCTCGATCATGTACTTGGTCCAGCCGTAGGGGCTGGTGCAGCCCGTGGGCATGGTTTCCACCAGGGGCACCTGGTCGGTGACGCCATAGACCGTGGCAGAGGAGCTGAACACGAAGCGGGTTACGTTGTGCTCCCGCATCACCTCGCATAGGCTGAGGGTGGAATCCAGGTTGTTGCGGTAGTATTCCAGGGGCTTTTCCACACTTTCGCCCACGGCCTTGTAGCCCGCAAAATGGATGACGGCGTCAAAGGCGTGGTAGCAGAACACCTCGTCCAGAGCGTCTTTGTCGCACACATCCACGTTGTAAAAGGGGACGGGCTTGCCGGTGATTTTTTGAAGCCGCGTTAGCACCTGCTCGCTGCTGTTATAAAAATTATCCACGATGACGGCCTCGTGGCCGGCCGCGAGCAGTTCCACATAGGTGTGAGAGCCGATGAAACCGGCCCCGCCTGTGAGCAAAATTTGCATGAAAAACCTCCTGGTTCAAATTTGGGAAATGGGCGCTGGCGGCAAAGCCGCGCCGGAATTTGAAAAAGCTTAAAACAGCGTGGGGGGGTAATCCCCACGGTCGTGCATGGCCTTTAGCTCGGCCTGGACATAGGGCTTATCCTCCTGGTAGGTGACGCCGAACCAGACGGAATCGGTGGAGAGCACATCCACGCTGAGGCCCTCGCCATGCATCAGCTGGTCCACCAGCACGGGCAGCACATACTCCGCTTTAAGCTCGGTGGGGGCCAAGGAGGAAAGGAACTCCTTGAAGCGCTTTTCCGCCACGGTGAAAAACCAGGGGGTAAAGCCGAAAAAGTTCATGCTGACCAGGCTTTCCGGGTTGAGCACAACGCCGTTGGGGTCCTTTTCCGTATCCCGGATGGTGCCGTCGGGGAAGGGCTGAATTTTGTAGGTTTCGGTCACGGCGGTCAGGCGGCCTTGGGGGTCCACGTCGCAAACGCCCCGGGTGACATGGCCGTGTTCGCTGACGGTGTTTTTCAGGTAATAGCCCACCATGCAGGCCTCGTGCTCGGGCTTTAGGGTGGCGAGGCGATCCAGAATCGTTTTGAAGGCGGTTTTGCCATAGTAGTCGTCGGCGTTGATAACGGCGAAAGGCTCGTTGATGAGGTTTTTGGCGCTGAGCAGGGCATGCACCGTGCCCAGGGGCTTGGTGCGGTCGGCGGGCACGGTAAACCCGGCGGGAAGGTCGCTTAGCTCCTGGAAGGCGTATTCCACCTTGATTTTGCCCTTGAGCGGCTCGCCCATCAGCTGCTTGAAGCGATCCTCAAAATCGTGCTTGATGATAAAGACCACCTTGGTAAAGCCCGCCTGGATGGCGTCATAAATGGAATACAGCATGAGGACCTCGTTGTGGGGCCCCATGCCGTCGATTTGTTTGTTGCCGCCATAGCGGGACCCCATGCCCGCCGCCATGATTACAAGAGTTTTGTCCATGTTGTGTCATCCTTTCTATGTCTGTGCGATTCCGCCATGGGCAAAAGCCGTGGCAAAAGGAGGGTTACAGGGCTGCCCGAATGGCCTCTTCCCCGGAGGTTTCCGGCTTTTCCTGGGCCTTGGAAAGAACAGGGCTTTGGGCCGCCGGGCTGGGCGCTGCGCTTCCGGCGGCGGCCGCTTCCATGGAAACGGCGGGCTGGCGGAAGGGGGACTGCTGGGCGCCGCCTTTGGAAGCGGCCTTGGAGGAGGGTTTGCGGGGGGGTGTTCGGGGGCGGGCCGCCGGTTTTTCCGCTTCCGGGGCGGATTCCCGGGCAAGGGCCGCGGTGCGCATTTTGGGACAGGCCGTCCGCTTGCCGCCAAACCCCTCTGTGCTGTCCCTGCGGAAAAACACGGTCAGCGTGCGCAGCATCAGCTTCAGGTCCATGGCCAGGGTGAAGTTTTCGATATACATCAGGTCCAAAATGGCCTTGTCCTTGGGGGAGGTGTTGTATTTTCCGTCGATTTGGGCAAGCCCGGTCAGGCCGGCCTTCATTTGCTGCCGGTATTTGAACTCCGGCACCTCCTGCTCGTATTTGGTGACGTTCTCCAGCATTTCCGGCCTGGGGCCCACAATGCTCATATCCCCCAGGAATACATTATATAGCTGGGGAATCTCGTCGATGCGGTATTTGCGCAGGATGCGGCCCAGGGGCATGATGCGGCGGTCGTCCTTCCGGGCGGAAAACTCCGTCTGGCGGCCTTGGTCCTGATACATGGTGCGGAACTTGACGATTTCAAACACCTTGCCGTTGAGGGTGGCCCGCTTTTGCCTGAAAAATACGGGCTTGCCTTCGAAAAGCAGAATGCAGACGGCGGCGATCAGCATCAACGGGCTGAAAACCACAAGGCCCAGCACGCTGATGAGAATATCAAAGAAACGTTTTACAAAACGCTGAACCAGCGTCAGCTCCACCCGGTGGATGTACAGAAAAGCCGCGTCCTCCAAAATGTTTTGCTGGGCGGAGGAAATGATGACGTCCTCCAGCTCGGCCAGAAGGTAAATGGTTTTGTTTTGCCGGTAGCAGACGTTTTCCAGGTGGGCCTCCTCGGTGTCCGGAATGCCCGCTAAAAAGATAGCGTCGTATGCCTCAATGGCTTTTTCCACATCGGGGCAGTCGTAATGTACCACATCGCACAGATGGAATTTTTTGGGGAAGGTGGCCATTTTTTCCGCCACGTGGGCCGCCAATTCCTGGGAAGAGGTGACGATGCAGCACCGCTGGGGCGGGTTGATTTTGAAATACAGGTAATACCCCAGGGTGGTGAAAAAATAAATAAGGCCGATCTGCATGAAAACCGCTCCGCAAAAAAGCGCGAAGTCCTCTCCAAACAGGAGCAGGGTCGCGTTCTTTTCCGGGTTCACGTTCATGATTTGCAGTTGAAAATAGGTAATGATGTCCGCCAGCAGCGTGACGATGAGGATGGACGAAAAGACCGAGCGGGGCTTTTTATTGCCGATGTCATAGCCGCCGTACACAAAGGTGAGGATGGACATGATGATGGCAAAGGTGGCCATGGTGGTGGCGGCGGTACGGCTGATGTTGATGATTTGAGGATTGGTAATGGAAAGGGCGGAAAAAAAGGAAAGGAACAAAAACACGTACAGCAGGCTTTGGAAAGTGATTTTCATGAGCTGCGTCCCCATAAACCGGTTGCTATGCATGGCCGCCTCCGTGAGTGTAATGGCGGCGGGCTTTGGAATCAACGCTCCAAGGCTTGGCCGCTCGAAATGTATGGACGGTATTTTCCAAAAAAACCACAGGAAACCTTTCCGGGGGGACTTGGACAAAATAAGGATATCACTCCCATTTCCAGGTGTCAAGACGGGGAAAAAGGGGGCCGCCAGGTGTGCTTTCGGGGGTTGCAAAGCGGAAAAAGATCGAATATAATGGTTCGAGATTGGGGAAAGCCCGATGTTTGCATCAAAAACCGGTTGCCAAAGGATGCCAAAACATGCGAATGCTTGGAACATTTTGGCGCGGTTTACGCGCAAATGATGAAAGGGGACATGCCCGTGGGGAAGCTGTACATATTTGAACATCCGCTCATTCAGCACAAGCTGAGCCTGATGCGCGACAAAAGCACCGGCGCGAAGGAATTTCGCGAATTGTTGGAAGAAATCAGCATGCTGATGGTATACGAGGTGACCCGGGATTTGCCCACGGAAGAGGTGGAGGTGGAGACCCCCATCTGCAAAACCACCACCCATGTGCTGGCCGGAAAGAAGCTGGGCATTATTCCCATTCTTCGGGCGGGCCTTGGCATGGTGGACGGCGTGGCCAAGCTGGTGCCCGCCGCCCGGATTGGCCATATTGGGCTGTACCGCGACCCGGAGACCCTGCAGCCTGTGGAATACTACTGCAAACTGCCCGCGGACAGCGAAAACCGCGAATTGCTCTTGCTGGACCCCATGCTGGCCACAGGCGGAAGCGCCTCGGCGGCCATTACCTTTATGAAGCAGCGCAACTGCAAAAACATTCGGCTGGTGAACCTGATTGCCGCGCCGGAAGGCATTGAGCGGGTGCAGAAGGATCACCCGGACGTGAACATCTACGTGGCTGCCTGCGATGAAAAGCTGAACGAGCACGGGTACATTGTGCCCGGGCTGGGGGACGCGGGCGACAGGCTGTTTGGGACGAAGTAAGGGTGGCGCGGCCACGGCAAAACGGACTTTTGAACGAACGCAATGAGGAAGTGGAGCAAAATCCCTTCCTCTTTTTGCGTGGATTGTGTTATTCTTATGCCGGCAGGCTAAGGTGAGGCCAGGGCTGAAACCCCGGACAGGGCAGTGGTCTGCGACAGAAGGAGGCCTACGATGATTCGGTTTGAAAACGTGGAAAAGACGTATGCCAGTGGAAAAGTAAAGGCCGTGGACAATCTGAACTTGGAGATTGAAGGCGGCAAGGTGTTTGGCTTTATCGGCCCCAACGGCGCGGGCAAAACCACCACCATCAAGCTGCTGACCGGCATTTTGCAGCCGGACCGGGGCAGCGTGTGGTTGGAGGGGCTGAGCATGGCGAAAAAGCCGCTGGAGGCCAAGCGTACGTTTGGCTATGTGCCCGACAGCTTTGAGATTTATGACAGGCTCACCGGCATGGATTATTTGCGGTTCATCGCGGACGTCTACGGCGTGGCCGAGGCGGAGCGCAAGCGGCACATTGAAAAATACCTGGCGCTGTTTGAACTGGAAAGCGCCGCGTACCAGCAGATTCGCAGCTATTCCCACGGCATGAGGCAAAAGCTGTCCATCACCGGCGCGCTGATCCATCAGCCCAGCATCTGGGTTTTGGACGAACCCATGACGGGCCTGGACCCCCGCAGCATGCACATTTTGAAAGAGGAAATGCAAGCCCATTGCAAGAACGGCCGCACGGTGTTTTTTTCCACCCATGTGCTGGACGTGGCCGAGCGGCTGTGCGATGAGATCGGCATCATCAACCAGGGGCGGCTGATTGCCAAGGGCACCCTGGAAGAGCTGCGGGGCGCGGAAAAGGACAGCTCGCTGGAGGCCCTCTTCCTGGAACTGACGGAAAAGGAGAAGTAAGATGCTGGCATATTTGCGGCTGATGCTCAGGGACCGGTTGCTGGCGCTGCATCCCGCTTCCGCCCAAAAAGCGGGCAAGAGCAAATGGAAAGCAACCCTTGGCTATGTGGGCTTTATTCTGATTTTTCTGATGCTGTATGGCATGCTGGTGGCCTTTGAATATTTTGTGTTTCAGGGCTTCAAAATGATTGGCGAGCCCCAGGGCATGCTGACCGTGGTGTTTTTGGTTTGCGTGTTTCTGACGTTGATCCTCAGCTTTTTTTACGTGTTCAGCACCCTGTTTTTTTCGCGGGATATTGGCTTTGTCAGCGCGCTGCCCATTTCCTCCCGGGGGCTTTTGTTTGTCAAGCTGCTGGTGATTGTGCTGGAGGAAGCCGCCATTGCGCTGATCATTTGCCTGCCCACGATCGTCCTATACGGAATGGAAACCGGCGCGGGCTTTTGGCTGTATGCCAAGTTTGTGCTGTTCGTGCCCTTTTTGCCGGTGATTCCCATTGCCATCGTCACGCTTCTGTCCTGCCTGCTCATCCGGGTTTCCGCGCTGTGGAAACGCCGGGAGGGGGTCACCACCATTGCCAGTTTTTTGCTGGTGGCGGGGATCGTGGCCTGGCAAATGAGCTTCTCCATGTCCGTCAGCGATGAGCAGATGGCGCAGTTTTTTGTGCAGTTTGTGCTGAAGCAGCGGCTTTTGGTGGATGTGCTGGTGGGGCTGTTTCCGCCCATTCGCTGGATTTGCGACGGGTTTTTGTTGCAGGGCGCGCTGGGGTGGATGTCCGGGTTCCTGTTTGCGGGGGTTTCCTGCCTGGCTGCCATGCTGGCGCTGGGATTGGTGGGCGGCGGGTACCAAAGCCTGGCCGTGAAGCAAAGCGAAGTGGTTGCGCGCATGAATGCCCAGGGCAGGAAAAGCCGGGGCGGGCAGGGCAGGCGTTCGCCGCTGAGGGCCCTGTACATGCAGGAGTTAAAAGAGATCGCCACCGTTCCCGCCTACGCCACCAACTGCGGCGCCGCCCTGGTGATGTTTCCCATCATGGCGGTGGTGATGCTGCTGGGCGCGGGCAACGCCATGAAGGACGTTCCGGCGCTCTCCCTGGTGCTGGAAAGGGTGCCGCGCATGCTGTTTCTGGCCATTGCGGCGGCGGTGTTCTGCTTTACCAGCAGCATGAACATGGCGGTTTCCACGGCGGTGTCCAGGGAGGGGAAAAGGCGCTACGTCAGCAAGATCATTCCCGTGACCCCGGGAATCCAGCTGCTGGCAAAGCTGCTGGTGGGCCTGACGCTGAGCGTGGCCACCATGCTGACCACGGGCATCGTGATGGTGGTTGCGCTGCCAGCGTTCTGGCTGGAAACCCTGGGCGGCTGTCTGATTGGCGTACTTTTTGCCGTGCTCAGCTCCGCCGCGGGGCTTTTGCTGGACGTATACCGCCCCAGGCTGGGGTGGAAAACGGAAACGGAGGCCATCAAACGAAACGTGAACGGGGTATTTTCCATGTTTGGCACCATGCTGGCGGTGCTTTTGCTGGGCGCGGGCGTCTACGGGCTGCATGCCCTGGGCCTTGGAACGGGCCTTGCTCTGGCGGTGGTCACCCTTTTGATTGTTCTGCTGGACGTGGTGATGTTGAAATGGATGTTTGGGAAAGGCTCTGTAACATATTATTTACAAGAAAAATTCGATTGAGTGAAGAAATGTTACAAAAATGCGTGCTTTCTTAGCAAAGTTGTGATATACTATGTATGAAGTCTATCACACGGCAAAGGAGGGCCTGCATGATTTCGAAAGTTCAAAGCAAGGAGCTGCATTCCGAAGCGGTCATGACGGCCCGCCCGAAACTGACGACCCTGGAGCGCGGCATGCTGACCTGGGTGGTTTTGGACCCGGGGGACCGGGTGCTGGACGTGAACACCCGGGACGGGTTGATGCTGGAATATTTGCAGCGCAACATGGAATGCGATGTGTGCGGCATGGCCTCCACCATGGAGCAGGTGAAACGCTCCCGGAGCCGTTTGCAAAACGCGGACATTGTGTATGGCCAGGCGGAGGATATTCCCTGGCGTGAAAATTCCTTCGACGCGGTGCTGGTGCGAAAAAACGGCCAGGAAAAGGATGCCTGGAACAGGGTGCTGAAAGAGGTAAGCCGGGTGCTGAAGCCCGGCGGACAGCTTTTGATTGGCGCCACCTGCTACCCGGCCCCCATCCGCCAGATTGCCAATCTGCTGTTAAGCGACCATGACGCGGAGATTCGCCAGCCTTACGAAAGCAAGAGCGAAGTGATCCAAACCCTGCAGGACGCCGGGTATGCCCAGGTGACCTGGCAGCAGGCCGATTTGGTCAGCGGCATCGCCATTGGCTGGAAGCTGTTGCAAGACGGCGAAAGCGTGTAAGGGGCGGGCGGGGGAACGCAACAGGGGTTTCACCCCTGCACCCCACCAGGGGCAAGCCCCTGGACCCTTTTTTCACCGCTTTGCGCGGTGAAAGGGAAAAGGAAAACCGGATACAAACAAGCGCCCGCTCTGAGGAAAGCTCTGGGCGGGTTTTTTCTATGTTGATTTCGCCGAGAGGGGGGCGTGCTTGCGAGGAAGCCGGCCATACAGCCAGGAAAGGCCGCTTACCAGCAGCAGGGCACCCATTTCCAGGCTCAGCAGGTAAAGGGCGCTGCCCTGGGCCGCCAAAAAGGCCAGGGGGGTATGATAGGGGGCGCGATAGAGAAACAAATAGTTCGTATGAAAAAAGCGGTTGAACACAGCCACCGCCAGCAAATAGGCGTTGGCCGCCAGCAGGATGGCGCGGGGCCTGGTGGGCAGCGGAAAGCCCTGAAGCCACATCAAAAACGCGGAACACAGGATGAGCGTGTGAAGGCGAAAGAAGGAAAGCGCCATAAGCGTTGGATGGTTGCAATGGGCAATGGCGGGAAACGCCAGCGGCAAAAAGGCGGCGGGCGCCCCCAGCAGTGCGACGAACTGAAAAAGTCCCTGGGATTTGTTCAGCAGCATGGGCAGGCAAAGCAGGGCGGAAAAGCTGCATAAATGAAGGGGCGCGGCGGTTTCAATGTCCAGCCGGTCCACCTCCCACAGCAGGTACAGCTGGGTTCCCATGGAAAGGAGAAGCCCGGCGCAAAGGATCAAAGACCATGCCCGGGCCCGCCGCGCTTTTCGCGAGGCCCAAAAGGTGCAGCTGCCCCACAGAAAAAGCTGAATCCATTGCATATGATTGCGCCTCCTGCGCCATAGTGTGCGCAAAAACCGAAAAAAACACCGCCTTCCATGGGGAAAGGGCGGTGCTGAGAAATTCAGTTGTCTGGCGGCGCAAGCCGCTTTAGCGATGGCTTACCGGTAGTATTTGGAATGCACGGAGGTCTGGGGGGTGAGGCGGGCGGCGCCGGTGATGCTGCGGTTTTTGGTCACGTTCAGCACAAGGCCGATACCGGCCATATTGGTAACTAGGTTGCTGCCGCCGTAGCTGATGAAGGGCAAAGGAATGCCCGTAACGGGCGTTAGGCCCGTATTCATGCCGATGTTTTCAAAAATGTGAAAGAGCATCATGGACATCACCCCGATGATGATCATCTGGCCAAAGCGGTCGGCGGTGTACCGGGCCAGGTAAAGCAGGCGCAAAATGACCAGCAGGTAGGTGAGAATGAGCAGCGCGCTGCCCACAAAGCCGAAGGCCTCCCCAACGGTGGAGAAAATAAAGTCCGTCCAGTCCTCGGGCACATAATCCAGCTGGCTGAAGCTGCCCGGTACAAAGACCCCCACGCCGTTCATGCCGCCGGAGCCAATGGCGATTTTGGCGTTGTTCACCTGATAGGAGGCGCTTTCGTCCACCAGGGCCGGATCGATGAAGGAAAGAATCCGGTCGATGCGGTAGTTGTCCGCGCCGGAAGCCATGGTAACGCCGTACAGGATGGCGATGGCGATGACCGCCGCCGCCAGGATGCCCCCCAGAATGCGCAGTCGGATGCCGCCAAAGAAGATCATGATGCCAAACACGAAAATCATGACCATGACGGAGCCCATTTCGCCCTGGGCCAGGGTCAGCAGCCAGGGGATGCCCATCAACAGGGCCAGGCGAAGCGCGCTTTTGATGCTGCCCAAAGGGTCTTCCGTGGCCTCCAGATACTTGGCCATGACGATGATGCAGGCCAGCTTCACAAACTCCGAGGGCTGCAAGGTGTAGTCCCACAGAATTTCGATCCAGGCCTTCACACCGGTGGCTTGTCCCGCCAGGGCGACCAGCAGCAGGAAAACAGCGAAGTAGTAAAACAGCGTGGAACGCCTGCGGATAAACTCATAGGGGAAAAAGGTAATGACACCGATGACCACGGGGGAAATGACAAAGAAAATGGCCTGGCGCATGCCATAGTAGGAAGTGACGATGTAATTGAGCAGCGTGTTTTCCGTTTCCGCGCCGATGCTGAACGTGGCCACGGACACCGCCAGCACCCCGAAGGCTGCCAGCCCAAACACCAAACCGGCCAAAATAAAGTCAAAATGGGCCCGGGAACGCCGGGTTTCGTTGATCATCATGGTTGCCTGGCTCCTTTCGCAGGGGAATGCGCTACATGGAAAGCCCAAAGAAGCGGCGCTTCTTTTCCAGATCGGGCATGGGAACGGATTCGCCCAAAAAGCGGCGGCAAATGCGGTCCATGGCCTGCCGGGCGGGGCCGTCCGTCTCCATCAGGGTTTCATGCCGCCGAACCGCGCGGAAAATGGACACATCCTCGGGGAGAAAGCCGAGCAGCGGCACATCCAGCAGGTTGGCCACCCCTTGAGGGCTGTACATGTCCCCGCTTTTGACCAGCTCCGGCCGGACACGGTTCACGATCAGCATGGGCCTGGGCTTTTTCATCATTTCCAAAAGCGTGATCAGCCGCTCCGCGTCGCGAATGGCGATGTCGTCCGAGGTGGTGATGAGCAAAGTATGGTCAACGCTGGGAATGAGGTTGGTAACGCCCTGGCCCAGCCCGGCGGGCGCATCCAAAAGGACATAGGAGAAGCGCTTGCGAAGCTTGCCGATGACCTGCTCCCAGTTTTCCGGGGTGAGGTCGGCGGGGGTGCTCATCTGCGCGGCGGGGAGCAGCGAAAGCGCGGGATGCAGCGGGTCCTGGATGAGGGCGTAGCGCAATTTGCAGTCCTTGTTAGCCACGTCCACCACGTCGTAGACCACTTTGTTTTCCATGCCCAGCAACAAATCCAGATTGCGAAGCCCGATGTCCCCGTCCACCGCCACGGTGGGAAACTGGCGGCTGGCCAACGCCACGGAAAGGGCCGCCGTAATGCTCGATTTTCCCACGCCGCCTTTGCCGGAGGCGATCATCCAGGCCTGGCTCATAAAGCGGTCCCTCCTGTGCTTGTGTGATCAGGGCGCCAGCATATTGCCGCTGGGGAACAGGGCGTCGTCCGTGCGCAGGCTTTTTTGGTCCAGGTACCACTGCACAAATTCTTTGGCCGCCATGCTGGCCTCGCCCCCGCTGAAGCCGCTGGGGATGAACACCACCACGGCGATTTCCGGCTTGGTGACGGTGTTCATGTTCTCGTCCGATTTGTAGGGCGCCAGCATAACGAACCAGGAGTTGTTTTCCAGGTCGATGCTGGTGACTTCGGCGGTTCCTGTTTTCGCGCATACGTCCATACGGTACTTCCAATTCCGGAAGTACTTGGCCGCGGTACCGCTCTCGTCCACCACGCCTTCCATCCCTTTGAGGATGTAGGGAAGGTATTCATCCGCGCCTTCAAAACGACTCAGCAGCGAGGGCTGGCGCTGGCTTAAAATATCGCCCTCCGGGGAGGTGACGCTGTCGATAATCATCAGGTTATACACATTGCCGCCGTTGCCCAGGGACGCTACATAGCGGCTGACCGCGGCGGGGGTGAGCACCGTAATGGACTGACCGATGGCCACCTGAATGGCCTGGCCGCCGCCCCACTTGATGTCATTGAGAAAGTTATACGCATCTCCAATGACGGCTTGCAGGTAGACCATTTCCCGGGGCATGTTCAGCTCTTCCATCAGGATGGGACGCATGTTGACCACCCAGTCGGACTGGTTGGTGTTCACCGCCATGTCCATCAGCTTTTTCACGCAGCGGTTGAGCCGGTCCTCGTCGTAGGTGATGTTGCGGCTGGCCCCCTGGCTGCGCAGGTGCTTTTTGATGGAGTTGAACACGATGATGGGAAGGGCGGTGTCCTGGGAGGCCTCGTCCATGGCTTTGTCGGGGTCGTACAGGCTGGTTTGGTTACCCACCACGCTGCGCTCCTCACCGGGCAGGTCCACGCCGGTTTTGCTGGTGAGGCCAAACTTGGAAGCATACTGATACAGCAGTTCGTTGTTCTTCTCCCACAGGCGGGAGCCCAGGGTGTAGAAGAAAAAGTTACAGCTGTTGGAAAGCCCCTGCACAATGGTTTGATGCTGGTGCTTATACCGCTGGCTGGCGGAAATCCAGCATTTTGGCGCGGTGGAAAGGTCGGTGGTATACTGAATGAAATAGCCGCCGTCGCTGATGGTTTCGTCGATGTACAGCTCTTTTTCCAGCAGGGCCCCCAGGCCCGAAACCATTTTGAAGATGGAGCCTGGCGCGCCCCGGGCGTGGATGTTATAGTTCATCAGCACGTGGCGGCTGTCCGTCAGAATTTCGTTGCTTTCCTCGCCCGCCGCCACCAGGGCGTTCAGGTCAAAGGTGGGGTAGTTGGCCATGGCCAGCACCCGCCCCTGCATATCGATCACCATCATGGCCGCGCGGTCCGCCAGGGACAGGGGATAGAGGTTCCATTTGCGGCCTTCGATGTCCACCTTGTTGGCTTCCAGCCAGGAGTTGAGCATCAGCTTGTCCTCCTGCACCGACCGGGTGTTTTTCACGTTGTCGGCCAGGGCCCGCTCGGCCTGCTGTTGGTAGCTGGCCACAATGGTAAGCTTGACGTTGTTGCCGTCCTGGGGCGCTTCGTATTTCAGCTCCCGGGTGATTTTGCCCACGCTGTCCCGCTCCACCTCGCGGCGGCCCTGGCGCAGGTCGCTGTTTTGGGTCAGCCAGTCCTCCATGGAGGCCTCGATGCCGTCCCGGCCGATGGTATCGCTGTACTTGTAGCCTTTTTGCTGCAGCTCTTCCCATTTTTTGGCGGAAGGGATAGACCCCATGTAGCCGATGATCTGGGCGGCCAGGGTGCCCCGGGGGTAGACCCGCTTGGTGCCCACGGCCACCTCCATGCCCGGAAGGGTCATGGACCGGGTTTCGATTTCAATAACGGTTTCATAGGGAACGTCCTTGGCGATGACGATGGGCTGGGAGTTGAACAGGTTCATCTGCATTTCGGAGAAAACCGCCATTACCTTGAGCATGGTTTCCTCGTCCAGGATGACGTCGGGGATGTACCCAACGCCGCCCTCCGCAATTTTCGCGGCCTGTTCCTCCGGGGTGTTGACAATTTTATAGCGTTCTTTCAGCTTGGCCATGATATGGTCCGCCGTGGGGTAGGTGGCGGCGGGATAATAGTTGTTGTTGCGCCACTGGGATTCCCGGGTCTGCAAGACCGACTCGTTCACCCCGCTGCCAAAATTAAATTCCCACTGTTGGGTTTCCGGGTTGCGCTGGATGATAAAGCTGACGGCAAGCTTGTTGCCGCCGGCCTCCACAATGCCGATGGCCTGCCGGATGGATTCGGTAAAGGCGGCGTAATCCGCTTTGCTGTTTTGGGAAGCGTCACGGTAAAAGGTGACGTTGTAGATCATGTCGTCCCGGGCAAGAATGACGGCGTCCGCGTCGGTGATCATGCCCCGGCTGCCCCGCAAAGTGATGGTGGTGGTGCGCCTGGTTTTCGCTTTTTCGATATAGTCCTCGCTGGAACGGATCTGGATGTTGGCGAGGCCGGAAATGAGATAGATAAAAATGGCAAGCACGACGCCCAAAAAGAAGAGATATCGCGCACCGATGTTGTAACCTTCACGGTCGCCGCGGTTGTTTTTCCGGATGTTCATTTGGCGCTGTCGCTCCTTTCCTGAGGTGGCCGGTTCGGCGGGAAAAAAATTACCGCGCCTTTTTCAGCTTGTAGGTGCCCATCCACCACCGGATGGGAAACTGCGCGACCCCCGCGATGAGGGTGGAGTATAAAACGCACAGCAGGGCCCGGAGGATGTGGCCGCTGTCCAGCGAAACGCCGCTCAGGTAGATGTAGACCAGGTTGACGGACTCAAACACCATGACGCTGACAAGGGCGCACAGCGGCGTGCGAAGGTGGGCGTTGAGCATGACGGAACGCCTGCCGGTGCTGCGCTCCTCCTCCAGCCTGCGCTCGCTTTTGTCCGAAAAGGCCAAGGCCCCCAGCATGGCGCACACGGGATAGAGGATGAGGTTGATGTACAGCAGCGAGGAAAGCATGATCTCCAGCAGATAGCCGATGGCCATGGACATGAAAAAGGCATATTTCCGGCCCAGGCAAACGGAGACCACGGCCACCAGCGCCAGGGCCACGTTTGGGGCCACGTCCGCAATGGAGATATGGATGGCGACGGTGGCCTGCAACAAATAGGCGATCAGCGTCAAGAGCACCGCTTTGATTAGCTTTGAAAACACCTTTTGTTCTAATCCTCCTCAACGATCAAAGGCTCCAGGGTGGGTGTGGGCGTGGCCGTGGGGGGAAGCGTGTAGCCAAAGGACTGGTTGGTTTGGTTTCCGCTGGGAATTTGGTACTCAACGCTGCCTGTGCCAGGCCTTGGCGTGGGCGCGCCCGGTGGCGGAGGGGTGAGGAGCGTGCCGTCCATGACCGTGCCGGTGGGGCTGGCCCCGGGGGTGGGGGTGGGCGCCAGCTGATAGAAATCGTTACCGATCTGGATGGTGGGAATGGGCGGGGCGGTATCCAGCGGGACAAAGGAGACGGCGCCGTTGCTTCCGCCGCGCTCCTCCACGGCCTCGGCCAGGGGCTGGTAGCGCAGCACGATGACATACTCGATGTGCTCAAAATCGGCCTGGGGCTGCAAAACGATGAACTGCTTGTTGCTTTCCATGCCCCGGGTGCTTGCGTCCACCGTGCCGATGGGGATGCCCTTGGGGAAGGACATGCCCACGCCGGAGGTGACCACCAAATCTCCCGGCCGGGGCAGCTGGTCTTCAGGCAGGTAATACATGCGGCACATGGGCTGCCCGTCGATGCCCAATGTGCCCCGAACCGTGCCCTGGTCCCGGGAGTTGGAAATGAGGCTGGCGATGCTGGCCTCGCTGTCGATAATGGTACGGACCAGGCTGGAGGTGGGCTTCACGTTATAGGTATAGCCCACCAGCGCCCCGTCCATGGTGACGGCCATAAAGTCCTGAACGCCGTCGCTGGAGCCTTTGTTGATGGTGAAAACAGAAAAGTAGTTGCCCGCCTCCCGGCCGATGACCGTGGCCACCAGGGGGTTCATCTCTTCGTTCACGGCGATTTCGTCGTACAGGTTTTCGTACACGGACAGCTTTTGCTGCAGTTCGTCCGCCAGCATGGCCCGGTATACCAGCTGCTCGTTTTCCTGCTTGACCCGGTTGTATTCCAATTCCAGCGTGGCCCGCAGTTTC
>JAVBTE010000050.1:0-5452 GCA_031556335.1 Eubacteriales bacterium | reverse complement strand
ACAATGATAACCCGTTAACGGGTTGCAGGTAACCCATCCCGTGCAAATGTCAGGCCGTATTACGCCACGTGAGGCGTGGCTGGTATTCTAGGGCTATGCCCGCATATGAAAAACCACCGGCTCCGCCGGTGGATGGTTATTCTGTCTTGACTTTGGGGAGCAGTATACTCGGTTTTTCAGACCATTGAGGACGGACAGCCAAAACCTGGCGCTTTCGTTCTCGCCAACCCACATGCCCGCACGTCTTTGTGGCCATCCAGGTCGGTCCAAATGGCGATATATACCGCTTTTTAATGATCTGCCCTTCCGAGCGGACATGAAAATGAATAGCGTCCATGAATACCACCGCGTAGATGTTCTCCAGCGGCCTGGCTTGCCATTCCCGAACCACAGGCAGTATCTTTTCCGTGATCCGGCTCACCGTGCTGTCGGATACCTCCAGACCGTATATCTCCTTGATGTGACATTCAATGTCCGCCGTAGTCATTCCCTGGGCATACATAAACAGGATTTTTTCTTCGATGTCGCCCGTCAGCGTTGTTTGATTTTTCTTCACCAACTGCGGGCCGAACTCCCCTTGCCGGTCTCGAGGCACACTGATTTCCATGTTCCTCAAACTGCCCTTGATCGTCTTTTTGCTGGCGGAATGAAGCGCGTGGCCGCCACGACTGGCGGGGTAACCAAAAAATCGCACGGTCACACTTTTATGAAACTCTTTATAAAAAAGTTTGCGGCGTGGGTGCTTGGGAGATGCGACGCGAGCCTCCCCCAGAAAGTGCCACATACACCACCGCACGCACAAAGCTCCACCAAGCGCTATTCTCTCTCCTCTGTCAAAAATCTTCGAATCGTCGCAATGGCGGTCTGGTAATCCACAGGCTTGCCGATGTGGCCGTCCATGCCCGCTTCCAGCACCATTTCAATGTCCTTTTTGAATACGTTGGCGGTCATGGCGATGATCACCACAGTCCGGGCGTCTGGCCGGTTCAGGGCGCGGATCACCTTGGTGGCGCTGCAGCCATCCATCACGGGCATCTGCATGTCCATCAAAATCAGGTCGTAGTGGCCTACGGCCGAAGATGTGAACATCTCCACAGCCGCCTGGCCGTCGCAGGCAAACTCGGTTTGAAGCCCCGTGTCCGCCAGCAATTCGGAAATGATGACCCGGTTAATCTCAATATCGTCCACGATCAGCGCCCGAAGGCCGGAAAAATCCGGCGTGCCCAGGGCGTTTTCTAAAACCGCGGCGGCGGCGGGTTTTTCGGCTTCTTCCTTTACAAGCTTGGCACGGATGGTGAAGAAGAACTTGCTGCCCTTGCCTTTTTCGCTTTCCACCCAAATGGTTCCGCCCATTTTTTCCACAATCACTTTGGAAATGGCAAGCCCCAGGCCCGTTCCGCCATACTTGCGGGTCACCCGCAGGTCGGCCTGCACAAAGGGCCGGAACAGGCGCTTCATTTCTTCCTCGGTCATGCCGATGCCGTGATCCTCCACCGAGAACAGATAGGTGCCATACTCCCCGTCGCCGCCCGTTTGGGAAACGCCCAGGGTGACTAGGCCCTTTTTATCCGAAAACTTGATGGCGTTGGACAGCAGGTTCACCAGGGTCTGGTTCAGCCGCAGGGCATCGCCCATGACCTGGTCGTTTTGGATTTCGCCCTTTTCCAGGCGGAACTCTACCTCGCTGCCGGTGGACTTGGAGTTCATCATGGACAGGACAAAGTTCAGATCCTCGCTGATGGAGAAGGGTTCCTCGGAAAGGTCCAGCTTTTGGGCCTCGATTTTGGACATGTCCAGAATGTCGTTGATCAGGCCCAGCAGGTGGGTGGAGGAGCTCTCGATCTGGTTGATGCAGGTTTTCATTTTTTCGGCATCCCCTGAGCGGCGGGCGATCTGGGTCATGCCGATGATGGCGTTCAGCGGCGTGCGAATTTCGTGGGACATCTGGGAGAGGAAATCGCCCTTGGCGCGGCTGGCCTGCTCGGCGTCCTCCTTGGCCCGCACCAGGCCGGTGATGTCCGTCAGCACCAGCATGACGCAGGCGGTGCGGCCGCTTTCCACGCCGCGCTCCGTGCGGTGGGTGTCCTGGGTACGGTGCAGGGACAGGGAGTAGCTGAGCGAAGCATTGGACGGCCCGGCCAAAGTGACGGCTTTTTCCAGCGTATCCCCCGACTGTCCGGTGAAAATGGCGTCCGCCTCCAAAGGAAGCTGGCTGTCCGACGCGAAGAGGAGGGGCAGCACGCCCTGGGCCTCCACGCCGTGCTGGGCAAGGAACGCGTTCATGCCCCGGTTGGAATACACCATGCGCCGGTCCGCGTCGAAGAAGCCAATGGCCTCGGGCAGGTCGCTCAAGTGCTCGCTGAACACAGACATGGCCTTGTTCACGGCGTAGATGATCTGACCGTAGGCGCCGGGGTAATCCGTTTTTTGAACCCGCTCATGCAACTTTCCCGACCGGGCGGCGGAAAGCACCCGGTCCGTATCCGCAATGAGGCCCGAAACGTTTTGAGAGACCGCTTCAAAGGCGTCCACCAGCTGCCCGATTTCATCCTGGCGGCTTTTCAGGGCGGCGGGGATTTGCAGTTGCAGATCGCCGCTGGACAGGCGGTGGGCGTTGCTGGTGACGGTGTCCAGGGGTCGGGTGAGAATTTTGCGCATGCTTTGGGAATGGATCAGCGCGAACAGGCCCATGGCTACCACCATGGTGAGGGAAATCCACAGCCGATAGCTGTTCACCCGGGCCTGCATGGGGGAAATGTCGATGTCCGTACCCACAAAGGCCACCACGTCCCCCGCGGAGTTAAAAATGGGGGAATAGGCGTAGTAAAGGGCGCCGAAGCGGTCGTCCTCATAGTATTCCGCCTTGTCAAAGCCTTTTTTGGTGGTCAGCACTTCCTCGCCGCCTGGAAAAACACTTTTGTCGTCGGTCTGTCCCAGGCCGTGGATGCCTTCTTCTTCCTCGAAGGTGGCGTCGTAAATGTAGGTGAACTTGCCCGGAACGCCGGTGTCCGCCATGATGTAAAAATACTTGGCGTTGATGGTGTGGCGAAAGGCCGTCAGCTGCTGAACCAGCTCTTCATAGCTTTCGTCTGCGGTCAGGGTTTTGGCATAACGTTCAACCTCGTCCCCGCTCAAAAACAGGGTGGATTGAAAGTTGCTTTTTAAGCATTCATCATTGCTATAATCATAAAACATTTGTTTATACATGGAATAACTGATGAAGATGATTACCAGCGCCATGGCCAAAAAGCACAAAAAGGCGGCCCAAAAAACACGGAAGGCAGCGCTGTTGTAAAACTTCACTTTGGAGGGCCGGTCATTTTTAAAAAAATAGTGTTTCACGCTGGTGTTCCTTTCCCTGATGGCAAATGGGAATCGCGGCTTTTGTGCGGGGAGAAGGGAGGAGAGAGAAAGATGCCCTTAGGAAAGGGCAGCGTGGAAAAAAGGCAATATCAGGAAAATTTTAGTCAATTGGCCCTTGTTTGTCAAGCGGAAGAAAAAATGCACGTTTTTTGGCGCAAAAACGCCGCCGGGAGCAACTTCCCGGCGGCGCTGGGTTGGAAGGCAATCAACCGATGAGGGAGATCATGGCGGTTTTCATTTTGGCCAGGCGTTGCCGCAGTTCCAGGTTTTCTTCCCGCAGGGCGGCGTTTTCCGCTTCCACCTGCCGAAGCTTCTTTTCCAGGTAAGGGTCGGAGCCCAGCACTTCTTGCAGCGCTTCCTGGCTCAGGGCGGAGGAATCCGCCTTGTCGCCCGTTTCGTTGCGCCATTTGTATAGCGTCGGCACAGAAATGCCGAGTTCTTCACTGGTTTTTGCCACACCAACTTCTGCCATGCGCGTCATGGCAGCTTCCTTTTTTTCCGGAGCATATTTAGGCATTTGAACAACTCCTTTCTTTTATCATATTCCCTGAGAATTCTATTATATCATATCATAGGCGTTTTTTTTGAAAACATACTGCAAGAATGTAAAAAGACCCCGGGAAGGGGCCCTGAAAGATTTTGAAAATTTTTGATCGAACGGTTAGCTTTTGGTTCCCTCAGCCGTAGAGCTCTTCGGGCGGGTGGTCCGCCTTGTGGCAATCCCGCAACAGTTCCAACCCCTGTTTGTAGTCCGCAAGAAGCTCGTCCTCTTTTTTGGGAACCGTCTCCAGCGCCTCAAAGGTAAAGGATGTGTTGCCATGGGCTTTCCAGTCCGCCTGCATCAGGTGATGGAGGCAGCTGCCCGTTTGCACGGAAAAATCGAAGCGGTTTTTGGCGCCTTTCAGGTCGGTGGTACTGTCGATCAGCCGCCGGTTGGTGGCGCCGCAGCAAATGGCATACACACCGCCGACGATTTCCCGCTCCTTGTATGCGCTGATCAGGTCTTTCTTTTTGGACGGGTTCATGGAAAATTCCTCCTGGATTTTACTAAATTAGTAAATTACTAATTGATTTCCTCCTCAAGCATACCAGAAAAGGAGGCGTCCGTCAAGCCATGTAAAGCGCCCCGCCCATGCGGGACGCCGTGGGTTACCGGGAATAGCGCTGAATGGGGCCGCAGGCCATGCGCATGCCGGAATCACCGGCGGGCTGGGTGCGGAAATCATCCGGCATTTCGTGCACAACCATGGTGCGGCCTACCACCTCGGCGGGGGTAAAGCGGTCGGTATACGTCCGCAGATATCCATACCCGTTGTTGGGGAACACCACGGGCAGGTCGCCGGCGTGAAGCGGATGGGGCTGGTTGGTGGGGTTATAGTGGCCGCCCGCATCGGAAAAGGCGGTGGCGCCTGCCGTGGGCGTGCAGGCCGCCCCCTCGTGCACATGGAAACCGAAAGGCCCCACCTGCGGAACGGCCGTGGGCAAAGACATGGGCGGCAGCCCGTCAAAATTGGCGTCTACAATGGTGCCGCCAGGAGCGGTATAAAACCGGACAGAGCCCGTAACGTTTGGAAAATCGGCGCTGCCGGCAATATTGGCCACCGCGAAGGGTGTGCGGTTGGGCAGGCCGTCGGCCTGCTGAGGAATGCCCGTGTTTTCAGCCATTGAAAAAATCTCCTTTTTTCCCGGGAAACTGATCCCGGTCTCTTGTGCGCCCTGAAAATACCGCACAAAACAACATATGCCGCTCAGGCCGCTTTTGCGCGTGGGGGGATGGGGGACGATGCCGGGCGCTGCCCCGGCGCGCCGCCAGGGCTTTGGCCTGGAGCCGTTATGACCGCGTGAAACGCGGGCGAAAAATGGGGAAGGGGGGGAAAGGGGGGATCAAAAAAAGAGGCTGTTTCTCAGCAACGCTGGGAAACAGCCTCTTTGGAAAGAACGCTTACTGTTTGGGGTCTTCCAGCACCTTGGCCACAACGCCGGAGCCCACGGTGCGACCGCCTTCGCGGATGGCGAAGCGGAGGCCCTGCTCGATGGCGATGGGGGTGATCAGGGTGATTTCCATGTCGATGTTATCGCCGGGCATCAC
>JAVBTE010000150.1:0-4739 GCA_031556335.1 Eubacteriales bacterium | reverse complement strand
GGTCGAAAGCGCCTTAGCGATCTCCACCATCTGCTGCTTGGACACCGGCAAATCCCCCACCACGGTTTCCGGGGCGATGTCAATGTTCAGCCGCTGCAAAAGTTCCGCCGCGCCCTTGTTCATGGCCCGCTTGTCCAGCTTGCGGCCCTTCATCATCTCCCGGCCCAGGTAGATGTTCTCGGCCACGGTCAAATGCTGGCACATGTTCAGTTCCTGGTGGATAATGGCAATGCCCAGCTCCTGTGCCTTTTTGGGATTGCAGTTTTCCACCGCCTCCCCAAACACCTTCACAACGCCTTCGTCCTTGGAATAGACGCCGCTGAGAATCTTCATCAGGGTGCTTTTTCCCGCGCCGTTTTCCCCCAAAAGGGCGACCACTTCCCCGGCCTTCAGGTTAAAAGTGGCGTTATCCAACGCCTTTACGCCCGGAAAGCTTTTGCAGACACCCTCCACCTCAACAATGTACTCGTCCATGTAAAACCCACCTATTCTTGCTTTGGCCCATTCTGTTCAAGTCCCACAAGCATTTTCTTGGTTCTTTTGAATATTCTTGTTAAACGTTTTAATTATTATAACTTGCTTATTCCCCTTTGTCAAGTGTATAATGTACCCATCCAAAAAAATGATGGGGAGCTTGCCAATATGGAATATTTCCTTGAAAACGGGCGGCTGAAAGCCAAGGTGCGCGGGCTGGGGGCAGAACTTTCCTCCTTGTTTCACAAGGAAAAAGGAAAGGAACTGCTGTGGACGGGCGACCCATCCATTTGGGCGGGGCAGAGCCCGCTTTTGTTTCCGGTCGTCGGCAAAGTAAAAAACGATTGTTACCGCCTCGGCCATTCGGAGTACCCCATGCCAAAACATGGCTTTGCCTTAAAAAGCGAGTTCTCCCCTGTCGCTTCCGGCCCTTCCTCGCTGACGCTGGCCCTTTCGGATTCCGCCGAAACCCGCGCCTGTTACCCCTATGCCTTCCGGCTGGAAGTATGTTTTCAGCTGGCGGACAACCGGCTGGAAGTGACCCACACGGTTCACAATCCCGACCCTGAAAAGGAATTGCTTTTTTCCATCGGCGCCCACCCCGGGTTCCAGTGCGAGCTGGGCGACCGGCTTTGCTTTGAAAAAGAAGAATCGGGGCTCGGCTACCGTTTTCACGGCGATCTTTTGCTCAACCCCGTTCCCGTCCCCGTTCCCTTCGAGGGACAATCCCTTGCCGTGACCGGGGATTTGTTTGTAAACGACGCCCTGATCCTGCAAGACCCCCGTTCCCGTTCCGTCACACTGAAAAGCCAAAGGGGCTTTGACCGGGTTCGGGTGGACTGGTTCGACGCCCCCGTCCTGGGGCTGTGGGCCAAGCCAGGCGCGCCTTATGTGTGCGTCGAGCCCTGGTACGGCATCGACGAGGACGCCGCCGTCACAGGCAATTTACAGGACAAGCCGCGCATTCAAAAGCTGGGCCCCGGCCAGTCCTTCTGCTTCCCCATCCACATCACGGCTCTGTAAGGAGGGCCCGCATGAAAAAAGCCACCAACAACAACAGCATGAAGCAGGCCAACCGCCAGCTGATCATGGACATGATCCGGCGGGAGCCCATTTCCCGGGCGGACATCGCCCAGCGGGTGGAGTTGACCCGGGCCTCCGTCACCATCATCACCGAGGAACTGATCGGCGAAGGGCTTATTTACGAGGCGGAGCTGGTTCACAACAACGCCAAGGGCCGCAGCCCCATTCTTCTGATGCTCAACCCGGACGGGGCTCGCTTTGGCGGCATCAATATCGAACGGGACCATTTGGAGGTGGGCGTGGTCAACATCGCGGGCGGTACCCTGAGCCAGACCACCCTGCCCTACAACGGCGCCTCCCCCAAAAGCATGCTGAAAGCCGCCTGCGACATTCTTCGCCCTTCCGTTTCCAGGCTGGAAAGCATCGGGCTTTGCGCGCCGGGGCCTTTGGACCATTCCCAGGGCGCGCTGCTGGACCCGCCCAAGCTGTCGGCCTGGCGGGACGTGCCCGTGATGGAGACCGTGGCAGGCTTTTTGCCAGAGGATACGGTCATCCATATGGAGAACGTTTCCAGCGCCCTGGCGCTGGAGGAGAAGTATTTCGGCGTCAACAAAGATGTGCCCAATTTTGCCTGCCTTTTGGTGGACCAGGCCAGCATCGGCCTGGGCGTGGTGCTGAACGACCAGCTGCTGCGCGGCGGAAAGGGGCTGGGCAACGAGATCGGCCACACCACCGTGGTGATGGACGGGCTGCCCTGCGCCTGCGGCAACCACGGCTGCCTGGTGATGTATGCCTCCATGCCCGCCCTGCTAAAGGGAACCCCCTTTGACAGCTGGCATTCCCTCATTGACCAGCTGGAGAACGCCTCCAAAGCCCAGGAGCTTTTGGAACGGGAAGCCAAATATTTAAGCGTGGCGCTGCTCAACGCCATCAACATGCTGGACATTGAAATGGTGATCTTAAAAGGCGACATCGCCTACAACGCCCTGCCCCTATGCAATCTCTTAAACCAGAAAATCGCGGGGCGCATCGCCACCCGGCGGGCCCGGGGCGAGGTGCTCATCACCCCCAGCGAGGCGCCCTGCTCCGTTCGCACCGCCGCCATGCCCGCCATCCACCGGTTTTTCCATTAACGCCTCCAAAGGCGCGCCGCATATTGAAAGGAGATCCTCTATGCAATATTTCCTGGGCTTTGACATCGGCGGCACCAAATGCTCCGCTTCCCTGGGCCAATACGACGGAAACCGCCTCATCATCCGCGCCAAAAACATGATCAACACGCCCGAATACAAAACCCCGGACGCCATTCTGGCCCAGCTGACCAAGCTGGCCAAGCAGCTGAGCGACGGCTTTCAAATCGACGGCATCGGCATCAGCTCCGGCGGGCCTTTGGACAGCGAGCGGGGCCTGCTGCTTTCCCCGCCCAACCTCATCGGCTGGGACCAGGTGCCCATTGCCGATTATCTGTCCAAGCAGTTTGGCGTGCCCGCCAAGCTGCAAAACGACGCCAACGCCGGGGCCATCGCGGAATGGAAGTTTGGCGCGGGCCAAGGGTATCAGGACCTGGTTTTCCTCACCTTCGGCACCGGCATCGGCGCGGGGCTCATTCTCAACGGCCAGCTATACAAGGGCTGCAGCGACACCGCCGGGGAAATTGGCCACATCCGCCTGGAGGACTACGGCCCGGTGGGCTACGGCAAAAGCGGCTCCTTTGAGGGCTTTTGCAGCGGCGGGGGCATTCCCCAACTGGCGGAAGGCCGTTTGCTGGAACTGAAGCAGAGGGGCAAGCACCATCCCCTGGAAAACGAAAGGCCGCTGACCGCCAAGGCCATCTTTGACCACGCCAAGCAAGGCGACCCTTTCTGCATGGAGCTGTGCCATGTGGTAGGCCATATGTTTGGCCGGGGCCTAAGCATTCTGATCGATTTGCTCAACCCTCAGGCCATTATCGCGGGCAGCATTTTCGCCCGCAATTTTGACCTGCTCTACCCGATCCTTTGCGAAACCCTCAACAAAGAAGCGCTTCCGGTGGCCCGCAAGCGCTGCAAAATCTTGCCCTCCGCTTTGGGCGAGTCCATCGGCGACATGTCCGCCCTGGCCGTCGCCCTGTACAACGCGCCTGCGGGGCAGGCGTAATACTTGTAAGGAAGGGTTTTCATCCATGAAAAGTTCCGCGCAAAAGCACATCGATGAACTGATGGCGCGCTATCCCGCCCTGGTCCCCTGCAACGCCGACATCTTCGCCGCCGCCGAGGCGCTGATCGCCTGTTTTCAGCGCGGCAACAAGCTGCTGGTTTGCGGCAACGGGGGCAGCGCCGCCGACGCCCAGCACATTGTGGGCGAACTGATGAAAGGCTTCGTTTTGCCCCGCAAGCTGGACGGGGCCCTGGCCAGCAAGCTGCAAGCCGCCTGTCCTCCGGAAGCCGCCGACACCCTGATCCGGCATCTGCAATGTGCGCTGCCCGCCATTTCCCTGGTGGGCGAAACCGCGCTTACCACCGCCTACGCAAACGACGCCAAGCCGGAGCTTTGCTTTGCCCAGCAGGTGCTTGGCTACGGCTGCCCTGGAGACCTGCTTCTTTGCATTTCCACCTCCGGCCATTCCGCCAACGTGCTCTACGCCGCCCAGGTGGCCCATGCCAAAGGCTTGACTGTGATCGGCCTCACCGGCGGCGACGGCGGCAAGCTGGCCGAGGTCGCGGACATTTGCATGGTTGTTCCGGCCCGGGAAACCTACCAGGTTCAGGAATACCATCTGCCTGTGTACCATGTGCTGTGCATGGCCGTGGAAGAGGAGTTTTTTGGGCGGTAGGGGGCAGGGGGTATTGGCATGATGCATCATATGAGAGAAGCCGGACTGGATAATCCAGCCCGGCTTCCTTGTTTGTGCTTTGCTCTTTGGCTTACGGTACGGGATATCCCACGTACACCAGCAAAGAAGCGGTTTTTCCGTTGTAGGTCTTCACCTTGATGGTGGCCTTGCCTTTTTTCGCAAGATCATTTGCCGTAATCTCGCCCATCGCGTCTACCTTCGCGTAGGTATTGCTGCCAGAGTAGGTATATTGCAGGCACGCGGAGCCATCCGGAATGGTCACCAAACTCGCCATGTCAAACGTGTCACCGTAGTCGAGATACACTTCTTTGAGGATCGTATCGTCGGCTAGCAGCAGTTCCACCTTGCTGGGAGCGTTCATCACCGTGATTTTAAGCGATTCGCTCTCCAATCCGTTTTTGATCATCAG
>JAVBTE010000078.1:0-8280 GCA_031556335.1 Eubacteriales bacterium | reverse complement strand
CTTCTTCTCGGCCTTTGGCGCAAGGATCATAATCATGTGGCGGCCTTCCAACAAGGGGCGGCGCTCTACCGTGCCGTATTCCTCAATGCGGCCGGCAAAATCCTGCATGATTTTAAGGCCGATGTCCGCATGAGCACTCTGGCGGCCGCGAAACCGAATGGACACCTTCACCTTGTCGCCATCCTGAAGGAACTTGACGGCGTTTTTGAACTTGGTCTGAACGTCGTTTTCTTCAATGGTGGCGGAAAGCTGCACTTCCTTCAGCGTAACAATGCGTTGGTTCTTGCGCATTTCACGCTCGCGTTTGGACTGCTCAAAGCGGTGCTTGTCGTAGTCCATCAGCTTGCACACAGGCGGCTGTGCATTGGGAACGATCTTTACCAGATCCATGTTTGCGGCTTCCGCCTTTTCCATGGCCGCCTTCACAGGCATAATTCCCAACTGTTCACCGTCCGCGCCAATCAGGCGTACCTCTCTGTCGCGGATTTCCTCGTTGATCATCGGCTCGTTGATATCCATACACCTCCATTTATTGATACAAAAAAACGCCGGGCATGCTACCCGCCGTACAACCAAACCCTGTGGGCTGATGTGCCATAACCGACGCAAAACGGATTCGCGCGGTGAGAAGCGGGCAGCTTCTGCTTACGGATGGCATTATACCATGGGAAGGAAACCCTGTCAAGGAAAACTGGGCGTTCTATTGGCGCATGTTTTCTTTACTTTAGCCATGAACCGATATCCTCCTGATGCCGCGCTTGTTTCCACGGCGGCGGGGAGAAATCCTTCCGTCATGTTTACAATACGTTCACAGCTTTCGCCGAAAAGCTTTGCTATAATAATATGGATTCCGGCCCGAAAGGAGCATGCCCGTGATTGAGGTTCAAAATGTGGTGAAGCGCTATGGCAGCGTCAGCGCCCTTGGCGGTGTGTCCTTCCGGGTGGAGCCGGGCGGAATTACGGGGCTTTTGGGCCAAAACGGCGCGGGCAAAACCACGCTACTCAATATTTTAACCGGATATTTGGCTGCCACGGAGGGCCGCGCCCTGATCGGCGGCTTCGATCCCCTGCTTCAACCCGAGGAGGCCAAGCGGCACATCGGCTATTTGCCGGAGCATCCGCCCCTGTACGACGAAATGACCGTGGCGGAATACCTGCGGTTTGTCAGCGCGCTGCGGGGCGTTGTGAAAAGCGCCATTCCCGCCCACGTGGACGAGGTGATGGAAAAAACGGGGCTTACGGAGATGCGCCGCCGCATGCTTTCCCACCTCAGCAAGGGGTACCGCCAGCGGGCGGGCCTGGCCCAGGCCCTGTGCGGCGACCCGGAGGTGCTGATTCTGGACGAGCCTACCGTGGGGCTGGACCCCAAGCAAATTACGGAAATTCGCGGACTGATCCGGGCGCTGTCCGCTGGCCGTACCATTTTGTTTTCCTCCCACATCCTTAGCGAGGTGCAGCAGCTGTGCGACCATGTGGTGATTTTGCACCAGGGCTGCGTCAAGCTGGACGCGCCCATGAACCGGATGCAGCGGGAGGACGAGGTGACGTTGCTGTGCACCATCGCGGCGGAGCAAGGGCAAATCATGCCCCCGCTGCACCAGTTGGACGGGGTGAAGCGCATCAGCGTGCAGGCCTCCCGCCTGGGGGAAACCACCGCCCTGGTCACCTTTCAAAAGCAACCGGAGCCCGAACGGGCGCTTTTTACGCTGGTCAGCGGCCTGTCGCTGCCGCTTTTGCACCTGTCCCGGTGCGAGGATTCTTTGGAGCAGGTGTTTTTGCGCACCATTTCACAGTAAGCGGGGAGGGAGCAGCCTTTGTTGACGGTTTTCAAGCGGGAGCTTCAGGGGTTTTTCCACACGCCCACGGGCTATGTGTTTTTGGGCGTGTTTTTGGCGCTGTCCGGCGTGATGTTCTATTTGGGGAATTTGCAGTTCCTCTCCGGCGAGCTGCTTATTTTTCTCTCCCAGCTCACCTCCCTGGCCATGCTGCTTGCGCCGCTACTTACCATGCGCCTTTTGTGCGAGGAGCGACAACGCCGCACCGACCAGCTGCTGTTCACCTGCCCGGTTTCCCTCACCAAGATCGTGGTGGGCAAGTACCTGGCGGCCGCCTCCGTCATGCTGCTGGCCGTGCTGCTGACCAATGTGTATACCCTCATCATCGGCATGTACGGCACGGTGTATGGGGGGGAGTGGTTTGTGGGGTACCTGGGCCTTTCGCTGCAATGCCTGGGCTTTCTGGCGCTGGATTTGCTGGTGACCTGCTTTTGCAGGCACCAGGTGTCCGCCGCCATCGCGGCCTTTGCGGCCAACTTCGTGCTGTGGATGCTGGATTTGCTGGCCAGGCACATGGACGCCGGGTTTTTTCGCGACGCCCTTGGGTTTTTAAGCCTGTACCAGCGGTATGAGCCCTTCATTCTGGGCCAGCTCAGCTATGCCAGCGTTTTGTTCTTCCTGACGCTGGTCGTGGCCTGCCTCTTCGCCGCCGTCCACGTGATGGACGCCCGGCGCTTTTCCAGAGGAGGTGCCGCATGAAAGCTTTTTTCGCCAGCCTCCGCCAAACGCTGAAACAGCCCAAGTGGCGCCACGGACGGCTGAGCGCGCTGATCCTTTCCGGGTTCCTGGCCGTTTGCGTGCTGGTGAACGTGGGCGTTCAGGCGCTGGAGACCGAATACGGCTGGCGCAAGGACTTCAGCTTTAACGGCTATGCCTCCACTGGCGCGGAAACCCAAAAGGTGGCGGACCGGCTGACCCAGCCCATCGACCTGTACCTGCTCTACCAGGGGAGCGAAATGGACAGCCAGTTGATGGAGCTGCTCAGCCGCTATCGGGCCCTGAGCCCGCTGATCCATGTGTTTCCCACGGACATTGCCAAAAATCCGGGCATCCTCACCCGCTTCAAGGGAGACCTGGACACCGCCCTGGAAGCCGATACCGTCATTGTCAGCTGCGAGGCCACAGGTCGCTACAAGGTGCTCAGCTACGACGATTTTGTCACCCAGGGGTACAATATCGACGAGGGTACCTTTGAGGTGGCCGGACTGGCCTACGAGAAGCATTTGACCGAGGCCCTGCTGTACGTGACCCAGGAGGATATCCCAACGGTGGGCATTTTGCAGGGCCATGGGGAGCTGACCGAGGCGGAGCTGAAAAACCTGACCGATTTTCTGACCAGCAACAATTACGACAGCAAGGGCGTCCATCTGCTGGGGGGAAACAGCCTGGAAGCGGTGGACCTGCTGCTGATTGCCGACCCCCAGAAGGATTTCAGCGACGGAGAGATCCAGGCCATCGACGCCTTTGCCAAGGCCGGGGGCAGCCTGTTCGTGATGCGGGACTATACCGACCCCATCAATTTGCCCAACTATTTTTCCCTGCTGCGCAACTATGGGGTCATTCCCCTGCCCGGCGTGGCGGTGGCCGGGGAGAAGGACGAGGGCAGCTACTACGGCGAGCGCATCTACCTGCTGCCCTACATGTGCCAGCTGGACATGACGCTGCCCCTTTTGGCGGGCAAGCTGGATATTTTGCTGCTGGCCGGGGCCTGCGCCTTTGAAGACCCGCCTGTGCCGGACTCGTCCCTCAGCGTGGCCACGGTGCTGAAAACCGGCAAAACCGCGTATCTGCGCGATCCCTCCGACGGCAACAGCTCCATCGAAAAGCAGCCTGGGGACCGCACCGGGGAATTGAGCCTGGCCCTGTACGCCCACCGGACCCATGCCACCGGCAACGTCAGCCGCCTGTTCGCCATTGGCAACAGCACCCTGTTCACCGATGAATACATCTACCAGCGCACCTTTAACGAGGAGTTCATTTTGCAGGTGATGGGCCAGCTGCTGCCCCAAAAGACCGTTTCCCTGGACATCATGGCCACGTCGGCCTTCCATCCGGGGCTGAAGGCGGGCAGCCAGACCCTGGGCATCGGGTTGATCGCCAGCGTGCCGCTGCTGATTCTGGCCGCGGCCCTGTGTGTGCTGCTGCCCCGGCGGAACCGGTGAGCATCCCCTGCCAGTCAAAAAACCATAAAGGAGGCCCCGCCGTGCAGCATCCCCAAAAGCGAGAGGACCAAAAAAAGGAGCGCCTAAAGCGGAGCCCCGCCCGCACGCTGATGATGATTTGCGTTGCCCTGGGGCTATCGCTGGCTTTTGTGCTGCTGCTCCCCGTGGTAAAATCGCTTTTCCCCGCCAGTCTTCGGCTGCCGCCCATGCGTTCCGCCTACCTGGCGCCCCTGGGCGAGGCGGATGTGACCCAGCTGTCGGAAATCACCGTAAAGCACCAGGGCGGGGACAGCTATACCCTTGCCTACCAGGACGGGGAGCTGTATTTGAACGGCGAGGGCGGCAAGCTGGCCCTGATCAACGAAGCCTATGCCGACCTTATTTTGAAAGCCGCCACCGAGCTTATGGTGCAGGACGTGGTGGCCCATGACGCCGCCGAGGTGAAGGAACACCTGGGGGACATGGGCCTGGAGCCGCCCCGGATTTCCGTGCGCGTGCGCTACCTGGGCGGCCGGGAGGATGTTTTGGACCTGGGGGACAAGGTGCCGGAAACCGGGTATTACTACTATCGCTGGTCCGGGGAAAAGGGCGTTTACATGTGCGACAGCGGCATTTTTGAGGCGTTCGAGTATACCGCGGCCATGCTGCTGCCCGTGTCCCAGCCGGTGCTTCACAAAACCCTCATCGACCACATCACCCTGCGCCTGAAGGGCCAGGAGCCCATGGAATTGCAGTTTTCCACCGATGGCGCCGGGCACATCACCGGGGCCATGAAAGCCCCGTACGCCTATCCCCTGGACACCACCGCCGCCGAAGGGCTGCTGACCGCCGCCTCTGGCTTCCGCCTGGGCACCAAGCAGGGGGACGCGACCCCGGACACCGAAGCCCTGTACGGCTTTGACGACCCCCTGGCCGTGATCGACATTCACCAGCAGGCGGGGGCGTATGGCGACGTGGACGAAAACGGCCAGTATGTGACCCAGAGCGCCGAGGAACAGACCCTGCGCATTGTGCTGGGCCGCAAGGAAGGCGATTATTTCTACACCTGCGAATATGCCGGCGAGCGTTATCTGGTCAGCAATTTTCTGGTGGCGCCCCTGGCAGCGGCCACCCCGGACGCCCTTTTGTCCCAGCATCCCGCCGATTTGGGGGACGCCGTAATTTTGTCCATTCAGGTGCAGATGGGGGGCCGCATGCTGGACATTCGCCAGCAGCGCGCCGAGCGGGTACTGCCAAACAACCAGCTGGCCACGGACGAAAGCGGCAATACCCTTTTTGACACCACCTACACCCAAAACGGCCGGCCCATGACCCAGGCAGCCTTTGACGGACTCATCAGCCGCCTGAAACAGATGAAGGTATCCGGCAATGTGGACGGCAGCTTCTCCATCGGCGCCTCCACCCCCCGCTGGCAAATGGTGATGACCACCCAGGGCGGAAGCACCCGCACCCTGGCCGCTTACCCCATGGACGCCTTTTTCGACGCACTGGCCGTGGACGGCGTGGTGAAGCACTCCCTGAACGCGGAAAGCCTGAGCGTTGCCCTGGCGGAGCTGATGGAGGCGGGGGGAGCGTAGGGGATGGGGGGCGGGGACGGGGGACGCAGGGGCTGCCGCCCCTGCAACCCTGCCCAGGGCTACGCCCTGGACCCTTTTTTTCACCGCGTTTCACGCGGTGAAAAGGGGAGGACAAAACAAAGGGGCGTTCATCAACCACAGAGCATAACAGAATGGGGCCTTACAAGCACTGGCTTGTAAGGCCCCATTCTTTGGAAAGGGAAGCTTATTCCCCCCGAAAGCCTTCCACGAACCTTTGCAGCACATCCGCCGCAACCTGGGGAGGCAAGCAGTCAGTGCGCAGCATCAGGTGGTAGTTTTCCCGGCGGCCCCAGTTGCCGTTGGCGAAAAAATTGTAATACCCTTGCCGCTGCTTATCCATCTTGCGCACCAGGTCCTTGGCCTTGTCCTGGGGCAGGCCCTCCAGCGCCATAATTCGCCGGATGCGGGCGTTCACATCGCCGTAGAGGAAAATGTTCGCTGTATTTTTGTGCTCCCGCAGCACATAATCGGCGCAGCGGCCCACAATGACGCAGGGGCCCTCGGAGGCCAGCTTGGTGATCGCCTCAAACTGCGCCAGGAAAATGCGGTGGTTCAGCGGCAAGCCCAGGCCCAGGCCGGCGTTTTCGGCGGTCATGCTGATGCCCGCGCCCATGGAAAACAAATAGCTTGGGGTGTTTTTTTCGTCGTAGTATTCAAACAGATCCTCGCATATGCCGCTGTCCCGGGCGGCGCGGGTCAAAATTTCCTTATCATAAAACGGAAGCCCCAGTTTTTCGGCCAACAGTTTGGCAATTTCATGGCCGCCGCTCCCATACTCACGGCCAATGGTCACGATTGGCTTTGAAACATCCATTCGCGTCACCTCTTTGCAATTGAAAATTCAAGCGGGTCTCTGTGTCTTTATTATACAACAACGGCCCACTTTGTACAACACGTCAAAAGCGTTCCAACGGACAAAACCGCAGGGTGGAAAAAAATTTGACAATCATATTCCGCGCTGGTAAAATAGGCGCAATATAAGGAATGTGGCTGGGGCGCACCCCGGCCCTGCGCCGAAATCCGGCGCAGCCGACGAACGCCGCCGTTGCCCGGCACGGCGCGGGACGCGGCCGAGGAAGGGATGAGGAAGATGTTAGGAGAGGAAATCCGGCAGGGGCTTACCTTTGACGATGTGCTGCTTGGTCCCCGGGACAGCGCCGTTTTGCCCCGGGATGTGGATACTTCCACGCTGCTGGCCCCTGGGATCAGGCTGAACGTGCCGCTTTTGTCCGCCGCCATGGACACCGTCACAGACGCCCGCATGGCCATCGCCGTGGCCCGGGAAGGCGGCCTTGGCATCATTCACAAAAACATGACCATCGAGGAGCAGGCCGCCCAGGTGGACAAGGTGAAACGCAGCGAGCACGGGGTGATTACCGACCCCTTTTACCTGTCGCCAGACCACCTCATTCGCGACGCGGAGGCCCTGATGGCCCGCTACCGCATCAGCGGCGTGCCCATCACCCGGGGAAAAAAGCTGGTGGGCATCCTCACCAACCGGGACCGTCGCTTTGAAACCGACGACAGCCGCCGCATTGAAGAGGTGATGACCAGCAAAAACCTCATCACCGCGCCGGTGGGCACCACCCTGGAGGCGGCCAAGAAAATCCTGGCCGCCCACCGGATTGAAAAGCTGCCCATTGTGAACGACCAGTTCGAGCTTTGCGGCCTGATTACCATCAAAGATATCGAAAAAACCACCAAATATCCCAACTCCGCCAAGGACCAAAGCGGCCGCCTGCTGTGCGGCGCGGCGGTGGGTATCACCCTGGACTGCTTGCTGCGGGTGGAAGCCCTGGTCAGGGCCAAGGTGGACGTGATTTCCATCGACACCGCCCACGGCCATAGCAAGGGCGTGTTTGACAAGCTGCGGGAGATTCGCGCCGCGTTCCCAGGCCTGCCCGTCATTGCGGGCAACGTGGCCACCGCCGCCGCCACCCGCGCCCTGATTGAGGCGGGTGCCAGCTGCATCAAGGTGGGCATCGGTCCCGGCAGCATTTGCACCACCCGGGTGGTGGCCGGCATCGGCGTGCCCCAGATTACCGCCATTGCCGACTGCGCCGCCGAGGCGGACAAGCATGGCGTTCCCATCATTGCCGACGGCGGCATCAAGTACAGCGGCGACATTCCCAAGGCCATCGCCGCCGGGGCCAGCGCCGTCATGGTGGGCAGCCTGCTGGCCGGCGTGGACGAAAGCCCCGGGGAAATGGAAATTTACCAGGGCCGCAGCTTCAAGGTGTACCGCGGCATGGGCAGCCTGGGGGCCATGGCCCAGGCCCACGGCTCCAGCGACCGCTATTTTCAGGAGGACAACAAAAAGCTGGTGCCCGAAGGCGTGGAGGGCCGCGTACCCTACAAAGGAACGCTTTCCGACACCGTGTTCCAGCTGGTGGGCGGCCTGAGGGCGGGCATGTTCTATTGCGGTACCGCCACCATCGACGCCCTGCGCAAAGAGGGCGAGTTCATCCGCATTACCGGCGCGGGGCTGCAAGAAAGCCACCCCCACGATATTTCCATTACGAAAGAAAGCCCCAACTACTCCAGGATGGAGTGAGGGGGGAAGGACGGGGGAAGGACGGGGACGGGGGGGGGGGGGGGGGGGGGGGGGGGGGGGGGGGGCGGGGGGGGGGGGGGGGGGCCGCCACGGGCCCGAGACGGCACACCCCCCAACCGAGCAGACGAGTA
>JAVBTE010000046.1:0-3872 GCA_031556335.1 Eubacteriales bacterium | reverse complement strand
GAATCGAGAATTCTGGTGCAGAGGATACTACGTGGATACGGTGGGGAAAAATGCAAAGAAAATTGAGGAGTACATATAAGAACCAACTTCAAGAAGACCAAGCCGGGGAACAGATGACAATGATAACCCGTTAACGGGTTGAAGGTAACCCATCCCGTGCAAATGTCAGGCCGTATTACGCCACGTGAGGCGTGGCTGGTATTCTAGGGCTATGCCCGCATATGAAAAACCACCGGCTCCGCCGGTGGATGGTTATTTGTTTTTTTCAAAAAGAATAAGAAGGTTTCCGGATCAAATCATCCCCATTCTTTATTCCCATCTCCAAGCTTTTCCCCTCTGGCCGTCTTTTGCGTATTTTGGGAAGGATTGTCGCTGATATGCCCTCTTGCTTTTGCACACAATAGCCGCGAGGAGGCGAACAGCATTGAAAAAAAGTTGGATTCTCTTGGTTCTCTTAACCCTTTCCGCGCTGGTATTCACAAGCTGTGCCACCAACGCGGAAACCATGCCCAGTCCTAGCCCCAGCGCCAGCCCCATGGTTACCCTGGCGCCTACGGCCACCACCAGCATGATGCCCACCACCAGCCCCGGCATGGGCGCGGGCATCACCACCCTGGAGGATGCCGTGCGCATCAGTTCCACCATTAAAAAAGAGGTGGAGAAGCTTTCCGAACTGTCCGGGGCGGACGTTGTGGCATCCGGCAACATGGCCATTGTGGGCATTCAGTACGCTACCCAATACCAGGGCGGGCTGACCGACCGGCTGAAACAGATGGTCGATTCCCGGGTACAGACGGTGGACAAGGCCCTGACAGTGGTCCACGTAACGGACGACAAGACCCAGGTGCAGGCCATTCAAAAGCTGGCCCAGCAGATGGAAAAGGCGGAAATCACCTTTGCCGAGCTGCAAACCCGCATGCTGGAGATCAGCTCTCAAATCGCGGGCCCGGGCGCGGGCACCGGCACGGACATCACCTCACCCCAGGCCACCACCGGAGCCTGACCACAGGCAACCGAACACAGCGTGCCCTTAGCGCGTCACAGCCATACCGCGGCGACCCGCGGCGTGGCTGTGACGCGCTTTGTGCATGGGCCTGGCCCATCGCCCGTAAACCAGCTTTTCCCTCCCTTGCCAAGAAAAGCGGAATCAGGTACAATCAAAAGGTATATCCTACCGATAAAAGGGGGGCATATCTTGAGCGAATCCCTATGGTTCAAGCTGGCCGACTGGAACGACCGGATGAACGGCATTCCCCGCAAATGCCTGCTCATTGCCATTACGCTTTTGTGCGCCGCGCTGGTCTTTGCGCTGTTTCCCTACTGCTGGCCCTTTGTGGTGGCGCTTGTGTTTTCCATGGTGCTGGAACCCTTTGTGCGCCTTGTTTCCAAGGGGCTTCAGCAGCTTAAAATGGCCCGTTCGGCGGCCACCTTGCTGGGCATGCTTATTTTGTTCGGCCTGGTGGGCATTTTGGCCGTGGCCACCATTGGCCGCCTTTGGCGGGAGCTGATGGGCCTGGTTCGGGCCGTGCCCGGCGTTATTTCCTGGATCAGCGCCACGGTGCTGCCCTGGGCCCGGGGCTTGTACGCCCAATATCAGGATATTTTGCCCGCCTATGTGATGGACATGATCAACAACGCCCTGGCCTCCGTGGGCCAAAGCCTGGGCCAGTGGGCGGCTTCTCTTTCCAAGGTCCTTACCTCCGGCGCCTGGACCACGGCCATGTCCCTGATGGACGTGGTGCTCAGCATTGTGCTCACCATCATGGGCACCTACTACCTCACCGCGGACAAAAGCCGCATCGCCGCGTTTTTCCGGCGAACCTTTCCCCAGGATGTGCGCCGGCACAGCGTGCTGATCAAAACCAACCTGGTAAAAGCGCTGTTTGGGCAGCTGAAAAGCCAGCTGACGGTTTCCAGCGTGATCATCCTGTTTTTGGTCACCTTCTTCATAATTTTCGGGGTGCGCTACGGCCTTCTGGCCGCCCTGCTGATTGGCCTGGCGGATGCGCTGCCCGTGGTGGGCGCCGGCCTTTTCCTCATTCCCTGGTCCATTCTCAGCTTTGTGCTGGGCGACGTGGGAACCGGCATCCTCATGGCCTGCATGTATCTTGGCACCATCGTTATTCGCCAGGTGCTGGAGCCCCGCATCGTGGGCAAAAACCTGGGCCTTTATCCCCTGGCCACCATGATTGCCATGTATGCCGGCTACCACGCCCTGGGCTTTTTGGGCCTGTTGGGCGGCCCCATCATGCTCAGTTTGATCAAGGTGGTGTTGGAGGCCGACAAGGCGGTGGCGGGCCCCGGCCCAGGCGCGGAGAGCGCCGCTCCCCCGCCCGCCTCCCCGGTCGTCGCCCAGCCCAAAACCGACGGCGAACTGACCTTGCCAAACGGAAAAAAGAAGCCCTTTCGAGTCAAGGGCGGGGATAAGGACGCGTAAGGGCGGGGAACGGGGGGGGACGGGGGACGGAGACGGGGATGAACGCAGGGGTTTCACCCCTGCACCCCATCAGGGCTTTGCCCTGAACCCTTCTTTGCCCGCGCTGCGCTCGGGCAAAAGTGTCAGCAAAAAAAGAACCCGTTCTTTCGCTTTGAAGAACGGGCTCTTTTTCAATGAAGGTTTACGGCTTTATGAATGCTTATTTCTTAATCAGCTTTTTCACAAAGGAAACGATGGCCATCAGCACGCCGCCGCCGATGCCGCTGCCCAGGATGTTGGTGATGATGCCGCCCAAATCCAGGCCGCCCGCGGCGGAGCCCACGCCCAGCGCGCTAAGCAGCTGGCCGCCGCCAACGCCGCCCACGATGCCGGCAATGATGTTGCCAATGTTGCCCAGGGACAGCTTGGGAAGCACTTTGCCCGCGCCCAGGCCGCCCAGACCGCCGCCCACCAGTTGAATGATGATATTCACGATATTGCCCATAAAAAACGCCCTCCTTTTTCTTTCTTTGTCTTTCTGAAAATACACCGGTTTTTCCGCACATGATAGCATAGATGAGAGAACGTGAAATCAGAAGACAAATATGAGGATATTATTTCGCCAAAATTTGACAAAATCCTGCAAGGCCGCAAGCCCCGGCGGCTCAGCGCACAGCGGCCCAGGCTTCCCGGGTCATGCCATAATGGACCACATCGCGAAACACGCCTTTCACTTTCACTTCCTGAATGCCGACACCCTCCCGCGCCATTCCGCATTTTTGCATCACCCGGCCGGAGCCCTCATTGCCCACATAGTGCACCGCCTCCACCCGGTTCAGCTCCAGCTTTTCAAAGCAAAGCGCAATCAGGGCCGTCAGGGCTTCGGTCATCAGGCCCCGGCCCCAGTAAGGGCGGGCCAGCACATAGCCGAAACCGGCTTTTTCGTGCTCCTCTTCCAGCCTCAGGTCGATGGCGCCAATCATCCCCCCGGTTTCTTTCAGCTCCATCGCGTAAATCCCCGGCCGGGACATGGAATATTGAAAGATGCTCTGGCGGGCTTCCTCCAAGGTCTTTACTCCGTCCCAAATCAAAAACCGCACCGCCTCCGGGTCGCTGGCATAGGCATAGACGCCCTCGGCGTCGTCCTTTCGGAACTTGCGAAGCAAAAGCCGGGGTGTATCCAATTCCTGGTTGTTGTAAAGCACTTCCAGCGTATTTGAAACCATCCCCGTACCTCCTTGATATACAACAAAGGCCGCTTTTCCAAGCGACCCCATTGCATTCCCATTGGAATTTTTGGCAGCTCCAAGGGGAATCGAACCCCTGATTTCGCCTTGAGAGGGCGACGTCTTAACCGCTTGACCATGGAGCCAAAATTGGCTGGGGAACTAGGATTCGAACCTAGACAATACGAGTCAGAGTCGTAGGTGCTGCCGTTACACAATTCCCCAACGCA
>JAVBTE010000080.1:0-12721 GCA_031556335.1 Eubacteriales bacterium | reverse complement strand
GGACTTTTGGGGCTCCCGCCCCCACCCCCCCGCCCCGGGGGAGGCCCTGGCCCCCCCCGTCGGGCCGCTTTCCACGGGGCCCCAAAAACGGGTTCTGGGTGAAACCGTGATGGGGTGCAGGGGTGAAACCCCTGCAATCCGTCCCCTACCGTTCCCCCCCCCACGCAAAAACCGCCTGCCAGCGTCTTGCTGACAGGCGGTTTTCAGACGAGAATCCTCTGCCCAAACGGGATCAGATGATCTCGATCACGCACATTTCGGCGGCGTCGCCACGGCGGGGGCCCAGCTTGTAAATGCGGGTATAGCCGCCGGAGCACTTCTTTGCCTCATTGCGCTTTTTGAACTTGGGGCCAATCTCCCGGAACAGCTTTTCCACCACGGGATATTTGACATCCTTGGTGCGCTCTTTCCAGTCAGACTTATCCTCGTCCTTCTTCTGCACATCTTTCAGCTCGTACAGGTAGGACATCATCATGCGGCGGGCATGCAGCTTGCTGGGCGCGTCGTTCACCACGTTCAGCGTCAGCAGCTGGCCTTTGGCATTATGGCTTTCCTTGGTGGTTTCAATGTTGTTTTCACATTCCTGAATGGCCAGGGTAATGAGCCGTTCGGCGGCGCGCCGCACTTCTTTGGCGCGGGCTTCCGTCGTTTCAATACGGCCATACCAAATCAGGTTGGTCACCTGGTTGCGAAGCAGCGCTTTGCGCTGATCGGCGGTACGGCCCAATTTCCGTTGTGCCATAATCGGATCCTCCTTCTCGTGGACCGTTTCGCTGCCCTTGGCAGCAAAGCGGCTACGCCATTCGTTGCCTTCGGCAACCCGCTGGCTCGTCAGGGCTTTACCCCGACCTCCGCGTCATATGCTGTTAATCGTCGCTGGGGCGCAGGGACAGGTTCAAAGCTTCCAGCTTCTGTTCCACTTCCTCCAGGCTCTTGCGGCCCAGATTGCGAACCTTCATCATGTCCTCCTGGTTGCGCTGCACCAGCTCGGCCACGGTGTTGATTCCCGCGCGCTTGAGGCAGTTGTAGGCCCGAACGCTCAGGTCCAGCTCCTCGATGGTCATTTCCAGAACCTTTTCCTTCTTGTCGTCTTCCTGATCCGTGAAGGCGATGGGCATCACATGATCGGTCAGGCTGACAAACAGGCTCAGGTGCTCGGTCAGGATCTTCGCGGCCAGGCTGACCGCCTCGTCGGGCTGCACGCTGCCGTTGGTCCAAACGTCCAACGTCAGCTTGTCGTAGTCGGTAATCTGCCCTACGCGGGTATCTTCCACTGTGTAGTTCACCTTGCGGATGGGCGTGAAGATCGAGTCGATGGGAATCACGCCAATGGCCTGATTGGGGGACTTGTTCTTGTCCGCGCTGACATAGCCGCGGCCCTTGTCCACCGTCAGGGTCATCTTCAGATGCGCGTCGTCGCCCAGGGTGGCGATATGCAGGTCCGTATCGACGATTTCGATCTCGTCGTCCACGGCGATATCGCCGGCCTTCACCTCGGCGGGACCCTTCACGTCCAAAAAGACCGTCTTGGGCTGATCGGAATACAGCTTGGCCGTCAGCTCCTTCAGGTTCAGGATCATTTCGGTCACGTCCTCGGTCACGCCGGGCACAGTGGAAAACTCGTGCTGGATGCCTTCAATATGAATGCTGGTGACCGCCACGCCAGGCAAAGAGCTGAGCAGCACACGGCGAAGCGCGTTTCCGAGCGTATGCCCAAAACCGCGCTCCAAGGGTTCCACAACAAACTTGCCGTAGCAGTTGTCCTGGCTCATCTCCACGCATTCGATACGCGCTTTTTCGATTTCGATCATTCGTTTTACCCTCCTGTTTCAAGCCGATTGATTGAGGGAGTAGCGCCTTTTTCTTGTCGTCTGCGCCCCGCTTGTTCGCCGCGGCGCATCTACGCGCTTCTTTCCGCGGCGGCGAGCCGCGCGGAATTTGGGGCGCCAGCCAGGGCCAGGCCCCGGCCTCCTTTTAACGAGAGTAGAACTCGACGATCATGTTTTCCTGCAGGGTCAGGTCCACATCGTCGCGGGCCGGCAGGCTGGCGACAGTGGCGGTCAGGTTGGCGGCGTCGGTGGTCAGCCACTTGGGCACCACGCGGCTGATGCCTTCCTTCACCACTTTGAAGTGCTCCATATCCTTGCGGGTGGCCTTCACGGTGATCACATCGTTCACCTTGGTGGTGTACGAGGGGATGTCCACCTTTTTGCCGTTCACGGTCAAAAGGCCGTGGCAAACGAACTGCCGGGCCTGGGCGCGGCTGGAAGCCAGGCCGCTGCGGTACACCACGTTGTCAAGCCGCAGTTCCAAAAGCTGCAGCAGGTTTTCGCCGGTGATGCCCTTCATGCCGGTGGCGCGGGTGAAGGTACGCTTGAACTGGCCTTCCATCAGGCCATAAGCGCGGCGCGCTTTTTGCTTTTCACGAAGCTGGAGGCCGTATTCGCTCGCCTTGCGCTGCCGGGCCTGGCCATGCTGCCCGGGAGGGGTTGGCCGGCGGGTGACCGCGCACTTGGACGAGAAGCACTTTTCGCCCTTCAAAAAGAGCTTGGTGCCCTCGCGGCGGCACAAGCGGCATACGGAATCTGTATATCTTGCCATGGAAATTGTACCTCCTCGAATTTGCTTACACTCTTCTACGCTTGGGCGGACGGCATCCGTTGTGCGGAATGGGTGTAACGTCTTTGATCATGTTCACTTCCAAACCCGCGGCCTGCAGGCTGCGGATGGCGGCCTCACGCCCGGAACCGGGACCCTTCACGTAAACTTCCACCGTTTTGAGGCCAAATTCCATGGCCGCCTTGGCGGCAGTTTCGGCCGCCATCTGGGCGGCAAAGGGGGTGGACTTTTTGCTGCCACGGAAACCCAACCCGCCGGCGCTGGCCCAGGAAAGGGCGTTGCCGTTGGTATCGGTCAGTGTGACAATGGTGTTGTTAAAGGAAGAACGGATATGCGCGGCGCCACGTTCCACAAGCTTTTTCTCACGGCGCTTGCGCGATACCTTCTTTAACTTCTGTTTGGGTGCCATTTTGTTAATCCCTCCATGTCCATCGGCATTCTGTTGGCTGGCCTCCCCGGCTCTATCGCGGGAGAGCCCCTACGCAACGTTACTTGGTGGCCTTTTTCTTTCCGGCGATGGTGCGCTTGGGGCCCTTGCGGGTGCGCGCGTTGGTTTTGGTGTTCTGACCGCGAACGGGCAGGCCGCGACGGTGGCGGACGCCGCGATAGCAGCCGATTTCCACCAGACGCTTGATGTTGAGAGAAACCTCTCGACGGAGATCGCCCTCCACCTTCACGTGGTGCTCGATGTAGTCACGGAGCTTGCTGATTTCTTGTTCGGTCAGGTCCTTGACGCGGGTGTCGGGGCTGATACCGGTGTTCTTGATAATGGCCTGCGAGGTCGCAAGGCCGATACCGAAGATGTAGGTAAGCCCGACTTCCACACGCTTTTCCCTGGGCAGGTCTACGCCCGCAATACGTGCCATGTGTGGTTACACCTCCTGAAAAATGAGTGCCTGTTGCCCCCTGGGGCGAAAGGGTCTCTTGAAGTTGGCGGACGCGGACGTAGAGAATGGCGCGCCGCCCAAGACCCCGCACGGCGCAGACAGCTACCGTGCTTTGTAAGCAATGTCAACCTTTCCAGCCTATGGTCACGCGCGTTTTGGCGCATGCAGCCGCCCATAGCTCTGGGTATGGTCTAACTTTTGAATTATAGCATGCTTTTTTTACGATGACAATGCTTTTTTGTCTTTGCCTGTCCTCAATTTGAAAAAATTTTTCCAAAATTGGGCAATGAATGCGAGCGATACGCAACATATGGTAGTATCCCAAAAAGCCAATGTCCCATGCCAAATTTTCCCACGGAAAATAACAATCCCCAAAAATTTTTTGACCGCGCTGAGCGCGGTCAATGAAGGGTCCAGGGCGTAGCCCTGGCGGGGTTCAGGGGCGGAGCCCCTGATCGTCCCCCTATTCGTACTCGTTGGCCCACTCGTCGTCCCGCCGGGCGATCTCCTCGGCGGTCAGCTTGTGGGTTTTGCCGCAGTGGCGGCAGCGATCCACGCCCCGGTCCACGGGCTGCCAGGCGTGCTTCTGGCGGCTTTGGCCACAGACGCGGCAAACCTGCTCGCACTCGGTGGTGTACATCCAGTCGTGGTTCTCGTCCCGAAGCTCTCCGCACCGGCTGCACGCGCAATGGTGCCACTGGTGCGGCAGCGCCTCTTCCTTGCCGCACAGGCCGCAGCGGGTCAGGCATTGCGCCTCCACCGGCTCCATGCGGTGCTTCCGGTCCCGCTGGGCGCCGCAACGGGCGCAGCGGCAAGCATCCCACCGGTGCCCCAGAATTTTACACCAAACGCTCATGGCCTTTCTCCCCGTCAAGCAGTGTTACAGGTTCCCGATCACGATGGTCTCCACGATGTCCGCCACGTCCTCGCACTGGTCGCAGACGTTTTCAAAGGCGCTGTAAATTTCGCGCCAGATCATCACTTCCATGGGGTCGGAGCAGGTCTTGTGCAGGTTTTTCATCACGTGGATGTACAGGCGGTCGCCTTCCTCTTCCAGGCGGTTGATTTCGATGATGATGTCGTTGATCTTCTTGGATTTTTTGAAATCCTTGAACTCTTCCATCAGCTGGGCCATGCCGTCGCAGCACTTGATGATCAGCGCGGAAAACTCCAGCGCGTCCGGACGGATCTGCTTCACCTGGGTGATGTTCAGGTGCATCATGATGTCGTCCATAGCGTCCAGCACATCATCAATGTTCTGGCTGATGTCGATGAGCTCGTCCCGGTCAATGGGGGTGACAAAGGCCCGCACCAGCTCGGCGTACAGGTCGTGCTTCTTGCCGTCGGCGCGGTGTTCAATCTCGTGGATTTCGGCCATGCCCGCGTCCAGCTTCTCCGTGCTGAAATGGTTCAGAAAATGGTCCAGCTTTTTCGCCATTTCGCAGGCCATGGCCGCGCACTCGGCATAATTTTGAAAATACACAATGTCCTTTTTCATGTTTGCTTCCTCCAAACCTCTTTGACCGGCAAGGGCCGGCGTTTCTTAAAAAATGAGCATGAACAGCTTCGCCATCAAAAACCCGATGATGCCGCAGCCGGGGAACGTCAAAATCCAGGTGAGCACCATATCCTTCACCACGGACATGTTGATGGCGGACAGCCGCTTGGTGGCCCCCACGCCCATGATGGCGGTGGTTTTGGTGTGGGTGGTGCTGACCGGAATGCCAAGCACCGAGGAGATGAGCAGGCAGCCCGCCGCCGCCAGGTCCGCCGCGAAGCCCTGGTAGGTTTCCAGCTTCACCAGGTCCATGCCCACGGCCTTGATGATCTTATACCCGCCGATGGACGTGCCAAAGGCCATCACGGCGGAGCAGAGGATCATCATCCACATGGGCGGGATCACGTCCATGGAGGTATCTTTGCCATTGACCAGAAAAATGCCCAAAATCAAAACCGCCATAAACTTCTGGCCATCCTGGGCCCCATGCATGAAGGACATGGCCGCCCCGCCAAAGATTTGGCTTTTTTGGAAAGCGCCCGTGGTTTTTCGTCGGTCCACGTTGCGAAACAGCAGCATGATCAGCTTGCTGGTCAAAAAGCCCATCACAAAGCCCAGCACCGTGGAAAGGCCCAGGCCGTAGAACACCTTCACCCATTCCGCGCCGTTGATGCCGCCCATGCCGCCCTGCAGGGCGATGGCCGCGCCGGAAACACCGGCGATGAGCGCGTGGCTTTCGCTGGTGGGAATGCCGAAATACCAGGCCGCCGTGGCCCAGATGATGATGGCGAACAGGGCCGCGCACAGGGCGATGAGGGAATCTCCGCTGCCCTGAAAGTTCACCATGTTTTTGATGGTCATGGCCACGGTGGCGTTCAGCAGCGTCATGACCAAAACGCCCAGAAAATTAAAAAACGCCGACATCAGCACCGCGGCGCGGGGCGCCATGGCCCGGGTGGCGATGCAGGTGGCGATGGCGTTGGGCGCGTCTGTCCAGCCGTTCACAAAAATAACCCCCAGGGTCAGAAGCACGGTAATCAGCAGGACAGGATTCTTCACGATTTCCGAAACAAACCAGGAAAGCTGAAAACTCAAAATCAAGGAACCTTCTTTCCTTTCAGAAGAGCTGCCTCTTCCGGGGCCATACGCATTTCAGCCCAGTATAAAATGATTATACAATCAGGCTTATGAAAAAGACAAGTTATTTTTATGTTAAATCTATGTAAAGTGGAATATTTCCTAAATTTGGGAAGAAAAACAGGGACGCCGGACGTTTTATCCACATAACCGATCAAAGGAGGTGCTCATTCAATGAAACATCGCATATTTTTTCTTTTAAGCTGCCTGCTGGTGTTTGCGCTGCTTGCGGCCCCCGCCCTGTCCGAAGGCAGGGAAAGCACTTTGGGCGACGTTACGTTTGCCGTACAAGACATCTACTACGACGGCCGGGTGGCGATGCTTGCCATGCGGCAAACCGCCTCGCGGCCCGACGCCGTCATGGTGGACGAAGTATTTCGGGATCGCACGGACGGTACCCCTGTTTATGGAGGGGACGGGGAAACCGGGCACATCATTCCCACCTATTGCGACATTCGCTTTTATTATGAAAAAGACGGCCAGCGGATAGACAATTTGGGTGCGTGCGGCGGTAGCACAAACAAAGGAAATCCGCTGGACAGCTATGGGCTGATGGCCTACATGCCGCCAGATGTTTCCCCGGACAGCGTGGAAGCTGTCGTCACCATCGCGACCCTTACCCCGGAGCTGGATACCCATCAGGAAATGGACAGCCTCGTCTTGGACATTCCAAAGACGGACCAACCGCTGGTGGACGTGGCCCTGGACTTGGATGTGGGCCCGACGGTTGTCAAGCACATCGTCGTCAGCCGTACGCCCCGGCTGCTTGTGGTGCATGTGTATCACCAGCCTGCGGCGGGGCAGGACCATCGGTCCTTTTCCGTATCCTCTTTTGGCGGCGCACCGCTGGACCACAGCGCCAGCGACACGGAAGATTTGGAAGAAGGCCTGGTGCGCGTTTTTCACGCCTTTACCCTGGACAAGGACGGCCCGCTGCCCGAAGCCCTGCGCCTGAAGTACGACGGCGGGGCGGCGAAGGAATTGAAAGTGGATTTGACCGCCGGTACGGTGGACGTGCTGGAATAGGAAAAGAGGTCCAGAAAAAACGAAGCCGAAAGCCTTCATTTGTCAGGCTTTCGGCTTCGCAATTGGTACCCCCTGCGGGAATCGAACCCACAACTGACCCTTAGGAGGGGTCTGTTATATCCATTTAACTAAGGAGGCGAGGCGCAGTCGCGGAAAATAGTATAGCATTGTTTTTCGCACATTTCAAGGGCGGTCTGCGGGGTTTGCGCTTCCTTGCTTTGTACGGGATTTGCGCTTCCTTGCTTCGCCCGTTTGTGTCTCCTGGGCGAATGTGGTAAAATAACGGGGATTTGACTCCACCTCATCACAGCAGGGAGGAACCCCCTCTTGAAAAGCACCTTCATCCGTCGCTTCAAACGCCTTACGCTGATTCTGTGCTGCGTGGCGTTGCTTTTGGCATGCCAAAGCGCGGTCGCGGCCAGCCAAACCGGCCTAACCATTACCTTTTCCGCCACCGTTCAGGCGGACAAAGCCCGGGCCTGCCTGAAACTGCTGAACCAGTTGCGGAAGCAAAACGGCCTGTCCGAGCTTTCCATGCCGGCGGACCTGGAAAAAACGGCGATCCAGCGGGCGGCGGAGCTGTTCGTGCTTTTTGACCACGACCGCCCCAACCTGACGGACTACGCCACGGCCTATCAGGCGTATCCCGCCCTGGGCAAAGCCCTGCTCAGCGGGGAAAGCATCGCCGCCGGCTTCGCCACCGCCTCCGGCGTGTTTGACAACTGGAAAGGCGACAAAGAGCACCTTGAAAATATGCTTTTCCCCGATTTCACCCACGTGGGCATTGGGTGCGTGCAGGTGGAGGGCAGCTACAACGGTTCCTATTGGGTCATGTATTTTCAGCAGCAGCCCCCGGGCCTTTCCCTTTCCCCCGCCAAGGCCACCGCCGCCGCCAAGCGCACCATGACGGTGGAGATCAAAAAAGGCATGTTTTCCAGGGTGGACAAAAGCCACGGCTCCATGGCGCTGAAGCTTTCGGGCATCAACATGAAGCAGCGCCGCACCGCCCAGCCCACTGTGTACCTGTACGACAAATACGGCGTAAAGGTGGGCCGCTGCCGGCTGGAGGATCTTTCTTTTTCCAGCAGCAATACGGCGGTGTTCACCGTGGGGGCCAGCGGGACCCTGACCCGCAAAAAGGCCGGCAGCGCCACCCTCACCGTGAAGGGGCCGGGGCTTGACCCGGTGAAGGTGACCGTGACCACCGGGGCCGCGGCGGCCAGCACCGCAGCCTCCAACCGGACGGCGGTGACCGCCGCCACCATCGCCGCCGCTAGGCCCGCCCTGTCCGCCACAGCCTATGCCAACCACGTGACCCTCTCCGCCTACCTGAAAGGCGCATCCGGCTATGTGCTGTACCGCGCCACCTCGAAAAACGGCGACTACCGCAAGGTGGACGAACAGGCCACCACCCGGCGCTGGAGCCTGAAACTGGAAAAAGCCCAGCCCGCTCAAACCTATTACTATATGATTCGCGCCTACAAAAACGCCAACGGCAAGCGGGTGTACAGCGAATACAGCGCGGCTGTGAAGGCGACGCATTAGGCGGAAAGGACAGGGGGACGTTTGCAGGGGCTTCACCCTTGCCCGGCCCTTCGGTCATCGCAGCCTTCGCTGGCGGGGCCCCACCAGGGCTATGCCCCGGCCATCTGCGTATTTTAAAAGCGACGGCGTTTTTTCAAACGCCGCCGCTTTCCTATGCTTGCGCCCTGTTCAGTCTTCCCGTTCCCAGGAGGAAAGGTTATCCTGAATGGTGGCCAAAATTTCCTGCAGGGCCACCCGCTGGTGGGAAGAAAGGCTCTGGGGAATGGGGCCGATGACGCTGTTGTCCAGGCTGCCTGCCAGCAAATAATCCAGGCTCACATTCAGGGCGTTGGCCAGGGAAACCAATGTTTCCAGGCTGGCCTTGCGGGTGCCGCGTTCTACGTGGCCGATAAACGAAGTGCTTACATTCACCCGCTCCGCCAGCTCTGCCTGTGTCCAGTTCAGCTGCGTGCGTTGTTTGCGAATGCGTCGCCCCAGATCCACATAATCCATTGCAAACCATCCTCATGCTTATGATAGCTTTATTTTTCGCCATAGTCATAGTTCCTGAACGTAAACATAGCAAAATGACCCTTTTTTGAAAAGTTCCTAAAAGAGTGATATCGTACTATATAGAACGATTTCAAATGTTTCCTCTTTCCCCAAAAAATACCGGAACGCCTCCCGCCTGCCGCCTACAAAAATAATTTTGAAAAACGCTATGCAATTGGCTCTTTTCATGCTATAATACCACCGTTGACCCAGCCAAAGGTAGTTTCGGTTTAGGTTCCTTCCTCCTTCGTTCATCATGTCCGAAAGCATGGAAACCCAAGAACCAACACTGTAACGCTAGGGACACAGATCATACAATTGGAGGTAACCTAACCATGTTTGAAGACAAGACCCTCACCTGCCGGGATTGTGGCGCCGAGTTCATTTTCTCCTCCTCTGAGCAGCAATTCTTTGCTGACAAAGGCTTCCAGAACGAGCCCAGCCGTTGCCCCGCGTGCCGCAGCGCCCGCCGCAACAGCCAGAACCCCAGCCGTGGCGACCGTCAAATGTACGAAGTGATCTGCGATGGTTGCGGCGCGACCACCCAGGTGCCTTTCCAACCTCGTGGCGACCGTCCTGTCTACTGCCGTGACTGCTTCGAGCGCAACCGTCAGAGCCAGTACTAAGAGCTTAACCCGTTGAGGGAAAAGCGATGCAAGGGCCTCTCGAAAGGGAGGCCTTTTGCGTTGTTGAAAAATCCTACCGTTTTCCCTGTGGTTTTCCCGGATGAGAGCCGAGGGAAGGAGCCTTTTTGAAAAAGGGTCCTTCCCTCGCAAACCGTCCTGAAACCGTCGCCGTCCTACCCCCGGATCACAGCCTCATACTTTTCGGCGCACAGCTTTTGCACCTTGTCCATGGCTTTTTGCACCTCGGCCTCGGTCAGGGTGCGGTCGGCGGCGCGGAAGGCAAGGGAGAAGGCCACGCTTTTTTTGTTCACGCCCACCTGCAAGCCCCGGTACACGTCAAACAGAGCGATGGACTCCAACAGGCTGCCCGCTGCGGCGGTCATGTCCTTCATCAGCGGACCCACGGCCACGCTTTCGCCCATCACCAGGGCCAGGTCCCGGGTCATGCCGGGGAAGCGCGGCAGGGGCTTGATCTCCCCCATGGGCCGCTCATCCCGCAGCAGCAGATGAAGGCTGACTTCCGCGACCACGGCGCGCTTGGGCAGATCAAAGGCTTCCCGCAGGCCGGGGTGGGCCTCCCCCACCTGGGCGTACACCGTGTCCCCCTGCACCAGCCGGGCCACCCGGCCGGGGTGGTAATAGCTGTCGCCGCCCGCCACCACCTCGTAAGCGATTCCCGAAGCCCGCAGCAGGGCCTCCACCGCGCCCCGCACCGCGAAAAAGTCCGCCTTGGGGCCATACACGCCCAGGGCCAGCTGCTGTTCCTCGGCGGGCAGGCCCTCCGCCGTGGGATGATGGGCATCAAACACCGCCGCCATCTCGTAAAGGCTGGCCTCCTCGGTGGCATGGTTCATGTTGAACGCCAGGGTGCGCAGCATGTCCGGCACCAAGGTGGACCGCATCACGGCGGTATCCTCCCCCAGCGGGTTGCGGATCTCCATGGGCTGCATGCGAAGGTCGCTGTCCGGCAGGCCCAGCTTTGCGATTTCCTTTTTGCCGGTAAAGCTGTAATTCATGATCTCATAGTAGCCCATGCCCCGCAAAATGGCCGAGGCCCGGTTTTTCAGGCGCATCATGGGGCTTACGCCGCCCTGGGTGGTTTCCCCCTTCAAGGGCTGGACCCCAATGTGCTGGAACCCGTAAAATCGAAGCACTTCCTCGCACAGGTCCGCCTCTCCGTCCAAATCGCCGCGGAAGGGTGGCACCAGGGCGGTGAGCCTGTCGCCTTCCAGGGTCACCTGGAAGTGAAGCTTTTCCAAAATCTCCTTCATGGCGACCGGCGCGATGTCCACCCCCGCCCGGTCCTGAATGCGCCCCACGCTGGCAACAATTTGCCGGGGCGGCTTGGGGCTTGGGTACAGGTCAATCTCCCCTGCCACCACGTCCCCCGCGTCCAGCAGGTTCACCAGGGCCAGGGCGCGGTCCATGGCGTCCTTCACCGTTTCGGCGGCCACGCCCCGCTCAAAGCGGCCGCTGGACTCGGTGCGCATGCCCAGGGTCCGGGCCGTCAGCCGGACGGCCGTCCGGTCAAAGCTGGCGCACTCGAACATCACGTCCCGGGTGCTTTCCCGAATCTCGCTTTCCTCGCCGCCCATAATGCCCGCCAGGCCCGTGGCCCCGTCCCGGTCGCAGATCACCAGGTCGTCGGGGCGCAGGCTGCGGGGAATGCCGTCCAGGGTGGTGAGGGTTTCCCCAGCCTTGGCCCGGCGCACCACGATCTCCTTGCCCCGCACCTTGGCCAGGTCAAAGGCGTGCATGGGGTGCCCGCACATCAGCATCACATAGTTGGTGATGTCCACAATGTTGTTGATGGAGCGCAGGCCCGCCGCGTGCAGATGCTGCCGCAGCCAGGCGGGAGACGGGGCAATGCGCACGTTTTTGATGACCCGGGCCATATAGCGGGGGCACAGGTCCGGGTCTTCCACCCGCACCTTGACCTCCTCGGCGATGTTCCCGCCCGCTTCCTTCACCTGCGCCTTGGGAATGTGCAGCGCGGTGTTCAGGGCCACGGCGGTTTCCCGGGCAATGCCCAGGGCGCACAGGCAGTCCGGACGGTTGGCCAGGATCTCAAAATCCACCGCCGTGTCGTCCAGGCCCAAAATGGGCCGCACATCGCTGCCCAGGGGGTGCTCCTCCTGAAAAATCAGCAGGCCCTCGTCCCCTACGCTTGGATACAGCTCCTGGGGTATTTTCAGCTCTGTGGCGGAGCACAGCATGCCCTCGCTGACAAGGCCCCGCAGCTTGCCCTTTTTGATCTTCACGCCCCCGGGAAGCCGCGCTCCGTCCATGGCCACCGGCACCAGCTTGCCTACGCCCACGTTGGGCGCGCCGCAAACGATGTGAAGCGGGCTTTCCCCGGCCACATCCACGGTGCACGCATGCAGATGGTCGCTGCCTTCCACCTTTTCGCAGGTCAAAACCTTGCCCACCACCACGTTTTCCAGCTCCGCGCCCAGGTTTTCCGCGCCCTCTACCCCGGTGCCCGTCATGATCATCCGCTCCGCGTATTCCTCCGGCGTCACCGGAATGTCCACATATTCCCGAAGCATTTTCAGCGACAGCTTCATATCTCTTCCTCCTTTAATTGGGGGTTTTGCCGGGGTTTGCAAGGGCTCCGCCCTTGCATCCCGCCAGGGATTTCATCCCTGGACCCTCTTTTTGACCGCGCGATGCGCGGTCAAAGGATGGGTTCAGGGCGTAGCCCTGATGGGGTGCAGGGGCAACGCCCCTGCATCGTCCCCCGTCCCCCCGTCTCCCCCCGTTTACCGCAGTTGGCTTAACAGGCGCACGTCGCCCTCGTAGAGAAGGCGCATGTCCCGGATGCCATAGCGCTGCATGGCGATGCGCTCCAG
>JAVBTE010000173.1:0-3734 GCA_031556335.1 Eubacteriales bacterium | reverse complement strand
ATTCTGCTGGCGTGCATCGTGTTCTATGTCGTGTTCGCTTTTCGCGGCGGCATGATGGGGCTGCGCCTGACGGGGGACTCTTACCGCTGGAATTCGGACATGGGGCTGATCCGCAAGGGCGCATCCTATACCGGGCACATGATCAAAAACCAGACGGCGAAAATGGCCTGGTGCGTGGAAAACTTAAACGCCCAATACAGCGCCCAAAGCAGCGTGCCGCCGGAGGAACTGATGATCCTCACCCGCGCCATCGCCGCGCTTCAGGCCTATTGCGACAAGGCCGCGCGGTACGCCAACGCCATCGTGCTGGACGAAGGCTTCCATTCCCTGGAGGAAATGGCGCGCGACGCTTTTTTCCTTTGCGCCCGGGCCTCGGAGGAGGGCGCCGCCCTGGACATGACAGGCACAGTCGGCCTGGCCTGGTACTGCGACCGAACCCACATGACGGAGGTGCTTTTGAACCTCTTCACCAACGCGCTGGAAGCCATGAGCGCGCCTTCCCGCATTGAAGTAAGCGCCCTGCCGGACCGGGACGGCGGCATGTTTACCCTGTGCATTGCGGACCACGGCCAGGGCATGCGGCCAGAGGAAGCCGCCCGCGTTTTTGACCCCTACTTTACCACCAAAAGCTCGTCCCAGAACCTGGGGCTGGGGCTTTCCTACTGCAAAAATGTTGTCCAGAAGCACGGCGGAACGCTGACGGTGCGCAGCAAACCGGGCAAAGGCACCACCATGGTCCTCAGCCTGCCCGCCCGCCGGGTTCGTGCCCTGGCGGTGGAAAGCGGGAAGGAGGCGATGGCGAGTGCCTGACGCGTATCAGGTTGTGTTGGTAGAGGATGACCCGGATTTCGTTTACCTTATCCGGCAGGCGGTTCAGCGGTGCAAGGCGCTTTCCTTTCTGGCCGCCGCAAAAAGCGGCGAGGAAGGGGTCGCGCTTTCCCAAAAGCTTCGGCCCCATGTGGTGCTGATGGACCTGAACCTGCCCGGCGGCATGGACGGCATCGCGGCGGCCCGGGCCATACGCCTGGCCACGGAGGCCCGCGTGCTTCTGCTGACCTCCTTCGAGGACCCGGAAACAATCATCCGCGCCAGCAAGCAGGCCTTTGCCTCCGGCTATATCTTCAAGTCGCAATGCCAAACCCTGGTGGACGCTATCTGCCGCGCCGCCGGGGGCCCCACCCCGCAGGCCGCGCTGATCCGGGAACTGGTCTTGTCCGAGCTTTCCCCCGCCGAGCGCGGCGTTGTGGAAATGCTGCTCAGCGGAGACGTCGCCCTGTCCTCCGCCGAAAAGACCATCGCCAACCAGAAAACCAGCATCTTCCGCAAGCTGGGTCTGCACAGCACCGCAGAGCTGGTGCATGTGTTTCGGTGCTGGTAGCCGCCTTTCAAAAGGCCTTGAACAATCAGACGCCGTCCTCTCCCCGGATCAGGTCTGTCAGTAGCGGGCTGTAGATTTGGACTAATACACGTTTCCATGTTCCCGGTATTCCCGCCACACGTTTTCAAAAAAATCGTCGTCCTCGGGCATGGGGCGCACCTTGCGCCAGTGGAAGGCATTGCCTTCCATTTTTTGCGTCATTTCCTGCACCAGGTCGCCCCGGCTGCCGTCGTCCAACGTGAAGGTGAACAAGTCCGGCAGGCTTTCAAAGGGCTTTGTTCCAGACGGGTCTGTATACAAGGCGCTGCCCCGGCTTTTGCCCCCCTGGGCCACGTAGTTTTCCATGGCGGACAGGTACGCCTCCTGGCACAGCAAAACATCCCGCAGGCGCAGGGTTTGGGACAGCCGGCCAGTTCGCCCCGCATGCACCTTGCCCGCGAACCCGTCAAGCAGCTCCCGCACCTGCAAAAGCCCTTCCCGGATGCCCTCCGCGCTGCGGATGGGGCCGCCGATTTGGCTCATGCGGCGGGTCACCTCGTCCCAGGTTTCCTTTGCATTGTCCTCGCCCTCAAGCAATTCCCGCACCATGGCAAAGAACGCCTGCACCTGGGGGCGCGCCGCATCCTCAAAGGCTTCCTCCGGCAGGGCCTCCCCCGTTCGCTTGGCGGCGATATACTGGGCGGCCCGGGCCCCGCCCACCTGCCCGGCGTTTAAGGCGCTGCCGCCGGGGCGGTACACCCCATGGCTGGCGCTTACCTCTCCCGCCGCAAAGAAGCCTTCCACATTGGTTTGCCACCAGCAATCAATGCCAAGCCCCCCGTTGTTGTGCTGGGCGCACAGGGCAATCTCCAGTGGTTCCCGGCTCAAATCCACGCCCTTGTCCAGATAAAACGCCACCGCCGGCGCGTTCATGTGGGAAAGGCGCTGAAGGGGCGTGCCAAAACAGGCCCCCGCCTTTTCCAGGTAGGCCCGTGCCTCCCCGGACAGGCTTCCAAAATCGATGTCTTCGTTTCGCGGGTTTTGCCGGAAGTCCAAAAACACCCGGCGGCCCTTTCCGGTTTCGATGTATACCAGAATGTCGATGATGGACGAACCGTCGGCCACTTTGCGCACGTCAAAGGGCCACTGGTAGCCCTTCAAGAAAACCTTGGTGAGCAGTTCCCCCTTGTCCCCAAAAAAGTCAAACAAAAACTCCCGCTCATCCCCGCCCTCGCCGTCCGTGGAGATAAAGCGGGGAAGCGCCTGCATATAGGTGCCCGACACATTCCAGCGGGGCCTTACCGAGGCCAGGCCGTATTGCCATTCCGTCAGGTTCTTGCCCGCAACGCCCGCCTCCAGGGCCAACCCCGTGGCCCCATAGTGCCCGTTGGGGTACACGCTATTTGCGTACATCCCGGCCGGGCCCCCGGTGGCGTAAATCACATTTTTGCAATTGAACAGCACAAAGGCTTCCTCCGCCTTCCCTTCCCTGGAAAGGTCAAGACACAGGAGGCCGTAGGCCCGCTTCCCGTCCGAAAGAACCTTCACCACCTGCATCCTGTCAAACACCCGGATGCCCTTCGCCTCCACCGAAGCCTGAAGGCATTCCGTCATTTTTCTGGAAGTGTAGGGCCCTACGCTGGTGGCCCTGCGACGGGGGTCATGGTCTGTTTTGTAGCCGATGTATTCCCCGTAGCGGTTCCTGGGAAAGGGCACCCCCAACTCTACCAGCCGCAAAAAGCTTTGCGCCGACAGGGCCGCCTCGCACAGGGCCAAATCCCCGTCCACGCACTGGCCCGCAAACAGGGTGTCCGCCATTTCCCGCACGCTGTCCGCCTCGCCGCCGGACAGGGTCAGCTTGTAATAGGTTTGCTTGTCGCTGCCCGTGTTGCGGGAGGTTCCGGCCAGCACATGCTCCGTCACCATGGCAATGTCCCGCTGGCCTAAGGCAAACAAACGGTCCGCCGCGTTATACCCCGCCGCGCCCGTGCCCACCACCACCGTATTCAACGAATACACGGGCACCCGGTATGCCCCAAAGGTCACGCTTGTCTCCCGCATCGCTTTGCTCCTTTTTTGCGTTACAGCCTGCGAATGTGAAAGCCTCCGTCCACGTCGATATAGCTGCCTGTGGTATACAAAAACTGGTCGCTGAGCAGGGCGCACACCGCGTTTGCCACATCCTCCGGCGTGCCCCAGCGGGCCAGGGGAAACATGCCCGCCTCAATCAGCGCGTCGTATTTTTCCTTCACCGCGCTGGTCATGTCCGTGGAGATGACCCCGGGGCGCACCTCGTTCACCAAAATCCCCGCGGGCGCCAGACGGTCGGCAAACAGGGTGGTCAGCATGGAAACCCCCGCCTTGGACACGCAATATT
>JAVBTE010000211.1:0-29341 GCA_031556335.1 Eubacteriales bacterium | reverse complement strand
CCCCCCCCCCCCCCCCCCCCCCCCCCCCGTCTCCTAAACGTCCCCGTCCCCGCCCCCGTCCCCGGACAGCCATTCCACCGCGTATCCCGCGTCTTGCAAGCATTTCACCACGCTGTCCTCCGGCAGCACCAGGTGCAGCAGCCCCACCGTCACAAAATAGGTATGGGGCCCGGGGGCTTCCAGCAGGGCGGCCACACGCCGGGCCATGTTCCCGTTTCGGGCGGTGATCAGCGCGCCATAGTATTCCGTCAACAGGGGCAGGTTGAATTCCGCCTCCTGGGCTTTGCCTTGGTGAAAGCTCTCCGCGAAGGCCTCCGCGTCGCCTTGCCGCCACCAACTGGGCCACAGGCCCATGTTCGCGTCCATCCCCGTGGCGGAGGACGGGTCCAATATCACATTCAGGGTGGTATCCAGCAGGTAGAGCTGCAAGGGCATGCTAAAGCCGTTCATCACGTCCAGTTGCTCCTGGGTGGTTTCCAAATAGGCCACGTCCCGGCGGTTTTGCTGGGCGTATTCCCGCACCCGGGCCTCCACCCCCAGGGCCAGGGCCTTTTTCAGCCCATCCACGCCCATTTCCGCTGCGGTGGCGTTGGCCGACAGGGTGCTCATCACCGCCCAGGGACGCAGCTCGCTCATCTTGGAAACGGAATATCCGGAAAGGCCGCAGACCTGTTCCAGCTTTTCGTACATCTCCGGGTGAATCACGTCCTGAAGCCGGGTTCCGCCTTCAAGCCGCATGGTTTTTTGGGTCAACTCCACCGCCGGCCGGGAGGTGGTGTCGCATTCAAAATAAAACGTGTCGGCGGCTTCCATCGCCTCTGTCAATTCGCCGCCAAAGGGGTACATCTCCTCGTTGCCGATATGAATGGAGCCCAGCAGATAAACCGTCACATCCCCTTGCCGCACCCGATACAAAATTCCCCGCACCTCGCTTTGGCTTTCTTTTGCCGGCTGCGCAATGGCAAGGCAGGGCGCGGCCCATGCCATCGCCACCGCCAGCAACCCAGTCAGCAGTCTGTTTAGCGCTTTCATGGCGTCCCCCTCCTCAGCCCCGCGGCCGCGTGCTGAATGTTCTCGTTTTGCAGCTGCCAGTGCTCCGGCAAAAGGCAGCGGTACTCGGCGTCATAATACCGTTCGTCCAGCAATACGATCAACCCCCGGTCGGTTTCGGTGCGAATGACCCGGCCTCCGGCCTGCAACACCTTCTGCATGCCGGGAATGCGGCAGGCATAGGCAAACCCGTCCCCAAAATGCCGGGCATAGCAGGCCTGCACCGCCCGCAGCCGCAACGTGGGCACAGGCAGCCCCACCCCCACAATGACGGCCCCAATCAGCTGCTCCCCGGGCAGGTCGATGCCCTCGCTGAACAGGCTGCCCAGCACGCAAAGCCCCAGCTTGGGATCGTCTCCCTCTACAAAGGCCGCCAGAAAACGCGCCCGGGCATCCTCGTCCATGTCGCTTTCCTGGGCCACCAGGGGCGGCGTGTCCAGCCCTTCCAGATGGGCCCGCACCATGCGCAGATAGGCGTAGCTGGGAAAATAGGCGATGTACTTGCCCCGGCGGGAGGCCGCCGCCTCCGCAATGCTTTGGGCCACCAGGGCCGCGCTTGTTTCCCGCTGGCGGTACTTGGTGGAGACCCGGCGGCGTACCACCGCCAGGTTTTCCACGGGAAAGGGCGACGGCAAAGAAAAGCACGCGTCCTCCTCCTCGCCGCCCAGCAACCGCTTGGTGGCGGAAAGGGGGGCCATGGTGGCGGAAAAAAACACCGTGCCCCGCATGCGCTTGGTAAGCCGACAAATCTCCTTGGCAGGCAGCAGACAGTAGGCTTCCAGCAGCCGCTCCTTCCCCCGCCGGGTCAGCAGCACCGCGTAGTCCTCGTCCAGGCGCTCCGCCGCATACAAAAATGGGGCGCACAGCCGCAGCACCGCCGAAACCTCCCCCATGGCCTCATGGTTTGGCAAAGGCGCGGCCAAAAGCAGAGAAGCGGCCTGGCCCAGCTCCCGGGCCGCAACCACCGCCTCTTCCGGCAGCTCTGTAAGGGCGCCCTCGGCCACCCGGGGCCCAGGCTCGGCCAGGGGCTGTTCTTCGGCGGGCGGTTCCTCCGCCCCCTCATCGGGCAGACGCAGGCCCCGCAAGACCTCCACCATCTTCCCCAGGGCCTTGTAATAGGGATGCTTTCGCCCCAGGCTCTTGCCAAAATGGCTGCGGTATTCCGAAAGCTGCCGGCTGTCCAACGCCCCGGAAAGGCTTTCCCGCACCCGTTCCACCACGTGGTGGGCCTCGTCCACCAGTAGCGTCACATCCCGCCGGAACAAAAAGATGCGCTTGAGCTGGGCAAAAGGATCAAAGACGTAGTTCAAATCCAACAGCACCACGTCCGCCTGTTCGGTCAGGGCCAGGGCGAATTCAAAGGGGCAAATGCCATGCTTGTCCGCCATGGCGATGATTTGCGGGTCTGTCCAAAGTTCCGGCGAACGTTTCATCTCTTCCACGGCCGCCCCCTGGCGCACAAAGTGCCCCAGGGCCCGGGGGCAGTCTGCCGGATGGCAGCGGGCAAACCCGGCGCACATCTTCTCTTTGGCGCTCAGGGTCATGGCCCGGGCATGAAGCCCTTGCTCCTGCATCCGCTCCAGGGCGTTCAGGGGGCTTTGCCTTGCAGTGGTGCGGGCGGTGAGATAAAAAAGCCTGCCGGTCTTCCCCTCCCCCAGGGCTTTCAGCGCCGGAAACAGCACCGCCGCGCTTTTTCCCGTGCCCGTGGGCAGGCTGGCAAACAGCCGCTTCTTTCGCGCAATGGCCGTGTACACCTGGGCGGCCATCTCCCGCTGGCCCTCCCGGTAGTTGGGAAAGGGAAAAGCCAGGGCCCGGATGGACTGATCCCGCCGCGCCCGGTGGGCCTCCTCCGCCAGGGCGAAGGCCACATAGGGCCGGATCAGCGCGTCCAGCTCCGCAAGCAGGGCCTCCCGGCTCATTTGCTCCTCAAAGGCTTTCAGCACCGCGCCGGATTCGCTCACATAGCTGACGCAAAACCGCACCTGCGCCGCGTCCATCTCCAGCGCCACCATGGCCGCGTAGGCAAGCGCCTGGGCCCGATGGGCGGGAAACGCCGCCTGCAGCCCGGTCCCCCCGGAGGATAGCTTCATTTCTTCAATGTAGGGAACGGCCCCTGGCTGAAAGGCATCCATGCGGCCATACACCGTCACCTGGCGGTCGAGGCATTCAAAGGTATTTTTCACGGGCCGTTCCGTTTCCCCGGTCTGCTGCCTTTGCCGGGCCTGATGGGCCCGGGTGCCGGCCCACAATTCCTCCATGCCACCTCCGGGCATGATGTCCTCCGGGAAAAAGGAAAACTCCACAAGCTCCCGCACGGAAACCCGGAAGGGGACAGGGTCCCGTTCCGGGGCAGGGGCGGGATGCTCGATTGTCACAATCTCAGTCACGGTTGCGAGAGATGATCAAAAGCCGGATCAGGCCCAACAGGCTGCTGATGGCCGCCGCCACATAGGTCAGCGCCGCCGCAGTGAGAACCGACCGCACGCCTTTCAGTTCCTCCGGGGTTACATAGCTCCCGTCGGACAGGGTGGCCAGGGCCCGCTTGCTGGCGTTAAACTCCACCGGCAGCGTGATGAGCGAAAACAAAAAGGACAGGGCAAAGCACAAAATGCCGATGGTTTGCAGGGGCTTCCAGCCCGTGGCGATGCCCACCAAAAACAAGGGGAAATACAGGTTGCTGCCCAAGGTGACCACGGGCACGATGGCCGAGCGCAGCTTCAGCGGCCCATAGCCGCTGCCCTGCTGCATGGCATGGCCGCACTCGTGGGCCGCGATGCCGATGGCGGCAATGCTTTGGGAGCCGTACACCCCCTCGGACAGCCGAAGGGTATTGCTCCTGGGGTCAAAATTGTCGGTCAGCTGGCCGGAAATGGAACCCACCGCCACGGCGCCGTTGCCGCTGCGGCTGAGCATTTCCCGGGCCACCTGGTCGGCGGACACCCCGCGCCGGGTTCCGATTTTCCCGTACTTTTGATAGGCGGATTTCACCCTGAACTGGGCCCACAGCCCCAGCAAAAGTCCCGGCACAAGTAAAATGAACGTCCAATCAAAATACATGCGTTTTCCTCCATTGATGGGCAAAATATGGTATGATCACTGGGAACACGCCGCCGTTCCACGGGGCATAAGTGCCCACGTTTCTAGCATACACCTTTTTTGCGAAAATTCAATCAATCGCGCCCGAAATGTCCATTCCAACGCTTGAGGAGGTACGCAAATGGCTGATTCCAACATTCGGGAGGTTCCCTATGCCCAGGTGACCCAAATCATCGCGGAAAAGCTTGCCGGAGGCATCTTTCTGACCACGGGCGACAGCGCACGCCCCAACACCATGACCATCGGCTGGGGCGGGGCAAACCGGTTTTTCAACTTGCCCATGTTTTTCGTGCCGGTGCGCAAAAGCCGCTATTCCTATGGGCTTTTGGAAAAGAGCCGGGAGTTTACCGTCAGCGTTCCCCTTTGTGACATGAAGGCCCAGCTGGCCTTTGCCGGCACCGTGTCGGGCCGGGATGTGAACAAGTTTGAGGGGCACGGCCTGACCGCCGCCCCGGCCCGGGAGGTTGCCCCGCCCATCGTAAAGGAATGCGGGCTGCACCTGGAATGCCGGGTGACCGCAGTTACCGACCTTTCGCCGGAAGGCGTCGGCGATCCCATGCTGGACCGCTGGTACGGGGACCGGGACATGCACAGGCTGTTTTTCGGCCAGGTGCTTCGCTGTTATTACACGGAATAAAACTCCTATCCCCTTTGTATACCCAACCCCTCCTTTGGGCATGCTGTAAGCATCGCCAAAGGAGGGGTTTTGCTTGCGGATGAACCGGACGGGATGGTTGAAACGATGGTTTGTGGGATTCCTTGCCTGCGCTTTGCTTTTGATTGGGGCAACCACTGCCCTGGCGGACAGCGCCGCCCTTTCCCAGGAGGAGCAAACCCTGCTGGAAGCCTACCAGACCGGTTCCCTGATCCGGCTGCACATTTTGGCCGAGGACGATACCCCGGCGGCCCAAACCATGAAGCTGGCAGTACGGGACGCCATCCTCGCGGCCTTTTCCGCCCAGATGAACGGGGACGACGCGGACGCCCTGTACCGGCGCTTGCAGACCCAAGTGAACGACATGCGCCTGGTGGCGGAAGAAACCGCCCGGGGCATGGGTTTTGAGGGAACCGTGGCCGCCGAGGCAGGCGTTTTGTTTTTGCCCCAAAAGCAATATGGGCGCATCACCCTGCCAGACGGGGAATACCGCGCCCTGCGGATCACCCTGGGCAAAGGCAGGGGCCAAAACTGGTGGTGCGTGCTGTTCCCTTCCCTGTGCCTGGCCGTGGCCAACGACCAGCCCTGGCGCGCGGACGGCAAGGGCGACGAGAGCAGCGACCACGCACGCCCCGCCTCCCCTCCCGCCGTGGTGTGGGACACGGAGAAGATCATGGGGCAGTGGCTGGTGTGGGGACAGACGGAGACGGGGGGGAAATAGACGATGCAGGGGCGCTGCCCCTGCACCTCGCCAGGGCTTCGCCCTGGACCCACCATTCACCGCGTAAAACGCGGTGAAATTGAAAAAAGAAAAATAGTTCCCATCCGGTTTTCTTGGGGGGGTTTGGGGGCACCTTCTTTTGCAAAAAGAAGGCGCCCCAAAAAAACGTCCCCGTCACCACCCCGGCTTACACCGGCATGACTTTTTGTTCCTTATCCAGCATGGTGCTGTCCACGCCCAGCTGCTTGGCCTGGCGGTACTGAAAGTACTTCACGGCCACCTGGGGGAACAGGGCGTAGCTAAGCACGTCCTCTTCCTGCTGGTAGTATTCCCGAATCTCTTCGCGGTACTTTTCCAGCTCCGGGGGAATATCGTCGGCAGGGCGATGGGTGATCACCTTTTCGTCGCCGATGACCTTCTTGCGCACGTCCTCGTTGACCGGCGCGGGCAGGCGGCCGTATTCGCCGCGCAGCATGGCCTTGGTCTCCTTGGTGACCATCTTGTAGCGCTCGCCACCCAGTACGTTCATCACGGCCTGGGAGCCCACAATTTGGCTGGTGGGGGTCACCAGGGGCGGATAGCCGCAGTCCTCGCGCACCCGGGGTACCTCGGCCAGCACTTCGTAATACTTGTCCATGGCCCCCGCCTGCTTCAGCTGGCTGATGAGGTTGGAAAGCATGCCGCCGGGCACCTGGTCCAAAAGGGTGTTCACGTCCACGGCCAGCACATGCTCGGGATCGCGCCAGCCTTCCTTGGTCAGCTCCGTGGCCACGCCCCGGAAATAGCCGGCCAATTCGATCAGCAGTTTCAGGTCCAGGCCCGTGTCGTACTCCGTGCCCTGCAGGGTGGCCACCAGCGCCTCGGTGGCGGGCTGGGCCGTGCCGTTGCCCAGGGGCGACAGGGCGGTGTCCACCACGTCCACCCCGGCCTCAATGGCCTTCAAATAGGTCATGTCGCCGGTGCCGGTGGTGTTGTGGGTATGCAGCACGATGGGCAGGCCCGTTTCTTTTTTCAGTCGCTTCACCAGGGAGTAGGCGGCGTAGGGCAGCAGCAGGTTCGCCATGTCCTTGATGCAGATGATGTCCGCGCCCATCTTGGCGATGTCCGCCGCCAGCTTCACAAAGTAATCCTCGGTATGCACCGGGGAGATGGTGTAGCTCATGGCCACTTCCGCCGTGCCGCCGTATTTTTTGGCGGCCTTCACGGCGGTGTCCATGTTGCGCAGGTCGTTCAGCGCGTCAAAGCAGCGGATGATGTCGCAGCCGTTTTCCACGGTCTTTTTGACGAAAAAGTCCACCACGTCGTCGCTGTAATGCTTGTAGCCCAGAATGTTCTGGCCCCGCAGCAGCATTTGCAGCTTGGTGTTTGGCAGGCCCTTGCGCAGCGTCCGAAGGCGCTCCCAGGGGTCCTCGTTCAAAAACCTGAGGCAGCTGTCAAACGTGGCTCCACCCCAGCACTCCAGGGAATAATAGCCCACCTTGTCCAGCCTTTCAAACGCCGGAACCATTTGATCAATGCGCATCCGGGTCGCCGCCTGGCTTTGGTGCGCGTCCCGCAGAATGGTATCGGTAATTCCAACCTTGGGCATATGGATCTCTCCTTTCATTGGGCCTTGCGCGGGGGCGCCGCCCCTCCATCTATGTGGCGCAGTTGGGGGCGTCAGCCGCCAAACATGCTAAGCAGAATGCCCGCCGCAATGGCGGAGCCGATCACGCCCGCCACGTTGGGCCCCATGGCGTGCATCAGCAGGAAGTTGCCGGGGTTGGCCTTCTGGCCCTCCACCTGGCTGACCCGGGCGGCCATGGGCACCGCGGATACCCCCGCAGAGCCAATAAGCGGGTTGATCTTTCCGCCGGATAGCTTGTTCATCAGCTTGCCCAGCAGCACGCCGCCGGCGGTGCCCACGCTGAAGGCCACGATGCCCAGCAGAATGATCTGCAGGGTTTGCAGCTTCAGGAAGGTTTCCGCGTTGGCCGTAGCGCCCACCGTAACGCCCAGGAAAATGGTAACGATGTTCATCAGCTCGTTTTGGGCCGTCTTGTTCAGCCGGTCCACCACAAAGCTTTCCCGAAACAGGTTGCCCAGCATCAGCATGCCCACCAGGGGCGCGGCCGACGGAAGCAGCAGGCTGACCACAATGGTCACCGCGATGGGGAAAATGATCTTTTCCCGCTTGGATACCGGGCGCAGCTGCTCCATGACGATGGCCCGCTCTTTTTTGGTGGTCAAAAGCCGCATGATGGGGGGCTGGATCACCGGCACCAGGGCCATATAGCTGTACGCGGCCACCGCGATGGGGCCCAGCAGGTGGGGCGCCAGCTTGCTGGTCAGCCACAGGGCCGTGGGCCCGTCCGCGCCGCCGATGATGCCGGTGGAGGCCGCCTCCTGGGGGGTAAAGCCCAGCAGGGACGCGCCGATAAACGTGAAGAAAATGCCCAGCTGGGCCGCCGCGCCCAGCAAAAGGCTTTTGGGGTTGGCAATGAGGGGGCCAAAGTCCGTCATGGCGCCCACACCCAGGAAGATGAGCGGCGGATAAATGCCCAGCTTAACCCCCGGTACAGGTAGTACAGCAGGCCGCCCGCCTGGTCCCCCACGGGGGGATTCATCATCCCGGCCAGGGGCAGGTTCGCCAGCAGCATGCCAAAAGAGATCGGCAACAGCAGCAGCGGCTCAAATTTTTTCACAATCGCCAGGTACATCAAAAGGCACGCCACGGCGATCATGATGAGGGGCTGGGGATTTCGCAGCAGTTCCGCAATGCCGGAGGTCTGGATCAGCTTGGACAGGCTCTCTCCCACGTGAATGCTCTCTTGCACGGTGTCTGTCATCTCACTTTCTGTGTTGAAAACAGGATGGCTTGCCAGAGGCAAACGGGGCTCAGCCGATCACCACCAGCGGGTCGCCGCTGTTGACGGAAGCGCCCTTGGACGTCAGAATTTGGTTCACGGTGCCATCCACAGGGGCCAAAATTTCGTTTTCCATCTTCATGGCTTCCAGAATCAGCAAAACGTCGCCCTTCTTCACAGACGCGCCCTGGGCGACCTTCACGTCCAAAATGGCGCCGGGCATGGGTGCGGTCACCTTTTCGCCGCCGGCGGCCACCACAGGGGCGGGGGCAGAAGCGGGAGCCGCCTGGGGCGCGGCGGCGGCCACGGGGGCGGCGGCCACAGGGGCGGGCGCGGCAACCGGGGCCGGGGCAATGGCGGGGGCGAAAGCGGGCGCGCCGCCTACTTCTTCCACGGAAACCTGATAACTTTGACCATTCACAGTGATGTGAAATTGACGCATGGGGGTAATCCTCCTTCAATTGCATTCATTTTCGCTTACAGGCGGCTGTATGTTTGTTCCTCACGGCCGGCACGGTTCCATGCGGGCGCGTTGTTGACCCGTTTGATATGGCGAACCACAAAGCCTTTTTCGCCCTGCCACACGGCGGCGATGGCGGCGGTGATGGCGGCGATCAGCTCCGGGCTGGCGCCCTCCGGGGCCGGGTAAGACGCTTTTGCCGGGGCCGGGGCCTCGGTCTTTGTCTCGACCATCTTCTTTTTCTCTTTGCTGACCAGGGAGATCCCCTTGATGCAAAGAATCAGAATGATCAGTCCCCCAAAGACCACCAGCATGCCCAGCACCGTTACGGAAAGGCCAAAGCCCAAAACATTCAGGTTCATCTCAATCCCTTCCTTTCCGCTTGGTTACAGGGGCAGGTTGCCGTGCTTTTTGGGCGGGTTCGCGTCCCGCTTGCTGGCCAGCATTTCCAGGGCGGAAATCAGCAGGGCCCGGGTCATGGCGGGGTCGATCACATCGTCCACCACGCCGGCTTTGGCGGCGTTCACCGCGCCGGCCACGTCCCGGATATACTCGTCGGCAAGCTTTGCCCGGGCATCTTCCACCTTGTCCTTGGAGGCTTTCACCTCTTCGCCGTACAGCACGGCCACGGCCGCCTCGGGGGTCAGGGCGGAAATCACTGCGGAGGGCCAGGCGTAGGTTACGTCGGCGTTGGCCTTGCCGCCCATGGCCACATAGGCCTGGCCGATGGCGTCGCCGGTGACCACGGCCAGCTTGGGCACCGTGGCCTCGGCATAAGCGTACAGAAGCTGGCTTTGGGCGTTCATCAGCCAGCTTTGGGCCGCCACGTCGGTGACGTACACGCCCGGGGTGTTCAAAAAGCTGACCACGGGGATGTTAAAGCAATCCATGGTGCGCACAAAGCGGGCCGCCTTGCTGAGAGCCCCGGGGGTCAGCTTGCCCTCGGTGCCGCCCTTGGCGGTGGCCACCAGGCCCACGCTGCGGCCGCCCATGCGGGCCATGGCCACGCGAATGGAGGGCTCATACGCCGCGTACAGCTCCAGCAGGCTTCCGCCGTCGGCCATGGCGCTCAAAAGGCTGTCCACGTCGGCGGGGTCCAGGTCGGGCAGAAGGCGGCCCATATCGTCGGTATCCACGATCTCCGCGTCCTCAATATTGCAGGAAGGCAGCAGCGACAGGGCCTGCACCGCCAGGGCCAGCGCGGCTTCCTCGTTCTCCGCCGTGAGGGAGCAGCCCCCCTGGGCCGCCATCACGTCCGCGCCGCCCAGCTTTTCCGCCTTCACATCCATGCCGTTCATAGCCGCCAGCACCTGGGGCCCAAACACCATCATCCGGCCCACGTTTTTGGCCATGATGCTGATGTCGCAAAGCCGCGCAAGCAGCGCCGCGCCGCCAATGGCGGGGCCCAACACCACCGCCACCATGGGGCACACGCCGCTCATGCGGGCCATTTTCTGGTAGATTTCCGAATAGGCGCTCATGGCTGCCGCGCCTTCATCGATGCGCACGCCCGCGCTGTCGCACAGGGCCAGCACCGGCGCGCCGGTCTTTTGGGCCATGTCCAGCAGCTTCCCGATCTTTTGGGCCTGCAACTTGCCCATGGCCCCGCCGTGAACGGTAAAATCCTGGGCGAATACGTACACGGGCCGCTCCTGAACGGTGGCGTACCCGGTGATGACCCCCGCGCCCCCGTCCTTTTCGCTGACCAGGGCATAAAGCTCCACAAAGCTGCCCTCGTCCGCCAGCTTCAAAATGCGCTCCCGGGCCGTCAGCTTGCCCGCGTCGCGCTGCTCTTTGAGGCGCTTTTCATCCCCCGCAAGGATCGACTCGCGGAGTTCACGCACCTGCTGAAGGTCTTGTAAATTGTGCATTGCCGTTCTCCTTCCATGCTGTTGTTCAAACCGTCCCTATAAAGACAGAGTCAAAAAGGCTCAATCTATTCCCATTTCTAACTATTCTCCAATTCCTCCCCTGTTCCCTGCCGTTTTGTTTTGTTTTTCACAATTTTTTCCGCCCACGCCGAGGGCTGCGGTTTCTCCCGGGCGGCGCGTTTGACCCGCCTTTCCCAGCTGTCAGGAAATGAAAAGCGCCCCCCAATGCGCGGGCCGGGGAAGGCGCCATTTGTGTCAAGCATGCGGCGAACCCCGGGGCTACCCCCGCAGTTCCACCTCCCACACGGGATATTCACAGGCCAGGCAATAGCCCAGGCATTCCGCCAGTTTTAAGGATTCCAGGTTCATGGCATCCCAGCTGGGATACCGGTTCCGCTCCAAACAAGACAGGATCAGCCTGGCTCCGCAGGCCCGGGCCAGCCCTTGGCGACGAAAGTCCTCCCGGGTGTCGATTTGCACCTCGATCTCCTCTTCGCAAGCCACATAGGAGGACGCGCCGCTCACAATCTCCCCTTCCAGCACCGCCAAATAGCCGATGCCCTCCCGCATGAACCGTTCCGCGGACCCAAACTGACTTACAAAGTCCGCCGCCCAGGGCGAGGCGAGGACCTTTTCATACCAGTACGCATCAATGGGTACGATTTGGACCCCCTTGGGCAGGCTTTTTGCATAGCCCTCAAGCCGGGCCCGGTCAAAGGCCTCCGGTGTTCTTTGGGTCGCGTAACGCAGTACAGGCCGGGCCCTTTCTCCAAAGACGGTTCCCAGCGCGTCCATCCATTCTTTTTCCCTGGCCGCCATGATCACGTCCCGGCGCCCGTACTGCCGGCCCAGCTCCGCCGCCAGAGACGGAACTTCCTCCCTAGGGCATTCTCCCCCAAAAACCCAAAAATCCCCGTTGGCAATGAATGCCCATGCGGGCTTTTCGGCATCCTCCTGCCACAAATCTCCCATCCGGCCCTCCAGCGCGGAGGTGACCAGCGCCGTTTCCCATCCGGCAAACAGGGGAGCGGCGTTCCTTCGCGCCGCCGTATCGCTAACCTTTTTCATTTGCTGATCCTCTCGCCGCCAGGGGCGGCCTCCTGTTCTCACTTCCAGCCCGCCAGTTCCGCCTGAATGGCCGGCAGCGCCAGCAGCTTTTGCTTCACCTGGTCCACCGCCAAAAGCTCGGTATTGCTGCTGTTAAACTCGGTCAGGGTGTTGCGGCCCGTTTCGCCTTCCACCACATACTTGTCGTAGTTCAGGTCCCGCACATCGGCGGGCACCCGGAAAAATCCGCCCATGTCCACGGCGTGCATGCATTCCTCGTTGGTCAACAGGGTTTCGTACATCTTTTCCCCGTGGCGCATGCCAATCATCCGCACCGGACTGTCGGCGTGGAACACTTCTTTCACCGCCTGGGCCAGCACACCGATGGTACAGGCCGGGGCCTTTTTCACCAGAATATCGCCGCTTTGGGCGTTTTCAAAAGCGAACAGCACCAGTTCCACCGCCTCTTCCAGGCTCATGATGAAGCGGGTCATGTCCGGATGGGTCACGGTGAGGGGTTTGCCGGCCTTGATCTGCTCGATGAACAGCGGAATGACCGACCCCCGGGAGCACATCACATTGCCGTAGCGGGTGCCGCAGATCAGCGTCTTTTCCGGGGCCACGGTGCGGGCCTTGGCAATGAACACCTTCTCCATCATGGCCTTGGAGGTGCCCATGGCGTTCACCGGGTAAGCCGCCTTGTCCGTGGACAGGCAAATCGCTTTTTTCACCCCCGCCTCAATGCAGGCGGTGAGCACGTTGTCCGTGCCCAGCACATTGGTGCGCACGGCCTCCACGGGGAAAAACTCGCAGGAGGGCACCTGTTTCAGCGCCGCCGCGTGGAACAGGTAGTCCACCCCATGCAGCGCGTTTTTCACGCTGCCGACGTCCCGCACGTCCCCCAGGTAATAGCGGATCTTGTCCGTCTGGTATCGGTGGCGCATGTCATCCTGCTTTTTTTCGTCCCGGCTGAAAATGCGAATCTCTCCGATGTCCGTATCCAAAAAACGATGGAGCACGGCCTCCCCAAAGGAGCCCGTGCCGCCTGTGATCATCAGCGTTTTTCCCTTAAACACCGCTTTGCTCCTCCTCGCTTGACTTGAGCACATACCCGGTCAGGCGGTGAAGCACCTCCCGGTAGGCCTCCTCCACATCCCCCAGATCGTGCCGGAACCGGTCAATATCCAGCGGCTCGTGGGTCCGGGCGTCCCAAAAGCGGCAGGTATCCGGCGATACCTCGTCCGCCACCAGGATTTCGCCGTGAAAGCGCCCAAACTCCAGCTTAAAGTCGATCAGGTCGATTTGGATGTCCCGCAGGCAATCGATCAAAATCCGGTTCACCTGAAGGCTCATCGCTTCCATCCGGGCCAGTTCTTCCACCGTGGCCAAGGACATGGCCGTGATGTGGGTGCTGTTCAGCAGGGGGTCCTCCAGTTCCGGGTCTTTCAGGCAGTATTCCACCACCGTGTTTTGCAGGCGTGTGCCCACAGGGGCCCCGATGCGCTTGGCCAGGCTGCCTGCCACGATGTTGCGCACCTTCACCACCACCGGAATGATGGAAACCCGCTTTACCAGGGAACAGCGGTTGTCGATCCGGCGGATAAAATGGTTGGGCACCCCTTTTTCGGTCAGCATTTGAAACATATATTCACAGATCAGGTTGTTGATCTCGCCCTTGCCGATGATCCGGCCTCTTTTCAGGCCATGAAAGGCAAACGTCTCATCCCGATAATAAATCACCGCTTCCTCAGGATTCTCCGTGGCGTACAACCGTTTCCCTTTTCCTTCCGCAATCAGATCGGTGATATTGGCCATCGCAATTTCCTTTCGGCGGGACCGGGCACCCCGGTCCAAAAGTTTCGCCTTATTGTAACACTTTTCCCCAGGTGGCGCAAGAAGCGGCGGGGATGGGGGGGACAGGGGACGATACCAGGGGCGCTGCCCCTGGACCCTTCATTGACCGCGCCGCGCGCGGTCAAAAGTAGGATTTCCGAAAAAAGCAGCTCATAAGCAAAAGCGCCTGCGCGAAATTCGCGCAGGCGTGTTTTCCTAACGATTCTCCTGACCGCGTGAAACGCGGTCAAAATGGGGTTTGGGGGCATGCCCCCAAGCGGGGTCTTAGGGGCGGCAGCCCCTGCGTTCCCCCGTCCCTTACTCTTCTTCCGCCTTTTCAGGGGCTTCCTTGGCGGCGGCTTCCGCTTCCAGCTGGGCGCCTAGGGCCTCCACGTCCACGGCGACGGCGTCCTCGCCGCCTTCCTCGTGGACGGACTCCTCAGAGGGTTCCGGCTCCTGCAGGGCGCGAATGGACAGGCTGATGCGATTGGCTTCGGGGTCGATGGACAGCACCTTCACCTGCACCTCATCGCCCACGTTGACGGCGTCCTCCACCTTGTTGATGCGCTGGGGGGCGCATTGGCTGATGTGCACCAGGCCGTCAATGCCCGGTTCCAGCTCCACAAAGGCGCCGAAGGTGGTGATGCGCACCACTTTGCCTTGGGCCACGGAGCCTTCCGGGTACTTCTGGGGCGCCAGGTCCCAGGGCTTGGGCTGCATTTGTTTCAGGCCCAGCTGGATGCGCTCCCGCTCGGGGTCCAGGCCCAAAATCTTCACGTCCACTTCCTGGTCCGGGGTCACCACTTCGGAGGGGTGCTTCACATGGGCCCAACTCAGGTCGGTCACGTGGATCAAGCCGTCCACGCCGCCAATGTCCACAAACGCGCCAAAATCCGTCAGGCGGCGAACGATGCCTTTGACGATCTCGCCCTCGTGGAGTTTGCCCCAGATTTCGGTTTTTTTCTGGGCGGACTCTTCCTTCACCACGGCGCGGCGGCTGGCTACGATGCGCTTTTTCTGCTCGTCCAGCTCAATGATCTTGAGCTTCATGGCCTTGCCCACAAAGTCGCCGATCTTCTCCACATAGCGGTTGGATAGCTGGGAAGCGGGAATAAACGCACGGATGCCGTCCACAATGGCGATGAGCCCGCCTTTGACGACTTCCTTGCCCACACCTTCCACATACTCGCCTTTTTCATGTTTTTCCACCAGGCCGGTGAACGCCTTACGGTTGACGATGTTGCGCTGGGACAGGAGCACGTTGCCCTCGCCGTCGTTCACCTTGACAACTTCCACCTCGATCTCGTCGCCAAGCTTCACATCCTCGGTCACCAAATCTTCCCGCTTGATCAGGCCGTCGGATTTGAAGCCGATGTTGACGCAAACCTCGTCATCCGTGAGTTGAACCACCGTGCCGGTCACCGTCTGTCCGGGCCTGATTTTGACCAGAGTGGCTTCCACGTCGGCCATAAAATCGCTTTTCTCTTCCTCCGCGGATACCTTCTGTTCCATTTGTTCCTTGTCAGTCATGCGTGTGAAAACCTCCTTAAGTGACCAGTCCGGTGTGCTCGCACCGGCGGTAATCCCAATTGATTCCGAATGAATATCCGCAAAGCCCGGCGGGATATCCGCCGCACGCTCCACCAAAAGAGTGCGCTTGCAAATGCTCTTGCAGGTTTCGTACAGTTTGCGCGTGTTGGCGCTGTTCTGACCCCCCACCACCAGCATGGCGTCCACCTGTGCCGCCAGCCGCTTGGCCTCCGTTTGCCGCACCACCGTGGCCTCGCAAATGGTGTCCTCCACCACAAGGCGCTGTACCCGCTGCCGGAGGATGGGCACAATGGCCTCCCAGCTTTCGTGGGGAAAGGTGGTCTGGGATACGGCCAGGGCTTCCTCCAGCAAGGGAATCCGCCCGGCGCCTTCCAGGTCGTGCACGGTATACACAGGGCCTTTGCACCAGCCGATGGTGCCCACCACCTCCGGGTGGTCCCGCTGCCCCACCAGGATCACCGCCTGCCCATCCGCGCTGTATTTCGCCACGATCTGGTGCAACCGGTTCACATAGGGGCAGGTAAGATCAATCATTTTTTTGCTTTGGCCGGCCAGCCGCTTGAGTACCTCCGGGGAAACCCCGTGACTGCGAACGAGCACTGTTTTGCCCTCCGCTTCCGCCAGGTCGTCCACTGCCCGGATTCCTTTTTCCGAAAGCTGGCGGATGACCTCAGGGTTGTGCACCAGTTCCCCGATGCTGACAATGTCCCGTTCCGTCTCGGCCGCTTTCAGCGCTTCCTTCACCGCCCGGCGGACTCCCATACAAAATCCGGCCCGTGGCGCCACATGGATCGGCATCCCTCAACCTCCAAAGCATATCAAGGTTTGTATTCGCCGCATCTTTTTCGATTCCTTCTTTTTCGTGTCAGGAATCAAAAAATACATTTAGAATCAAAAATACACTAAAACGCTTTCTTTTTTTCGCCTTTTTCGTGCCGGGCCACCAATTCCCGGTACTGCTTGCGGATCGTGTCCAGCAGCCGGTCGCAGTTTTCTTTGCCGACGCCCGCCCGGGCCAGTTCCACCACGGGGATGGGCTCGCCATAGTAGCAATCCACAGGCCGCAAAAACCTGGGTTTGGCGGTGATGTAGGCGGGCAGCAGGGGCGCGCCGCTGCGAAGGGCAATGAGGGCCACGCCGCTTTCCAAATCCTGCATCACGCCCTGCTTATGCCGGGTTCCCTCGGGGAAAATGCCCAGGGGATGCCCCTCCTGCAAGGTTTTCAGGCAGGCCCGCACAGCGGCCATGTCCATGTTGTGCCGGTCCACGGGAATCATACGCATGCTTTTGAACAGGGCCTTCAAAATCGGGTTGCCGATCAGTTCCTTTTTCCCCAAAAACCGCAGCTGAAACCGTTTCAGTTGCCAGCCCGCCACCAGGGGGTCGATCATGCTGCCGTGGTTGGCGATCAAAATGAAAGGGGCGTTAAGCCGGGTGTTTTCCAGGCCGTGGTACCGCACCGGCAAAAAGGTGTGGAACAAAAACCAGCTGAGCCCCATGGCCAGGCGGTAGGTGAAGGTGAAGCGCTCCGGCCGTTCGCTTTTCATGCTCCATCACGCTCCCAGCTTGCTTTTCAGCTGTTTTTCAATGGCGTCCACGGCTTCGTCCCGGCTGAGCAGGGAGGTATCCACCAGCACCGCGTCCTTCGCGGGCCGCAAAGGCTCCACGGCCCGGGTGGTGTCCTGCTCGTCCCGGCGGTTCACGTCCCCCAGCACCTCTTCGTAGGTGACGGTTTCGCCCTTTGCAAGAAGCTCCTCATACCGCCGCCTGGCCCGAACCTCCGGGGAGGCCGTCAGAAAAATTTTCAGGGTGGCGTTTGGCAGCACAGTGGTGCCGATGTCCCTGCCGTCCAGCACCATGGAGCAGGTTTGGGCCATCTCCTGCTGCATGCGCACCATAAACGCCCGCACCGCCGAAAACTTGGAGCAGTTGGAGGCCGCCATGCTGATTTCCTGGGTGCGGATCATGTCCGTCACATCCTGGCCGTTGACCAGGGTATGCTGTCTGCCGTCCTCAAATTTCACCTGAATTTGGGTCCGCCCCGCCATGGCGGCAAGGGCCGCCTCGTCCAGGGTGTCCACCCCATCGTGCAGGGCCTGCCAGGCAAAAGCCCGGTACATGGCCCCGGTGTCCAGGTGCAAAATGCCAAGCCGCTTTGCCAATGCGTCCGCCACGGTGCTTTTGCCCGCCCCGCTGGGGCCGTCCACGGCAATGGAAAGATTCATGCGTTCTCCCTCTCTCGTATCACAGAATCGGGCCCCACGGCCCGGTGGCCTTAAATGGCCCGGTGCCCCAGCCCGATGCACACCTCGTCCAGGTGGCCCAGGCCAATGCCAAAAAACACCGCCACCGCCACATGCTCGCCGTGGCGGGCGATGCCGATTTTGCCGCCCACATTCATGCCCAGGGCCTTGGGGGTGACCTGGTTGAGGGCTTCCCGGGCCGCTCCGGCCACGCTGCCCTCCTCCAGATGGGCTTCGCTGATGACACGCTCCCGCTTGGCGGCCACCACGGCCCGCTCCACAATGCGCACAATGCCGGGCACAAACTCGCCCCCAAAGTCCGCAGCGGCGGCCAAAATGCCTTCTTTTGCGAAGTCGTCCCGCCGCTTGGTTTCTTCTTCCCGGTTGCGGGACATGCTCATTTCCACCGCCGCCCTGGCCACCTCGCGGCTTCCGATGCCCTGCTGGCTTTGCATCGCGTCCCCCTCTTTCGGGATTCCGGTTTATCCTTTTTATTATAGCATGGATCGTTGCAAGCGCAAGTGCCTTGCGCCTTTCCAAGGGCACGAAAAAGGCCTTCCCCGGCATATGCCGGAAAGGCCGCGATGGGAGAGGAACCCGAAGTGCCGCTGTATCCGTTTTTCACCCGCTATGTTAGCAGGCTGGTGCTCTATCAGTGCTTTTTGTCGTCCCCTGGCGTACCAGGTACGGGGGCGTGACATCCAGCTCCGAACGCGAACTCCATTTTGTGAAATGTGGGTAAAACAGGACCCTGGCGCACACTTCAGGAAGATCACTGGATTATTATATGCTGGGCAAAAGAAAGTTGTCAAGGAGAAGTGATTGGAAATCCATGCGAAACATTGGCAGTTTTCGCGGTCAGGCGTTTCCTTTTTTTTCCTGTCTCTCCAAAAGCCATTGGTTCGCCGCGGCAAGCAGGGCGCTTTGCCGGTTTGCAAGGCCCTCCTCCACGGTTTGGCGCCACAGGGCCGACAATAGCGGCCCCAGACAGGCCTCCGGCAGGCCCTTGGCCCGGCACAGGGGCAGCAGGTGGTCGCCATTCACCGCCAGGTCTTTCAGGCACAGGGGTTTGCCCAAAAGCCCCGCTCCCAGGGACGCGGCCCGGGCCCGGGGCTGCTCCATGGCCAACGCGGCAAAGGCGCTTTCGCAAAAGGCCAGGGCCGTCGTGCCCAGCTTTGCGGCCTCAAACAGGGGCAGGGCATCCTTGGCCAGGGCCTGCATGGCACGAACCAAACAAAGCGTTTGCTCCGTTTCCCGCACCGCGAAGCGCAAGGCCCTCAGGTCCGCCTCCAGGTCCGGGAGGGGCGCGTCCCACAGCAGCAGGGAAAGCCGCCCCACAAGGGGCGGTATGCCATGGGGAAGGGCAAGCGCCGAAAGGGCCTCCGCCGCCTCAGGGGAACAGGCCGCATGGGGAAACAGATAGGGCCAACCGCCCATCTCCCCCAGGGTGCGAAGGCCGCCGAGGGTGGCCGGGGCTTTTCGGTCCAGGGTAGGATAGCGAAAATCCGCCAGCAGGATCTTGGTCAGCTCGTCGCGAAGCCGCTCCCGGGCGATGTCGCAAAGCAGGCCCGCATATTTGGCCGCAGAGGCCAGCAATTCCTTCGTGGGGGTCAGCCCCAACTCGGCCTGAAACCGGGCCGCCCGCAAAATGCGAAGCCCGTCGTCCTTCAGCACCTGGTCCGGGTCCTGGGTCACGGTATGCAGCACGCCCCGCCGCAAATGGGCAAGCCCGCCGGTGGGGTCGCCAATGTCCTCCGCCCCGCCAATGGGCAGGCGCAGATATAGCGCGTTCACGGAAAAATCCCGCCGCCGGGCATCCACCCCCATGTCCGTGGAAAAGCGCACGCTGCTTGGCTGGTGGCCGCAGCGGTAGCTATCCTCCCGGAAGGTGGTGTACTCGGCCATGCGCCGCTGCCCCGCCTCGTCGGTCATATGCAATTCCACGGTGCCGAAATGGGCCGCCCGCAGCACCGCCCGGACCGGGGTGCCCTCGCAAAGCGCCACGACCTCCTTAGGCAGGGCAGGGCCGCACACGTCCAAATCGCTGATGGGAAGCCCCATCAGCCGGTTGCGCACCGCGCCGCCCACCAGCCACAAAGGCTCCCCCGCATTTTCAAAAATCTCCGCCAGGCGGTTCAAAAAGCTTATGTACTCCCCGTTCATTGTTTTCCCGCCAGTTCCACAAATTCGTCAATCTCCCGCCGCACCAGGCCGAGCGCGCCGCGCCAATAGGCCGGGTCGCCCACGTCGATGCCCACGCTTCTTGCCACGTCCGCCACCAGCCCGCCGCCGCAAGATTGAAGCAGCGCGTTGTATTCCGGAATGAACCCGGCGCCTTGCTCCCTGTACCGCCCAAACACCCCCAGCCCAAACAGCAGCCCAAAGGCGTAGGGGAAGTTGTAAAAATGGAGCCCCACCGTATAGTAGTGGGATTTGTTAATCCACATATAGGGATGCCGCAGCGTTTCATGCAGCCCGTCGCCATAGGCCTGGGCCTGGGCGTCCAGCATGAAGGCGTTCAGCTCCTCCACCGTGGGGGTATGGGTTTTTCTGGCCTCAAACACCGCGCTTTCAAACAGGAAGCGGCTGTAAATGTCCACAACGGTTTGGGTGGCTTCCATCAGGCTGCTTTCCAAAAGCCCGAAGGCCATGTCCTCGTCGGCGGTTTGGCGAACCACGTGGTTCAGCAGCGTTTCATTGAAGATGGAGGCGGTCTCCGCCAGGGGCATGGGCGGGTCCGCCATCAGGAGGGGCACGCTTTCCAGGCAATGGTTATGCCAGGCGTGGCCCAGCTCATGGGCGATGGTGCTGACGTCGGAAAAGCTGCCCACAAAATTGGTCAGCACCCGGCTAAGCTTCAGCTGGTGGCTGCCTGCGCAGAAAGCGCCGCCCTCCTTGCCCTCCCGGGGATATACGTCGATCCAGCGGTTTTCAAAGGCATGGTCCATAAACGCGCCCATCTCCGGGTTCACCTGGGTGAACACCTGCGAAAGCAGCGCCCGGGCCTCTTCAATGGTATACTGTTTTGTGCTTTTGCCCACCGGGGCGAACAGGTCGTAAAACGGCAAGCCCCCCGGATGCCCCAAAAGCTTGGCCTTGGCCCGCAAATACCGGCGAAAGTCCGGCAGGGCTTCCCGGATGGCGGTGAGCATAGCCTCCAGGGTGCGACCGTCCATGCGGGTTTCCGCCAGCTGCTGGGTCAGCACGTCCGGATAGCCCCTGGCTTCGCAAAGGGTAATGGCCTCCCCCTTGATACCCGCCAGGCAAAAGGCCATGGGCAGGGCCACCTTGGAATAGGAAGCCAGCTCGGCCTCGTAGGCCTTTTGGCGCACCGCCGGGTCCGGGTCATAGGCCATGCCCCGCACCGCGGGCAGGGGCAGCGTTTTGCCCTCCAGCTCCACCGTATGGGCCCCCATCACCTGATCCCGCAGCTTGGAAAATGCGTCTCCGCCGCTGAGGGACATGCGCAGCATCCATTTCTCCAGGCTTTCGGGCAGCATATGGGCCGCACGGCTTTGGTATTCCCGCAGGACGAAAGCGTTTTTTTCCAGCGTTTCGCTCTGGGCAATGGCGGCCTCCACATCGGGAATTTGCCCCACATAGCGGACACAGGCGCTTTGCAGCACCTCCACGTCCACATACAGGGCGCTCAGCTCATCCAGGTACCGGAAGGCCTCTTTGTTTTCCGTGTCCGCCGCCAGGGTCAGCTGGCAGAAGCTGAACGCCCGGTACAGCCGGTTTGAAAGCTCCTCCAGGCAGCCGATCATCTTTTCCAGCGTGAAGGCGGGCCCTTCCTGGGCCGCCAAAAGGGCATGACCCTGGGCCGCCAGCGCCTTCACCCCGTCAATGTCCCAGCGAAGGGCAGGGTCGTCAAAGCCTTTGTAAAACACGCTCAGGTCCCAGGTGAAATCCTTCATACGCCATTCCTTTTCTTTTCTGTTCTGCTGGTGCATGGCTTGCGCCCTTTGCCGCCCCGGGCTATTTCTTCGCCTTCCCAAACTGCTTTTCCGAAAGGGCGTTCAGGCAATTTTGCTTGCTGCGCTCAATGTGCTTTTGCATCAGCTGGCGAAAGCCTTCCAGGTCCTTTTGCTCCACAAAATCCACCAGCTGGTAGTGCTCCTTGTGGGCGGCGTGGCGGCGGTTTTCCTTGGCGATGGAAATGGCGGAAAACCGGGTGATGTACTCATCTTGCCCTTCAATGACCCGGAGGATGCGGTTCATTTTGGAAATCGCCGTCAGCTGGCTGTGAAAGGCCCGGGCCAGGGGCGACAGGCCTTCAATGTCGTTATTGTCCACCAGCGCGTCCATTTGGTGCAGTTTTTCCCGCAGGGTGCGCACATCCTCCGCCGTGGCGCTTTCGATGATGGCGGGCAGGGTGAGCATTTCCAGGGCGTTGCGGATGGTGTAGATCTCCTCCACATCCGCCAGGGTAAAGGCCCGCACCATCACCCCACGGCGCAGCACATACTCCACCAGCCCGTCGCGCTCCAGCTTGCGCAGCGCTTCTCTCAGGGGCGTGCGGCTGATGTGCATGCGGTCGGCGAACTCCGTCTCCACAATGCGGGTACCGGCGGGAATCTGACCGGTAATGATGGCGTGTTTGAGCGTTTCGTAGGCGATCTCGCGGATGGGTTTGCTTTCCAGGGACGGGGCGAACCGGATGGTGGACATGCTTTCAACCCCTTTGTTCTTGGATTGTATTTTGTATACTAAACGGAAACAAGCCGCTTGTCAAGAATGGCCGCATTGAAAAGACCGCCGGCGCACAACGTGCCCCATGGCGGTCTTTTCTGGACCCGTTTCAGAGGGTGGGGCGAATTTACTCCTCCCGAAGCTTTACATTCTCCTGGGAATAGGCCTTGGAAAAAGCCGCCGTCGCGCCCTCTCCCCCGTCGCACCAGAACTCCCGGGAAAAAAGCAGCGTGATGCCCTCGTCTTTCAGCTTCACATACACGGGCACCTCTCCGGGATAGCGGGCGCAGATTTCCTTCACAGCGCCCATATCCGCCCGGGAGGGCACCGTCAGCCCCAGCTTCCGCCGGGCCTGCTTGGCCAGCTGCGCGTCCGTCATGGGTGGCGGGGCCTTTTGGGTGTCGGGCTTTGCGGGCCTTGCCGAAGGGGCGGGCCTTTCCCCAGCCCCAGGCTTGTCCGCGCCTTTTTCCGGCGTCCAGGCCACCCGCGCCGCCGAAACCGGCTCGCCTTCCAACAGGTCCAGCAGCTCTTCGTCGCTTTCCGGCCGGTCCCCGCCAAAGCCCCGGCCCGGAACCAGCGGCGAAGGCAGCCGCCGCGCCGCGGTCTGCTCGGTCAACAGCTGCACGGTGTCCACCAGCAGCTTGGGCTCCTCCTCTTCCCGGAAGGACAGCTTCCCCGTGAGGGTGACCAAATTGTCGGCCAGCAGCACCGGCACGTATTTTTCATACACCTTGGGAAACACCAGCCCTTCGATTTGCCCGGTCAGGTCCTCCAGTGTCAAAAAGCCCATCATGGCGCCCTTTTTGGTGATCTTCCCCTTGCAGGCGGTCAAAATCCCCGCCATGCTCACATTGGCCCCGTCATAGTCCAGGCCGTGGTCGTCGCCCTCCGCCAGGGTCATCACGTCCATGGCCGTGGTGTAGCCGCTTTGCAAAAGCTCCGCCACCTCGTCCAGGGGGTGGCCGCTGATGTACACCCCGGTCATTTCCTTTTCCATGCTGAGCAGGGCCTTGTGGCTGTGCTCCGGAATTTCGGGAACGGTGCTTTCCATGGCGGCGGAGGCTGCCGGCAGGCCCATGTCAAACAGCGACACCTGCCCGGCGATGTTGGCCTTGCGCTTTTGGGCGCTCTCCTCCATGGCCCTTTCGTATACGCTCAAAAGCTGGGCCCGGTTGTTGCCCAGGCGGTCAAAGGCCCCGGCCTTGATGAGGCTTTCCAGGGTGCGCTTGTTCAGCGCGTCGGAGGCGGCCCTGCGCACAAAATCGAAAATGTTCTGGTAGGGGCCGTTTTTCCGCTCCGCCACGATCCTTTCTACGGCGGCATAGCCCACGTTTTTCACCGCGCCCATGCCAAAGCGGATGCCCAGGGCCCCTTTCTCGTCCCGGCCCACGGTAAAGCGCCAGCTGCTTTGGTTGATGTCCGGCGGCAGCACGGGAATGCCCTTTGCTTTGCAGTATTGCACATATCCGGCCACCTTGCCGGCGCTGTCCATCATGCTGTTCATGGTGCTGGCCATGAACTCTACCGGGTGGTGCAGCTTCAGCCAGCCGGTTTGCACGGCCACCACGCCGTAGGCCGCCGCGTGGCTTTTGTTGAAGGCGTAGCTGGCAAAGGCGCTCATATCGTCGAAAATCTTCTCGGCCACGTTTTCGGGAATGCCCCGGCCCACGCAGCCGTCAATGATCTGATTGCCGCTTTCATCCTTCATGCCATGGACGAAAAACGCCCGTTCCTTGGCCATCACGTCCCGCTTTTTCTTGGCCATGGCCCGGCGCATCAGGTCGCTGCGGCCCAGGCTGTACCCGGCCAGGTCCCGCACAATCTGCATCACCTGCTCCTGGTACACCATGCAGCCGTAGGTCACATCCAAAATAGGCCGCAGCATGGGGGTTTCGTAATGCACCTTGGAGGGGTCGTTCTTTCCTTCAATATAGCGCGGAATGGACTCCATGGGCCCGGGCCGGTACAGGGAGATGCCGGCGATGATGTCCTCAAAGCAGGTGGGCTTCATGTTCTGCAAAAAAAGCCGCATGCCGCTGGATTCCAGCTGGAACACCCCGTCGGTGTCCCCGGCCGAGATCATTTTATACACCCCTGGGTCGTCCAGGGGAATGTCCTCTTCCTTCAGCTCCACGCCCTGCTCCCGGAGCAAATCCAGGGTATCCCGGATCACGGTGAGGGTGCGAAGGCCCAAAAAGTCCATCTTCAAAAGGCCCAGCCGTTCCAGCGTGCCCATGGTGTACTGGGTGGTAACCACCTCGTCGTTCAGCTGCAAGGGCACATAGTCGGTCACGGGCCGGGCGGTGATCAGCACCCCCGCCGCGTGGGTGCTGGCATGGCGGGGCATGCCTTCCAGCGTCATGGACATGTCGATGAGCCGGCGCACCTGCTCGTCGGTCTGCACCATGGCTTGCAGCTGGGGGCTCAGCTCAATGGCCTTTTCCAGGGTCATGTCCAGCGCGAAGGGAATGGCCTTGGCCACCACGTCCACCGCGGCGTAGCTCATGCCCAGCACCCGGCCCACGTCCCGCACCACGGCCTTGGCCTTCATGGTGCCGAAGGTGATGATCTGGGACACATGGTCCGCACCGTATTTGCGGGCCACGTAGTCGATCACCTCCTGCCGCCGCTCGTAGCAGAAGTCGATGTCCAAATCGGGCATGCTCATGCGCTCCGGGTTTAAAAAGCGTTCAAACAGCAGGTTATATTTGAGGGGGTCCAGCATGGTGATGCTAAGGGTATAGGCCACGATGCTGCCCGCGCCGCTGCCCCGGCCCGGCCCCACCATGATGCCGTTTTGCTTGGCGTAGTCGATAAAGTCCCACACGATCAGGAAATAATCCACATAGCCCATTTGGGCGATCATGTCCAGCTCATATTGCAGGCGCTTTCTGGGCTCGCTGTCCGGGTCGTTGTGCTGGTCCGGGTACAGCTTTTCAAGCCCCTGCCTGCACAGCCGGGTCAGCATGGAAAGGGAGGTTTCCCCCGACGCCACAGGATACTGAGGCAAATGGATGCTGGAAAAATCAAACTCCACATTGCACCGGGCCGCGATTTCCGCCGTCCGGTCGATGGCGTCGTCGTGCTCCGGAAACAGCCGCCGCATTTCCGCCTCGCTTTTCACAAACAGCTGGTCCGTTTCCATGCGCATGCGGGCCTCGTCCTCCAGGGTTTTGCCCGTTTGCACGCACATCAGCACCTCCTGGGCCTCGGCGTCCCGCTGGCTGATGTAGTGGCAGTCGTTTGTGGCCACCAGGGGCACGCCCGTTTCCCTGGATACGCTGATCAGCCCCGGCAGCACCAACCGCTGCTCCTCCAGGCCGTGATCCATGATTTCGATAAAAAAATTTCCCTTGCCAAACAACGCTTCCATATCCCGGGCGTACTTCTTGGCGTCCTCCATGCGGCCCTGCAAAATCAGCTTGGGCAAATCCCCGCTGAGGCAGGCGCTGAGGCAAATGAGGCCCTCATGGTGCTGCCGGAGCAGCTCGTAATCGATGCGGGGGCGGTAGTAAAACCCTTCGGTAAAGCCCGCGCTGACCAGCTGGGTCAAATTGCGGTAGCCCTGGTCGTTCTCGCACAGCAAAATCATATGGCTGAACTCCCGGGAGGCGCTTTGCTTGTCAAACCGATTGGGGCACACGTACACCTCGCAGCCGATAACCGGGTGCAGGCCCGCCTCTTTCAGGGCACAATAAAAATCCACCGCGCCGTACATCACCCCATGGTCGGTGATGGCGCAGTGCTCAAAGCCCAGCTCCTTCAGCTGCTTTACCAGGGGCTTGATGCGGCAGGCGCCGTCCAGAAGGCTGAATTCCGTGTGCAAATGCAGATGGGCAAAAGGCATGGGGGGGACTCCTTTATGTTCGCGTTCTTGCCGGATATTGGTGACCGTTTTAGTATACCACACGGGCGGAGTTCGCGGCCAGAGGGGCATGCCCGGCACACCCTTCTTTTTTTGGCAAGCGCGCCTCCCCGTCTCCCCACCGTTTGTGGTTGTAACAAAATAAAAAAATATGATATACTTTTGATTCAGCCTTCCTCATTCAAGCAAAGAGGTGACCGAATGCCAACCTTCCAAGTCGACCAGGCCGGCGTGCTGTGGGACTCCACCGCGCTTCCCAACGCATTTCTTTGCGAATATATGCCCTCCGCGCCGGACGGGCATGTGAAGGTGTACCTGTATGGGCTGATGCTGGCCCACAACAACCTGCCGGGGGAAACCCAAACCCTGGCGGACATCGCCAAGGCCCTGTCCATGGCGGAGGACGACGTGGCCCAGGCCTTTCGCTATTGGGAACGGTGCCGCCTGGTGCGGCGGACCCAGGACAATCCCCCGCAGTACCAGTATCTTAGCGTGCAGCAGACCATGCTCAGCCGCCAGGCCGCGCCCCAGGACGAAGCCTATATGAGCTTTGCCCAGGCCATTTACGCCATTTTTGGGGAGAAGCGCAAGCTGCATGGCAACGAGACCGTGCTGGCCTATGAGTGGGTGGAGCAGCTGGGGCTGCCCAGCGAGGTGGTGCTGATGATGATTCAGCACCTGGTGTCCACCCGGGGGGTGCAGTTCGGCTTCAAAGAGGCGCAAAAGCTGGCGCTGGAGCTTTGCGAGCACCACATTCGCACCATCGAGGCTGCCGAGCAGCTTTTTTCCCGGTCGGAGGCCGCCTGGAAGGGCGTGCGCAAGGTGCTTCGCCGCATGGGCAAATACAGGGACCCCAGCCTGGACGAAACCGATTTGTACATCAAATGGACCACGGAATGGGGCTTTCAGCCCAAGGCCATTGAAAGCGCCTGTGCCGAGATGACCAACGGCGACCCCAGCTTCAACTATTTGGACAAAATTTTGAAGGGCGTCAAAGAGCGCAGCGGCCGGGGTGCTTCCTCCGCCGCCCAGGTGGAAAAGCAGCTGACGGATGAAAAAGCAGAAGGGGACCGGGTAAAAGAAATGCTGGCCGCTTGCGGCCTGAAGGCGGCGGCGGTGGACGAGGGCAAGCGCCTGGTGTACCGGGATATGCTGGGGTATGGCGGCCACGAGGTGGTGATGCTGGCGGCGGCAGCCGTGGGCAAGCGCCGCAGCGGCCATTCCCTGGACGCGGTGATGGAGCTGTTAACAGCCTGGCGCGAAAAGGGGCTGACCGACGCCAGCGGCGTGGAGGCCTATCTGAAAGCCGTGGCGGAGCAAAACGCCCTGCTGAAATCCCTGTTCCAAAGCGCGGGCCGGGAAAGCGCCCCCCGCCTTCGGGACCGGGAGCTGCTGACAAAATGGCAGGGAACATGGGGCTTTTCCTTCCCTCTGCTGCAAAAGGCGGCGGAATACGCGGCCAACGCGAAAGACCCCATCACTTTTATGGACAAAATCCTGAGCGGATGGCACGCGGAGGGCGTCGCCACCCTGGAGGCCGCCATGGCGGACCATGAAAAGCACAAAGCAGCGGGGGCTGCCGCCGGCAGCGGCCCGACGGGGCCCGCAAAACCCGGCAAAACCGTGGTGGAGCAAAAGTACGCCCAGCGAACCTACGACCCCGCCGAATATGACGGCCCCACTGCCGAAGAACTGGAGGAGGCCCGCAAGCTATGACCCGTGACCAAATCGTTTTGCAATTGCAGCAGGCCTACGCGGCCCGCCGGGAGGAAAACCAGCGGATTTTTGAGGAGCGGGTGCAGGCCGCCTGCGACCAATGCCCCGGCCTCAAGGAACTCGTTCTGGGCCGCCAGGAGGCGCTGATGGCGGGCATTCGCCGGGGCATTCTGGCCGATGCCAAGGACCCCCGGGCCAACGAAACCCTCTCCGGCCGCATGGCGGACTACAACGCCAAAATTGCGACCGTTCTGGGGCAAAACGGCCTGGCGCCGGACGCCCTCAAGCCGGTGTATACCTGCGCCGCCTGCCGGGACGAGGGCTATCTGTACGAGCCTGCCCGGCACATGTGCGCCTGCTTTGAAACGGAGCTGAACCAGCGGCTGATGGAGGAACTGGGCCTGTTAAAAGCCGAACCCCAAACCTTTGAGCGCTTTGAGGAAACCTTGTTCAGCGACGGCCCCCTTCCTTCTTTTGGGGTCAGCCAGCGGCAAATGATGATCAAAAACCGCAACGCCTGCCTGGAATACGCCGACGCCTACCCGGACACCCCCGTCCGGGACATGCTGTTCATTGGCAAAAGCGGCCTGGGCAAAACCTATCTGTTGCAGGCCATCGCCCGCCGGGTGGCGGAGCGGGGGTTTTTGCCCCTGTACATCAGCGCGTACCGGTTTTTGGAGATCGCCCGCAAGTCCTATTTCGACAACGATCCGGGGCAAATGGCCGATGTGATGAACGCGCCCCTTCTGCTAATCGACGACCTGGGCACCGAGCCCCTGATGGCCAACATCACTGTGACCCAGCTTTTTAACCTGCTCAACGAACGCCAGCTGGCGGGCAGGCATACGGTGATCAGCACCAACCTGGAAATGTCCGAGCTTCGGGACCGCTACACCGAGCGCATCGCCTCCCGGCTGCTGGACAGCCGCCATGTGAAGCGCCTTACCTTTATCGGCGACGACGTGCGCAAGCGCCTTGGCAAAAGCGAGGGCACCCCATGAACATCCAAATCTACGTGGCCAGAAAAAACCCCGATGTGCTCAAGGCCGAACGGTTTTTTAAGGAACGAAAGATTCCCTATCAATTGATGGATTTGAACAAACACAAGTTGGGCCGCAAAGAGCTGACGCTTTTCGTCCAGGCTGCCGGGGCCAAAGCCCTGGTGGACCGGGAAGGCAAAAAAGCCCTGGAGCGCGCCGTGGCCCACATGACCACGGAAAGCCTGATTTTGGAAGAACTTTTAAACGACCCCACCGCCCTGAAAAGCCCCGTCGTGCGCAACGGCAATCAGGTCACTGTGGGCGTGGACGAGGCGGTCTGGCGAAGCTGGATTGCCCGAGAAGAAAAGAATTGACAAGCCATTGACGCCATGATATCATGTTATGGTTGCCCTGGTTTTATGTTTTTTTGTGTGCGCTTTTTCAGGACGAAGGAGGCGAACCCTTGATGACCGAGCTGCTTCGCCAAAGCGGCAAACGTGTGGTGGGAACCAAGCAGGTCCTTCGCGCCCTCAAGGATGAAAAAGCCGCCCAGGTTTACCTGTGCAAGGATGCGGACGATTTCATCTACCGCCAGGTGCAGACCATGTGCGAGGAAAAGCGTGTACCCCTTTCCATTCTGGACAGCATGGCCGAGCTTGGCAAAATGTGTCTGGTCAGCGTGAAAACCGCTACGGCGGCTGTGCTGAAGTAAGGG
>JAVBTE010000154.1:0-13462 GCA_031556335.1 Eubacteriales bacterium | reverse complement strand
GGTCGTCAAAATCCACGCGGTAAAACGCCTGCGCCTTTTCATAATTGACGATGCCCTTGCCATTCGCGTGGGTGGCGGACACCTTGTAGCCCATGTTGGTGACCACCGTCGCCCCGGAGCCGGAAAGATTGATCTTATTATTATAGGATGGTCCGCTAACGCCGATCGGATAGCTGAGGCCGGAACTGGTGAGCACCTTGTTCCACTTCACGTCCACCTGGATCACAGGGTTTTCGGGGGTGGCTTCGGTAAAGGACACCGTGCCCGGCGTGTTGCTGGCCAGGGTGGCGTAAAAAGCGTTCACCGCGTCCACGTCGCTTTGGGGAACCTGATGGGTGACCCCGTCCAGGGTTTTGTAGGTCATGCTTCCCATTTCGGTCTGGAGGCCAGAGGTCGCCTTGAGGGCGTTGGTGGCAGGGGGCCGCTGGCTCAATTCGGTAAACGTCATTTCATAGGGCTGAATCTCATAGGGGAACTCGTAATGCTGCGTACAGGCCCCGTTTGTGGTAGGCACAAAATCCACGCCGCCGATGGAGTACCAGCTGTTGGAAAGGTAGGTGAGGGCCTGGCTGGGCTGGTTGGAGCCCGCGATGACGTTGCAGTTGGAACCGTTGTCGCCGTGGCGCGCCGGGTTATAGGCCTGGGTGACCACCGCGGGCTTGATGGGGAACAGCTCAATTCTGGGGCTTGCGTGCTCGTAGGCTTTCGCGGCGGGCGCGCTGGTGCCGGAAGGAATCTGGTACAGCAGGCAGCTTTTCGCCGCCGTCTGGTATTCGGTCATGGCAGCGCCGCCGGTGAGCGGATTGTTCATATCCGCCAGCCTCCACAAAAGACGCATGCCATAGGTCAGCGTCTGGTTCAGCTTGCCGGCCTCGGCGTTGTTGAACACGCGCTGCCCGGCGGGGGGCGTGATCATGTAATAGGTGCCGCCCTCGTCGGTCTGGGGCGCGCTGATTTGCCACGCGGACCAGATTTTATAATAATCCGCGTCGGCCACAAGGTTGCTTTGTTTGGCTGTGGACGGGGTTCTGTCCAGCTTATACAGGTTCACCCGGCTATCCGGGGCGTACAGCTTGATGCCCTTTACCTCAATCAGGGGCATGTCTTCATAATGAACCGTAGGGATGGCATACATCAGGTTCGGGTCCCGCACGCAGCGGTCGTCCGCCTTGCCATAGTAGTAGGTGTTGTTGCCTCCGTCGCTGCCCCAGCCAACGCTGAGCATATAGTCCTGCATGTTTGCCGCGCTGAACGCAAACACGTTGTAGGTGTGCAGGCCGATGTAGTTATTTGTGTTTTTGTAGGGAACGGGAATATTCTGCGCCATGGTAAGGTCGGTGGACAGGTTCGCCGGGGCGATGTCGCTTTCAAAATATTCCGCCTCGGTCTGCAGGGTGGTGGTGATGTCCTTTTGCACGTTGGCCAGGGTGCCCAGGGGCATGAAATACTCCCTGGCGCTGATGTTGGTGGGGGGCAAAGCGCCTTTGTCCATCCACTGTTCGCACTGGGCCTGGGTGAGGGGAATCCGCTTCATGGAAAAGTCAATTTTTACCACACCGGAAACGCCATCCTTGAACTGAATGGCCAGGGTGTCCTTGTCCAGGCTGGTGACAGCCTGAATGTTCACGTCCGGCGCGATGGTGGCGCCCCAGTCGGTGCCATAGGCCAGTTTTTGCACCACCAGCACGGTTTTGTTGGTCACCTTGCCCGGGGCGGTTTGGTAGGTCAGGGTGAAAATGCTGTTGTTGGTGGTTTCGTCCGACAGCGAGTAGCTGGCGGCGCTTTGCGGCAGTTTGTCAAAGGCAATGCTCAAAAGCCCCGGAAAATACTCCCGGGTGGCGTCGAACACGGTCACCAGACGGGTGGCGGTCAGCTTCGCGGTCTTGGCGGCGTCGGCTTCGTCGTAGGCCTTGTACTTCACGGTGTACACCACGTTCTCCGCGAGGTCCGCCACAAAGGTGTTATCTCCCGGCGTAAAGACATAGCCCGGCTTGGAGCGGGTAATGCTTTCCACCATCACTTGCAGGGGGCTTCCTGTATCGTCGCTGGCGTACACGCCAAACAGGGCGTCAAAAACCGCTCCGGGCATCACGGTGGTATCCTCCGCACCCACAATGGCGTTCACCAGCGGGACGGGGGTTACAATTTTCATGGCAAAGGCGGGCGGATTGTCCACGTTGCCGCTGGCGTCGCAAAAATAGAAGCCCGTACGGCCCTGGTAGGTGCCCGGGGTGACGTAGGTGTTTCCATAGGCAAACACCTGGGGGCCTTCCTCCGCCTTTGCGCCCCTCAGCAAAAAGCCAAATAAGGAAGTCCAAAGACTTCCCTGAGAAGAAGACGTATCCGCCTCGTCCACTGGCACCAGGCCTTCGGGAATTTGGGCGGGGGCCAGGCGCAGATACACGAAGGGGTACACGGCCTTGTGAACCAGCAGGAAGGGCAATTGCACCTGGCCTTCCGCATCCGCAGCGTAAAAGCCCACCTCCCCCTCCGCCGGTGCGCCGAAGGCGGTGAACCGCTCCTCTTCGCCCTCCAAAAAGGAATACAGCGCTGCGCCACCGGCCGCCGTCTTTTGCGTGTAGCCATCCGGCAACGCCTCCGGCGCCTGGTGGGTAAACGCCGCTTCCGGCTGGCTTACGGGCTGGTAGGCAGGCCAGAAGTCCACATCGGACAGCACGCACTCCAGCGAGGAACCCTCGCCCGACGTCCAGCCGACGAACTCGCTTCCTTCCACTTCCGGCGCTTTGGGCGCTTCCGCGGCCACGCTTCCCCCATGGGCCACGTAAAGGGGAGCGCCCACGGCCTCCCCTTCCGCGTTCAAAAAGCGCACCTCATGCCGAACCGGCATCTGCACTTCCGCCGCCTGCTCCAAAGACTGGGCGACAGCAAAAATCGGCGCGCTCTGCACAAGCATCAGCAGCACCAAAATCAAGGACAGTATTTTTTTCGTTGGATTGAACATGGCAGTATCCTCCAGCTCCACTTAGCATGCATTGGTTGACGGTCGTCTGCAACCTCACTCTTCCAGGGTGACCCTCACGCGCCATTTGGTCTTCATGGTCTCTTCCGTTACTTTCACACGGTAAAGGGGGCGGCGGCTTTTTCCCGGCGCGTCCAGCCAGCCGTCCGAAACGCCGTCGCCGTCTTCATCCTTCTCGCGATAATACTGCCACTGCAGCTTCGGCTTCAGGCCTTCATACCCGGTCAGTTCCGCTTGCAGGGTAAAGGTTTGCCCCAGCTTGAGCAAATCGGGCATATCGCAGGTGACCAAAACGCCGCGCTCCGCCGCCTCGGCAGGGGCGGGGGTCTCCTGCGCCGGGGCCGGTTGCACATCGGAAACGTCCAGCATGCCGCTGTCCAAAATATTGAAATTGGCCGAATAGACCGTAACATCCGCCAACGCCCCGGGCCCGGCGACGCACAAGCAAAAAAGCAGCGCCAAACCCATTGCCGTCAAACGCATGGTTGTATCTTTCATCGGTGATTGCCTCCCTATCGGGTCGAAATGAATTGAGAAGTCGTAAGAAGTCTTAAGAAGTCGTAAAGAGAAAAGAAATGGGAAGGGCCTAGGCGGCCTCTGTCACCGCTACGCGCCAGCTCAGATGAACCGTGGTCTCGCTTACCTGCACATCCAGGGAGAGCGCGTCGCCGTTTTCCACGTCTTTCCAGCCCTCGCCGTCGTTCACTTGCCATTGCACCTTGGTTTTGCAGCCTTCGTATCCCACCAGCTCGGCCTGCAGGGTCAGCGTTTCGCCATAGCGGATTTTGCCTTCGTCGGTGGTAATCACCACCGCCCGGACCGGTTCCGCCTCGGCCTCTTCCTGCCCGGCCTCTTCTTCCTCGGCGGGTTCCTCCTCTACGGCGGGCTGTTCCCCGGCTTTGAGAGCCGCTTCTTCTGCGGACTTGGGGGCTTCGCTTTCGGCGGGGTTCGCCTCAGGCGGGGGTGTTTTCTCCGGCTCGGCCACCTTCTTTTCGTCCGCGCCGGGTTCGCTGTGCTCTTTTTGGACAGGTTCTTCCGTGTGTTCTTCTTTTTTCGCGATGGGATGGGCTGTTTCCTTCGGCGCGACCTGCACAATTTCCGCCGGGGCGGCGGCCGGGCTGGTCGCCTCTTCGGCCAAGACCGTAGGGGTAGATATCGTTACAGCCATCACAAGCGTCATCAGCAACGTTTTTTTGAGCAACGTTTTCAACGAATGTCTCCTCTTTCCATGTTTCAGGCTTTTCGTTTGTAACCGTTGCGGCTTTCGCCAAAAGCAACTGGTCACCATACCACTATAATCAGAAAAAGTTATGGGGCTGGTTACATTTACCTCCAAAAGAAAAAATTTTTTTGAAAGCAAAAAATTTCCATGTTCAAAATCTTGTAAATTACAGGAAACAATGGAAATTTTTTCTTTTTTATGGCGCGAACGCTCTTTTTCTTTCTTTGCCATGTAACTTTTTTCGTCGTCATATGTAACGGTCCAGGAAACAAAAACCCCGTATCTTACAGGGCCGTACCTTTGGTTGGCACAAAAAACCGGGACATTTCCGCGCCCTCATGGGTAAGCAGCCAAACCTTCTTTTGAATCCCGCCCGCGTAACCGGTCAGGCTGCCGCCGGCCCCCACCACCCGGTGGCAGGGAATGATGATGGAAATGGGGTTGTGCCCCACCGCGCCCCCAACGGCCTGGCCGGACATGCCTGCCTTGCCCGTGCAGGCCGCCACTTCCCTGGCGATATCCCCATAGGTCACGCATTCTCCGTAGGGAATGCCGCACAGGATGCGCCACACCGCCTGGCGAAAGGGGCTGCCCATGGGCGCCAGCAAAATTTCCCCGGGCTTTGGCTTTTCCCCGGCAAAATACCGGTTCAGCCACTGTTTCCCGGCCACCAGCCCCGGCACGTCCTCCTTTTGACAGAGCTCCTCCCGAAGGGAGCCGCCAAAATATTTTTGCCCTTCCATCCACAGGCCCACCAGGTTCTCTCCATCGCTGGCCAGGGTCAACTGGCCCAGGGGAGACGTGTAATCGCAGCAAAAAAGCATGGCATTTCCTCTTTTCCTTCGGTTTACAAAGCGTTCCACAAACTGACCGTTGCATAGCTGCGCCAGGGCCGCCAGGCCTCCGCAAGGGCCAGCATTTCTTTTGCGGCGCGGGGGGCAAGCGCCTTTTGAACCCCCGCGTCGGTTTCCAAAAACACGTCGGGCCACCCCATGCCCCGCATGGCCATATACCGGGCCGTCCAGGGGCCAATGCCGGGAATGGCCAACAGCTTTTTCATCTCAGTTTCCGGCTGGGCGCAAAAATCAAAGCGAACCTGCCCCTCCGCAAACGCCTTGGCCAAAGCGCCAATGGTTCTGGCCCTGGCCGCGATGATGCCCAAGGGGCCCAGATGGCTTTCCATGGGTCCTTCCAGGGCCAGCACCTCCCCGGCCGTGGGAAACAAACGGCTTAGGCCCTCGACCCCCGTTTCCACCGGCGTGCCATAGCGCTCCACCAGCCTTGCCGCCAGGGTGCGGGCCGCCTTCACCGTAATTTGCTGGCCCAGCACGGCCCGCACAGCCATCTCAAAGGGGTCAAAACAACCCGGCACACGAAGGCCCCGCACGCAAAGCCCCGGGCGGATCTCATTCATGGGTTCCAGCGCCGCGTATATAGCGTCCGGATCGCAATACAAATCAAACAAATGGCGCACCCGGGCCAGCACCTGGGGCAGCACGGGCAGCAGGGCTTCGTCCACCGTAACGGCCAGCGCGTTTTGCTCCGCCCTGTTTTCTACCCGCAGCCACCCGGCGGCATGGCCCCGCTCCCCCATGGCGAACCGCGCGGTACGAAAGTACGCCCCCTGACGCACGGCCTCCACTCCCGGAATGGCGCGGCCTGCCAAAAAGCCCAGCATCTGTTCCCACTGGTAGGGCGGGCGGTAGCCAAGGGCCACCGTAACGCCGCCCTCCTGCCCCCCTGGGGCCGTCGCCTGGCGGCGCAGCCCCGTGGGGGAAAGCCTGTACTGCTTTTGAAACAGCGCGTTGAACCGCCTCAGGCTGCCAAAGCCCGCCGCCATGGCCACGTCCAGCACCGAAAGGTCCGTATCCGTCAGCAAGCTTTTGGCCAGCAGCAACCTGCATGTTTGCAGGTATTGCACCGGAGACACGCAAAGCTCCGCCGCAAAGGCCCTTCGCAAATGTCGGTCTGTACAGCCAAGCCTCCCGGCCAGCTCCCGAAGGTTTTGTCCGCTGCCGCACTCGTCCTCCAAAAGCCTTGCCGCCCGCCGGGCCAGGGACGCGGTGGCGTCCATCGCCGAAGCGCCCGGCGCAAGCTCCGGCCTGCACAAAAGGCATGGGCGAAAGCCGGCCTGCTCCGCCGCCGCCGCCGTTGCGTAAAAGGTGCAGTTTTCCGGCTTGGGCAGCTTGGCCCGGCATACGGGCCGGCAATAGATGCCCGTGGAGGACACGCCCACAAAAAACCGGCCGTCAAAGCGCGCGTCCCTTGCCTTCAAGGCCGCGTACCATCCGCTTCCCCCGTTTTCCGGCATGCCCGTTCCCCCCTTTGTCGCAAACACAGTATACCATGTTTTTCACAAAATTCAGGCCATTTTCGGACATGCTTTTTCCTCTTGTGCGTTTTCAAAAAAGTGCTACAATGCTAGCGCGGTTGCGCTTCGCGCGCCGTCCGCATTTTATGCCGATCGGCATACGTTTGGGATGGAGGAAACCACGATGGACAACCAGAAAAAAATAGAGGTTTGCGCCTATTGTTCCGGATTGGGTCCGGAAGAGATCAAAGAATTGAAGCGGACATACAAAGCCAAAATCGGCTGTGTTGGAAAATGCTCCAAAAAATGTCCGGAGCTGCAAGGGAAGGTATTTGGCTTTCTCAACGGGGAGTTTACCGTTTGCGATACTAAGGACGCTTTCTTTGCCAAGGTCGGCGCGTTGGGGGCCTACCAGAAAACCACCGACCAAAACCCGTTGGTGGATGGTTTTTTAAGCACCGAAACAAAATGGCGGGCGGAGTTTGAGGCATTGCGCGGCATCGTTCTCGCCTGCGGGCTGACCGAAGAGCTGAAATGGGGCCAGCCCTGCTACACCTGCCAAAACAGCAATGTGCTCATTCTGGGCGGGTTTAAGGAGTATATCGCCCTCTCGTTTTTCAAGGGCGCACTGCTTACGGACCCCCAGGGCCTTCTGGTGCAGCAAACAGAGAATGTGCAATCGGCGCGGCAGCTCCGCTTCACTGCCACGGAAGAAATCGCCCGGATGGAGCCCGTCATCCAAGCCTATGTGGAGGAAGCCATCGCGGTGGAAAAAGCCGGCCTTGCGGTGCCCGCCGAAAAAAAGCCGGAACTTGCCATTCCAGAGGAATTGGAAGCCCGGTTCAGGGAAAACCCGGCCCTGAAATCAGCTTTTTTCGCGCTGACCCCCGGCCGGCAAAGGGGCTACCTGTTCCATTTTCTGCAGCCAAAGCAGTCCAAAACCCGGGAAGCCAGAATCGACAAGCACACGGAACGGATTTTGCAAGGCCTGGGGATAGATGACTAAAGACGACGTTCTTGGTTTGGAGGGAGGTTTGAAGGGACCGCGTCCCTCCAAATGAAATCGTATCGACCGGCTCTGCCGGTCGGGCGGGGCGTTTGCGCGCCAGCGCAAACAATGCCCGTAGCTCAAAAAAGTGGCGCACGCCACTTTTTTGATACACGTCACCCAATCCCCTCCAAAAGCCCCTGAAGCATCACCCGGTGCCCCTCCGGGCTTGGATGAATGCCGTCCAGGCCAATCAGCCTTGAAAAGCTCTCATGCCGCAAAAAAGCGTCCCTCAGGCGCATAAGCGGGCAGCCCGTTTTTTCCGCCGCCTCCGTCACTGCGAAGGCGTACAACTCCTGCCAGCGGTAGATATGCTGCACATCGCCAATATAGCCCAAAATGGCCTCCCGGTTCAGCCCCCGGGTGATCCAGTCAAAATACCGCTGCCCGTCCAGGGGCGGCGGTACCACCAGCATGGGCTGCATGCCGCTGGCTTTCACCCGCTCCACCATCCGCGTCAACGTCTCCGCAAACTTAGGAAGGGGCGTTTTGGGCTGGTGCTGCTGCCGGGGCTCTTTGGCGACGCTCTCCCAGGCCATGTCGCAGTCATTTCCGCCAAACTCAATCAGCGCCAGGCCGCCGGGCAAAAAATCTTCTTCGCGCATGCGTTTTTCCGCCTCCGGGGCCGTGCTGCCCATGCGCGCGTGGTTCACCACAGGCACCTCCACCTGCCGGGCCAGGGCGGCCACGCAGTTCTCCCGGGCGATGGCATACCGGTTCCGTTGCTCGTCAAACACGATCCCCTTCAAAATGGAATCGCCCCACACATGGATTCCCGTATATCGCATTTTCGTTCCTTCCTTGCCGGCCTTGCGCGGGTCAGCACATCCAGGCCACGCCAATGGCCCCCAGGCCCAAATGGATGGCCAGCACCGGGCCTACCTCCGCAATGCTCACAGGGCAGGCAAATTTCTGGCGCAGGGCCTGGCACAGCGTTTGCGCGGCGGACTCGTTCACCACATAGTGCACAACGATTCGCTTCGCCTCGCCGGGAACGCTTCTTTCCAGCTCCGCCAGCTGGGCGTGAGCGCCCCGTACCACGCCCCCGGACACCACGGTGCCGTGCTTGCAATACAAAATGGGCCGAAGGTTCAATACCGTTCCCACGGATTGGCGCACAAACCCAAGCCGCCCGCTTTTGCGAAGGGCTTCCATGTTGTCCACGCTCAGGGCAATGCCTACCTTCTCCCGGGCCTTTTCCAGCGCGTCCGCCGCCTCATTCAGGGTACGGCCTTCCCGGGACAGCTCGCAGGCCTTTTGCACCAAAAGCTTCAACCCGCCCGCCGTGGAAAGGGAGTCCACCACCAGGATGCGGCTTTCGCCCAGCTGTTTGGCGGCCATCAGCGCGCCGCTGTACGCCCCGGACAGGCGGGAGGAAATGGTCAGGCACAGCACCTCCTGCCCATGGCGCGACAGCTCGTTGAACGCCCCCAAAAAGGAGGAGGGCGACACCTGGGAGGTATGCATGCTCTTGCCCTGGGCAATCAGCTCCGCATACCGTCCGTTTTCATATAAATACCCTTCCGAATAGGGTTTGCCGTCCACGGTATACAGCATGGGAAGCACGCGAACGCCAAGGTTTTCCGCCTCTTTCCGGGTCATATACACGCTGCTGTCCGTCACCACCGTAAACATCACGCATCGCCTCCCATTTTGCGAAACCGTTGGTACCGAAGGCTGAGCAGCTCGTCCACGGGCAGGCTTTTCAGCAAGCCCAACTTTTCCGCAAGCTGTTCACGCAGCAGGCCAAACACGGCTTCCCCCGGTTCCTCGGGCACCACCCGCTCCACCACGCCAAGCCCAAGCAAATCCCCGGAGGTCATTTTCAGGCTTTCGGCGGCCTCTTTGGTCTTTCCCGGGTCCTTCCACAGGATGCTGGCGCAGCCCTCCGGCGAAATGACAGAATACACCGCGTTTTCCAGCATCCACACCTCGTCGGCTACCGCCAGGGCCAGCGCGCCGCCGCTGCCGCCCTCCCCGGTAAACACGGATAGCACAGGGGTTTTCAGCGCCATCATCTCCATCAGGTTTTCGGCGATGGCCTGGCCCTGGCCCCGCTGCTCCGCGCCCACGCCGCAAAACGCGCCGGCGGTGTCCACAAAGCAGATCACCGGCCTATGGAACTTTTCGGCCTGCTTCATCAGCCGCAGGGCTTTCCGGTATCCCTCCGGGTGGGCGGAGCCAAAGTTCCGCGAAACCCGCTCCTTGGTGTCGCCGCCCTTTTCCAGGGCAATCACCGTCACCGGCATCCCGCCAAGCCACGCCACGCCGCCCACCACCGCCCGGTCGTCGCCAAAGCGCCGGTCGCCGTGAAGTTCCATAAAGTCCTGAAAAATCTGGGCGATGTAGGCCGCGCCCGTGGGCCTGCCCGGCGCCCTCGCCGCCTGTACCGCGTCCATGGCATTCATTCCGCCTTCACCTCCATGCGGTGCAGGCGCAACAGCCGGGCGATGACTTCCTTTTGCCGCTGCCGCTCCACCACCATGTCCACAAAGCCGTTCTCCCGCAAAAACTCCGCCCGCTGAAAGCCCGGGGGCAGCTTCTGCTTGATGGTTTGCTCAATCACCCGGGGCCCCGCAAAGGCGATCAGAGCGCCGGGCTCCGCCAAAATAATGTCCGCCTCCATGGCGAAGCTGGCCGTAACGCCCCCCGTGGTGGGGTCGGTGAGCAGGGCAATGTACAGCCCGCCCGCGTCGCTGTGCCATTTCACCGCGCCGCTGGTTTTGGCCATTTGCATCAGCGACAAAATCCCCTCCTGCATCCGCGCCCCGCCGGACACGGTCAAGCCCACCACAGGCAAGCTTTCCCGGCGGGCATATTCAAACAGGCGGGCGATCTTCTCCCCCACAACGCTGCCCATGCTGCCCATCATAAAGCCGGATTCCATCACAAACACGCAGCAGGGGTTGCCCTCCATCCGGGCCGCCCCGGTGATCACCGCCTCGTTTTCTCCGCTGCTTTCCCGGGCCAGCCGCAGTTTTTCGGCATAGCCAGGAAAACCGATGGGGTTACCCCCGGTCATGTCCCCGTCCATCTCCCAAAAGCTGCCCTCGTCGCAAAGCAGGGCAAGGCGCTGCCGCGCCCGCATGCGAAAATGAAACCCGCAGCGCGGGCACACCTTCGCGTTTGCCTTCAGGTCCTCCCGCAAAAGGGTGGCGTGGCAAGCGTCGCAGCGCACATACATGTGGTCCGGCACGGAGGGGGAAGCCGTCTCCCCCGCCAGCCCAAAATCTTCCAGGGTGTTGTTGGGTTTTTTGAAAAGACCTTTTCGTAGCATGTTTCTTTCCCCGCCTTGCCATTTCCTTCCGCGTGGGGCCAATGCCTACGCCAGGTTTGCTTTTTGCAAAAAATCGGTAAAATAGTTCCCCTCCAGAAACTCCGGGGCTTGCAGGATGTCCATTTGCAGCTGGCCGTTGTGGTCTATCCCCTCCACCACCAGCTCGCACAGGGCTGCCTGCATTTTGCGAATGGCCTCTTCCCGGGTTTTGGCGTGAACGCTGAGCTTGCCGATCATGGACTCGTAAACGGGCGGCACCACATAATCCTGATAAATGGCGCTGTCAAACCGTACCCAGGGGCCGCCGGGCACGTGCAACAGCGACACCCTGCCGCAGCTGGGCCGAAAGCCCATGGCGGGGTTTTCCGCGTTGATGCGGCATTCCATGGCGCAGCCGTTTGGCCGGATGTCCGCCTGGGCAAAGTTCAGGGGCTGGCCCGCCGCCACCCGAATCTGCCACTTCACCAGGTCGATCCCCGTCACCATTTCGGTCACCGGGTGTTCCACCTGCAAGCGGGTGTTCATTTCCATAAAGTAGAACGCCCCTGTGGCGTCCATCAAAAACTCCAGGGTGCCCGCGTTTTGGTACCCCACCGCCTTCACGGCGCGCAGGGCCGCCTCCACCATCTTTTGGCGGGTTGTTTCATCCACGCCGGGAGACGGGGTTTCCTCCAGCAGCTTCTGGTTTTTCCGCTGCACCGAGCATTCGCGCTCCCCCAGGCATACGGCGTTGCCGTGCTGGTCGCACAGCATCTGCATTTCAATGTGCTTGGTGGGGGCCAAAAACTTTTCCAAATACAGCCCGCCGTCCGAAAAGGCCAGCAGCGCCTCGCTCATGGCGCTTTGGTAGGCGTTTTCAAACTCTTCCAGGCAATGCACCAGCCGAATGCCCCGGCCGCCGCCCCCCGCCCTGGCCTTTACCAGCAGCGGAAAGCCGATCCGCTCCGCCGCCTGCCTGGCGGTTTCAAAGTCCTCCACCGCGTCCGCCCCGGGAATGACCGGCACCCCCGCCTCCCGCATGGCCCGTTTGGCCGCGTCCTTGTCCCCCATGCGGGCGATGACCTCGGCCGGAGGGCCAATGAAGGCGATGTTGCACTTTTCACACAACTGGGCAAACCGGGCGCTTTCCGAAAGGAACCCATACCCCGGATGGATGGCCTGGGCCCCTGTGCACACCGCCGCCGACAGCACCGCTTCCATGTTTAGGTAGCTGTCTTTGGCGGCGGCCGGGCCAATGCAGATGCTTTCGTCCGCCAGGTTCACATGCAGGGCGTTTTGGTCCGCCTTGGAGAACACCGCCACCGTGGAAACGCCCATTTCCCGGCAGGCCCGAATCACCCGCACGGCGATCTCCCCCCGGTTGGCAATCAAAATTTTTGAAAACACGCCTACTCCTCCTTTGCCATGGCGAAAGAGAAGTCGCACTTCATGCAGGGCGCGCCGCCCACCTGGGCTTCCCCATGGGCGAAATAGAAGTTTTGAAACGAGCGCACAATTTCACACACAAAGGTCACCGTGTCCCCCGGAACCACCTTGCGCCGGAAGGCCGCGTTTTGAATGCCGGTAAAATAGCAATGCCTCTCCGGCCGAAGCAGCACGCAGCAGGTTTGGGCCATCATTTCGCACAGAATGACGCCGGGCACCACGGGGTTCCCCGGAAAATGCCCCTGCAAAAAGAACTCGTCGCCCCGCACCGTCGCTTTTCCAAGGGCCTTCCCGTCCGGCAAAAGCTCCACCTCGTCAATCAGCAGCATGGGTTCCCGGTGGGGCAAAAGGGTCCTGATGGTATCTTTGTTCATTCGCATCACCTAAAACAGCTTAAACAGCGTTTGGGAAAACTCCACAACCTGCCCGTTTTGCACGCAGATGTCGGCGATCTCGCCGTCTGATTCCGCCACAATTTCGTTCAGCAGCTTCATGGCTTCGATTACGCACAGCACGTCGCCCTTTTTCACCTTGTCCCCACGGCGCACATAGGGCTCCGCGTCCGGCGCGGGGGCGGCGTAAAACACGCCCACCATGGGGGATTGCACCTCGGTCAGGCGGTTGAAGTCCACCACCTGCCCGGCCTTTTGAAAGTCCTGGGGCGTTTCCGGCGAAACGGAAAGGGGGGCCCCCTGGGCGGGCAAAACCGCCGCCTGGGCTGGCGAAAACCCCGCCATGGCCTGGGCCCAGGGCTGCGCGTTCCGCTCCAGGCGGACCCGGTCCTCTCCTTCGCAAATTTCCATGGCCGACAGGTCGGATTGCTCAAACAGCTGCATCAGCTGCTTCATCTTTTTGATGTCCATGTGCTTACTCCTTTGCAAACGCCAGGCAGGCGTTGTGGCCGCCAAAGCCCAGCGAGGTGGAAAGCGCCAGCCCGAGGGGAACCGCTGCCGCCTTGCCGGGCACGTAATTCAGGTCGCACTCCGGGTCCGGCTCCGCAAGCCCAATGGTGGGCGGCACCAGCTGATGCTGCAGGGCCAGAATGCTCACGATGGCCTCGGCGGCCCCCGCCGCCCCCAGCATGTGGCCCGTCATGGACTTTGAAGCGCTTACAAAGGCGTCATAGGCCCGGTTCCCCAGCGCGTGCTTGATGGCCAATGTTTCCGTTTTGTCGTTCAGCGGCGTGGAGGTGCCGTGGG
>JAVBTE010000069.1:0-4048 GCA_031556335.1 Eubacteriales bacterium | reverse complement strand
CTGATCAGCACAAACCCGACCACAATCAACACCAGACCCAGCAACGCCACCCAAACCCATCCCGGAAGGCTTACAAACAGCAAGATAATGCCAATGGCCAAAAGTATGTACCCGATCATGGAAAAAAGGTTCTGGGTGCCGGACGGATAACACTTCTGGCTCAACCCGCATCACCTCGTCAGTGGGAGCTTGCGCCTTCCCCCATTTGTCAGGAACAAAGAAAACCCCCTGCATAGTCCATCCTATGCAGGGGCGCGTCCGGTTTTTCCTTTTTGACCGGTGAAATTATTCCCTTGGCTTGCCGGGGCTTACGCCTCAATGCCAAACAGCCGACAGGCATTCTGCGTGGCCGCCTCGCACAGCGCCTCCATCGGCATGCCCCGCAGTTCCGCCACCCGCGCGGCCACAAAGCGCACAAAGGCGGGCTCGTTGCGCTGGCCCCGCATAGGCTCCGGGGCCAGATAGGGACTGTCGGTCTCCACCAGCAACCTGTCCAGGGGGCAAGCCTTGGCCACTTCCGCCAGGTTTGCGGCGTTTTTAAAGGTTACGGGCCCGGCAAAGGACAGGTAAAAGCCCAGGTTCAAATACTCCCTGGCGCTTTCCACGCTGCCGCTGAAACAGTGCATCACCCCGGCGGGCAACCGGCCCTTCCGGGCTTTCAGCAGGTCCAGCATATCGCCGTGGGCGTCCCGCACATGGAAAATGGCGGGAACCTCCTTTTCAACGGCAAAGGAAAGCTGCTTTTCAAACACCTCCCGCTGCACATTCCTGGGGGAGTGGTCGTAGTAGTAATCCAGCCCAATCTCCCCCACCGCCACAACCCGGGGCAGGGTCAAATAGTCCGCCAGCAGGTCCAGGTCACTGTCCCGAAAAAATTTGGCCTCATGGGGGTGCACCCCCACCGCCCCGTAAATTACGGGGCTTTCCCGGGTCAGGGCCACGATCTTTTCGCTGGTTTCCATGTCGCTGCCCGCCAAAAGGCAGCGGGTCACGCCGTGCTCCGCCATGCGTTCCAGCACCGCGTCCAGGTCCCCCTCAAACCGCTCGTTTTCCAAATGGCAATGAGAATCAAAAAGCACGCTCATCGGATGGTCGCACCGTCCTCCATGCCCTCCAGCACCGTCACCAGCTTCAGCACGTCGTCCGCCGCGTTGGAGGCGCACAGGATCATGCCCTCGCTGCGAATGCCCCGCAGCTTGGCGGGCTTTAGATTGCTCACCAGCACCACCTGACGGCCCGGCATGTCCTCGGGGGCATAGTGCTTGGCAATGCCGCTGACCACGGTGCGCTCGGGTTCCCCCGCCCCCAGGGACAGGGTCAGTTTCAGCAGCTTGTCGCTCCCCTCCACCTTTTCGGCGGTCAGCACCCGGGCCACCCGCAGCTGCACCTTCATAAAATCGTCAATGGTTATCTGGCCGTCGCCCTCACCGCCGGCGACTTTGGGCTCCGCCGCCTTGGCGGTTTCCGGCTTTTTCGCCTGCTGCGCGCCTTCGGCTTTCGCTTCCGCCTTGGGCGTGGGCACGATATCCGCCAGTTCCTTTTTGATGTCGATTCTGGGGAACAGCGCCTCGCCCTTTTGCACCCTGATACCCGCCGGCAGCCTGCCAAATGCGTCCAGGGCTTCCCATCGGGCCAGGGCTTCGTCTGCAAGCCCCAGCTGTTCAAAAATCTTGCCCGGCGTGCGGGGCATGGTGGGCGCAATCAGCACCGCCACGAACCGGATGCACTCGCACAGCACATACATGACGGTTTTCAGCCGTTCCCGGCCCTCTTCCGTCTTGCAAAGAATCCAAGGCGCGGTCAGGTCGATATAGCGGTTGCATTCGCCCACCAACTGCCAAACATCCCCCAAGGCCAGGGAAAATTGCAGCTCATCCATGTGGCTTCGCACCTTGCCCGGCGTACCGCAGGCCAGGTCGATCAGGGCCTTGTCCACCTCGTCATAAGCGCCGGGGGCGGGCACCGCCGCGTCAAAGTATTTCTCCACCATGGCCACGGTGCGGCTGACCAGATTGCCCAGGTCGTTGGCCAAATCGGCGTTGATCCGCGTCAGCAGCGCCTCATAGCTGAACTGGCCGTCGCTGCCAAAGGGCATTTCCCGCATCAGAAAATAGCGAATGGCGTCGCTGGAATAGCGGCCCGCCAGCACCACTGGGTCCACCACATTGCCCAGGGATTTGCTCATCTTCATCCCGTCCAGCACCAGCCAGCCGTGGCCGAACACCTGCTTGGGCAACGGCAGCCCCAGGGCGTGCAAAATGATGGGCCAGATGATGGTGTGGAACCGAACGATCTCCTTGCCCACCAGATGGATGTCCGCAGGCCAGTATTTCTGGTACAGCTCGTCCCTCTCCGTGCCATAGCCCAGGGCGCTGATGTAGTTGGTCAGCGCGTCCAGCCACACATACACCGTATGCTTGGGGTCAAAATCCACAGGCACGCCCCATTTGATGGATGTACGGCTCACGCACAAATCGCTGAGGCCCGGGCGGAGGAAGTTGTTCAGCATTTCGTTTTTCCGGGACACGGGCTGGATGAAATCCGGATGGGTCTCGATGTATTCAATCAGCCAGTCCTGGTATTTGCTCAGCTTGAAGAAATACGCCTCCTCGCTGGTCTTTTCCACGGCCCGGCCGCAGTCCGGGCAGCAGCCGTCCTTCAATTGCAACTCCGTAAAGAAGCTTTCGCAGGGCGTGCAATACCAGCCCTCGTATGCGCCCTTGTAAATATCCCCCTGGTCGAAAAGCTGACGGAAAATCTTCTGCACGGTTTTGGCGTGCCGGTCGTCAGAGGTGCGGATGAAGTCGTCATACTCCACATCCATCAGCTTCCACAGCTCTTTGATGCCTTTCACGATCTCGTCCACATAGGCCTGTGGGGTCACGCCCTTGGCCTCGGCCTTGCGCTCAATTTTCTGGCCGTGCTCGTCCGTGCCGGTCAGAAAGAACGTGTCAAAACCCTGCTGCTTTTTGAAGCGGGCCATGGTGTCCGTGGCGACGCTGCAATAGGCGTGGCCAATGTGCAGGTTGTCGCTGGGATAATAGATGGGCGTGGTGATGTAAAAGGTCTGCTTGTTTGCCATGTTCTTTGCTCCTTCCTTGTAGGCCGCCCCGCGGCCAAAAACAAAAGCCCGTCCCCTGCGTTCATAGGGGCGAGCTGAACCCGCGGTACCACCCTGGTTTTTTCTTCATTCGGCGGCGCGCCTTCTCGGCGCACCCTGGCGGATATCGGCGCCTTCCGTTCTGCCCTGGCGTTTGCCGGCCCTTCCGGCTCCCCTCGGGCAAAAAGCTCCCGGGCCATGTTCACGGCATCTTCCGCGCCACTTTTCAGCTGGTGTGGCTCTCTTTGGCGGCGATCCTCCGCTACTCTCCCCTTCATCGCTTTGATGAAATTCTCAGGAGTATTATACCCAAAACGGCAGGAATGTCAACGAATGTTTTCCATCAGCAGGTTTTCCGGGGGAACCCCTCTTAAAACAGCAGGCCGGATAGCAGCATCGCGGCCAGCGCCCCCATCAGGGCGCAAAAAACCGCGTACCCGGATCGCCGCTGCCGGGTAGCCCCCAAATACACGCAAATGGTATAAAAAATGGTTTCGCTGCTGCCCATCAGGGTGCAGGCAATCAGCCCGATGCGGCTGTCCGGGCCGTGGCTGCTCATCAGCCGTTCCACCGCGCCCAGCGCCGCCGAGCCGCTGAGGGGCCGCAGCATGGCCAGGGGCGCCACCTCCGGCGGAAGCCCAAGCAGCGTAAACAAGGGGGCGGCGGCGCGGATCAGCGCGTCCATGCACCCGGAGGCGGACATCATGGAAAGGGCCACCATCATGGCGGCCAGGTTGGGCAGCACCCCCAACGCCACTTTCAGCCCTTCCTTGGCCCCTGTGGTGAACAAATCGTATACAGGCAAGCGTTTCCATGCCGCCCCCAGCAGTAAGCACAGCAGCAGCGCCGGAACCAGCAGCGCCTCAATGTTCCACACGGCGGGGCCTCCAAAATCGGGCGCAGAGCAGCGCGCAAGAAACGCCCACAACGGCGGACGCCAGGGTGCAG
>JAVBTE010000084.1:0-8288 GCA_031556335.1 Eubacteriales bacterium | reverse complement strand
CGTCTCCGCGCCTGTGCGCACTAACTTTGGCATCCACATCTTGCAGTACGCCAGCGACCTGGCCGAGGGCGCCGTGCCCCTGGACGAAGTGAAGGACGCCCTTTCCGCCGAGCTGCTCACCCAAAAGCAGGACGAACTGTTCAACAGCACCTTGCAGCAATGGGTGGCGGAATCGAACCCGAAGATTTACCAGGACAGGCTGGACTAAAATGTTATTTTCGCCGCGTTGTACGCGGTGAAAGAGGGGTCCAGGGCGAAGCCCTGGTGGGGTGCGGGGGTGAACCCCCTGCCGTCCTCCCCGTCCTTCCGTCCCAGCCCCCTTTTGCCGGCCCCGCCCTTTGGGGGGGGCCGGCACGCTTTGCCCCCAATGCATTGGATTCGGTTTGAAAACGTACCCTAGGCTGTGTTACAATGAAAAAAACCGGGGCGGGCCCGGCCAAGGAGTGAAGCTTATTTGAGAAAGGTAACGGCCTATGCCTGGCACACAGGCAAGCTGACAAAGCCCATGCGGTTGGCGTTGATCGCGGATCTGCACGATGCGGCGTATGGGGACATTTTTCCCCTGATTGAGGATGCGGATTGCCTGCTGGTGGCGGGGGACGTGGTGGACCGCTACCGACAAAGCTATAATGCCGGGCTGATGTTTTTAGACCGGGCCGCGGAAAGGTTGCCTACTTTTTTTTCCATAGGCAACCATGAAATGCGGCTGAAAGACCGGAAAAAACTGCTGGAGGCGTTGTCCAAAAGCAAGGCCACGGTTTTGTTCAACGAATACGTCCGCTTTGAAGAGCTGTGGATTGGCGGGTGGTACCGCCCGGCCCGCTATGGCATGGCGGACATGATGGACGACTTTGAAAAGCTGGATGGCTGCAAGGTGCTGATGTGCCACCGGCCCGAGGATTATATGCGCCGGCTGCGGGGACGGGATGTGGACCTGGTGCTGGCCGGGCATGCCCATGGGGGCCAGGTGAGGATTCTGGACCGTGGCCTGTACGCGCCGGGACAGGGTCTTTTGCCAAGGTATACCAAGGGCGTGGTGGACGGTCGGATGATTGTGACCACCGGGGCCAGCAACGTGGTGAAAGCCCCTCGCTGGGGCAATCCCTGCGAAGTGGTGCGGATCGAGCTGGACTGAATGCGGGGTGGGGCCTAAGCGGCCCTGGCCCGGAACACAAAGGAGAGCGGTTATGGGGGAGTTTCGCACGCTGCCTGCCGGGGAGATCACGGCCTGCATCGCGGCGCTGTGCCAACAGGCGAACCGGCTGCTGCCAAAGCCTGTGCGCTGTCTGCTGGAGGAGGCCCACGGCGTTGAACCCTACGCCCCCGGACGGGAATTGCTGGCGCTGATGCGCCGCAACGCGGACATCGCCGAGACGGAAAACCTGCCCATTTGTCAGGACACGGGCATGGCGGTGGTGTACGCCGAGGTGGGGCAGGATGTGCACATTGTGGAAGGCGCGCTGGAGGATGCGGTGAACGCCGGGGTGGCCCGGGGCTATACCGAAGGGTACCTGCGCAAGTCTGTGGTGGGCGACCCCCTCCGCCGGGGCAACACGGGAGACAACACCCCCGCCGTTTTGCATGTGCGGCTGGTGCCGGGCGACCGGGTGAAGCTGACGGTGGCCCCCAAGGGCTTTGGCAGCGAGAACATGAGCCGCTTGCAAATGCTGACCCCCGCCGAGGGCATCGAAGGCGTGAAACGGTTTGTGGTGGAAACGGCCCGTTTGGCCGGGGCCAATCCATGTCCGCCCATGATGCTGGGGGTGGGCATTGGCGGCACCTTTGAGCGGGTGGCGGAGCTGGCCAAAGAGGCCCTGGTGGAGCTGCGGGAAGGCCCCCACCCGGACCCCTTTTACGAGGCTCTGGAGCAGGAGCTGCTGAAGGACGTGAACGGGTTGGGCATTGGCCCCCAGGGCTTTGGCGGGCTGACCACGGCCCTCTCCCTTCGGATCAAAGCCGCCCCCACCCATATCGCCGGCCTGCCCGTGGCCGTGAACGTGGGCTGCCACGTCACCCGGCATGCTACGGCATGGCTGTGAGGCGGAAAGGAGAGATTCGGATGCCTGAAATGCATTTGACCGCGCCCCTCGCAAAAGAGGACTTGGCCAAGCTGCGCTGCGGCGACAGCGTGCTGCTGAGCGGCGTCATCTATACCGCCCGGGATGCGGCGCATTTAAGGCTGTGCACCGCGCTGGAAAAGGGCGAGGCGTTGCCGGTGGATTTGCGGGGCCAGACGGTTTTTTATGCAGGGCCAACGCCCCCGCCCCCGGGAAAACCCACCGGCGCCATTGGCCCCACCACCAGCATGCGCATGGATGCCTACACCCCCGCGTTGCTCCGCTATGGCATGGCGGCCATGATTGGCAAGGGCGACCGGAACCAGGCCGTAAAGGACGCCATTCGGGAATGCGGCGCGGTGTATTTTGCCGCCGTGGGCGGATGCGCGGCGTATATGGCCGCCTGCGTAACAGACTGCCAGGTGGTGGCCTATGAGGACCTTGGCACGGAGTCCATCAAGCGCCTGACCGTGAAAGAGCTGCCCCTGACGGTGGCCATCGACCCGTTGGGGCAGGATTTTTATGAGTTGGGCATGCATATGTATGCAGAAAGCCTGCTTTCAAAGGAATAAAATGCGCCGGAACATCCTGGAAAAATTTTCCTGAATAATTATGCAAATTGTCCTTGACATTGTGCATAAATGGACGTATACTATGCACATTCCAAGAAACGAGTAAGTGTAGGAGGCAATCTTTTTATGAAGAAGTTCCTTGCGATGATGATGGTTTTGGTTCTGTCCCTTTCCGTAAGCGCCGCCCTGGCCGAAAAGCTGACCATGGCGACCAACGCGTCTTTCGCTCCCTATGAATACTACGACGGCGAAAAAATCGTGGGCATCGACGCCGAAATCGCCGCCGCCATTTGTGAGAAGCTGGGCTACGAGCTGGAAATCGCCGATATGGAGTTTGACTCCATCGTCTCCGCCGTGCAATCCGGCAAGGCCGACTTCGCCATGGCCGGCATGACCGTGACCGACGAGCGCAAGCAGCTGGTGAACTTCTCCAAAAGCTACGCCACCGGCATCCAGGCCATCATCGTGAAGGAAGGCTCGCCCATCACCTGCGCGGACGACCTGTTCGCCGAGGGCAAGAATTACACCATCGGCGTGCAGCTGTCCACCACCGGCGACCTGTACACCACCTGGGACATTGAGGATGAGAACCTGGGCACCGTGTCCCGTTTCCCCAACGGCAGCGACGCCACCATGGCCCTGCTGAACGGCAAGGTGGACTGCGTGGTCATCGACAGGGAGCCCGCCAAGGCCTATGTGGCTGCCAACCCCGGCCTGAAAGTGCTGGACACGGACTACGCCGTGGAGGACTACGCCGTGGCCATCGCCAAGGAAAACACCGACTTCCTGGCCAAGTTTGACGCGGCCCTGGAAGAGCTGATTGCCGACGGCACCGTAAAGGCCATCATTGAGAAATACATCCCCGCCGAGGGCAAATAAAAAGCCAAACGCGGAGATCAAAAAGGGGAGCGGCCACGCCGCCCCCCTTTCGTACTGAGGATAGGAGGCCGAGGTTGTGGCGGGAGCGCAGATCGGAGTGGGGCTATGTTCGGCCCTGAGCTTTGCGAACATCGGAACCTGGTTTGACAGCGTAAAGATGGAGTTTGCGCTGAACTTCATCGACAAAAACCGTTGGAAGCTTTTGTGGGTGGGGCTGCAAAACACGCTGCTGATTACGCTGGTGGCCTGTTTGATGGGCATTTTGATCGGCATTGTGATCGCCTCGGTCCGCACCACCTGGGACAAGACCGAAAGCACCATGCGCAAGGGCCCGGGCCGTTTTTTGCTGTATGTGGCGGACCGCTTTTGCCGCCTGTATATCACCATCATCCGGGGCACCCCCGTGGTGATTCAGCTGATGATTATGTACTACGTCATCTTCGCCTCCTCGGACAACGGCGTGATGGTGGCCATGCTGGCCTTCGGATTGAACTCCGGCGCCTATGTGTCGGAAATTTTCCGGGGCGGCATCATGTCCATCGACAAGGGGCAGTTCGAGGCTGGGCGCAGCCTGGGGCTGAACTATGTGCAGACCATGGTGCACATCATCGCCCCTCAGGTGCTGAAAAACGTGCTGCCCACGCTGGCCAACGAGTTCATCGTGCTGCTGAAGGAAACGTCGGTGGCGGGCTATGTGGCTGTGGGGGACCTCACCTTTGGGGGCAACCGCATCCGGGGGGTCACCTATTCGGCGTTCATGCCCCTCATCGCCGTGGCGCTTATTTATCTGGTGCTGGTCATCTTTTTAAGTTGGCTGGTAGGCAAGCTGGAAAGGAGGCTGCGTCAGAGTGATAACCGTTAACAATCTGGAAAAATCCTTTGGCAGCCTTCAAGTGCTGCGGGGCATTACCCAGCACATCGCGCCCCGGGAAAAAGTGGTGGTCATCGGCCCTTCCGGAAGCGGCAAAAGCACCTTTTTGCGCTGCCTGAACCTGCTGGAGCCGCCCACCGCCGGGCAGATCTTTTTTGAGGGCACGGAAATCACGGCCCCCAAGTGCGATATCAACCGGATTCGCGCGCGGATGGGCATGGTGTTTCAGCAGTTCAACCTGTTTCCGCACCTGACGGTGCTGCGCAACCTGACCCTGGCCCCCACCACGCTGGGCCTGCTTCCCAAGGCGGAGGCCACCGAAAAGGCCATGCAGCTGCTGGCCCGGGTGGGGCTTGTGGAAAAGGCGGACAGCTACCCCAAGCAGCTTTCCGGCGGGCAGCAGCAGCGCATCGCCATTGTGCGGGCCCTGTGCATGAACCCGGACGTGATGCTGTTTGACGAACCCACCAGCGCCCTGGACCCGGAAATGGTGGGCGAGGTGCTGGACGTGATGAAGCAGCTGGCCCGGGACGGCATGACCATGGTGGTGGTGACCCACGAAATGGGCTTTGCCCGGGAGGTGGGCGACCGGGTGCTGTTCATGGACGAGGGCTTGGTGGTGGAGGAAGGCACGCCCAAGGAAATTTTTGAAAATCCGAAGCACCCGCGCACCAGAGACTTTTTGGGCAAGGTGCTGTAAGCCGCATTGTGTTATCACCCTGGTTGTGCTACAATATGTTGCGGGCCAGGGTGATTTTTGCGCATGGAGGCATGCATGGACGGCAGGGAGATTCGGCAAAAACTGGCGGAAGTCCGATGCTTCCTGCTGGACATGGACGGAACCTTCTATCTGGGGGACAAGCTGATCGCTGGTTCCCTGGATTTTTTGAAACGGCTTAGGGAAACGGGGCGAACCGCCCTGTTTTTGACCAACAACTCCAGCAAATCTGGGGCGGCCTATGTGGAAAAACTGGAAGCCCTGGGGGTGTCGCCGGAGTTTCGGCGCGTGCTGACCTCGGGGCAGGTGGCGGGGCGGTACGCCCTGCGGGAATTTCCCGGCAAGAAGGCCCTGGTGCTGGGCAACCCGCTGCTTTTGCGGGAGCTGTCAGACATGGGGGTCGCGATGGACCCGGACCGGCCGGACTATGTGCTGATCGGGTACGACACCACCCTCACCTATGAAACCCTGGCCCGGGCCTGCGACGCGGTGCGGCGGGGCCTGCCCTACCTGGCCACCCATCCGGATTTCAACTGCCCCACGGAAAACGGCTTCGCGCCGGACATTGGGGCCATCATCGCCTTCATTGAGGCCAGCGCCGGGCGTCGTCCGGACGTGATCCTGGGCAAGCCCTATCAAGGCATCGTGGAGGAAGCCCTGCGGCAAACCGGGCTGCAGCCGGCCCAGCTGGCCATGGTGGGCGACAGGCTGTATACGGACATTTTGACCGGGCGGAACTTTGGCATTTTAAGCGTGCTGGTGCTGACCGGGGAGACCCGGCGGCAGGACCTGGAAAATTCCCAGATTCAGCCGGATTTGGTGATGGAAAGACTGTCCGCCATGAATGAATACTTGTAACAATTTCGTTTGTGTATAGGAACGGGCGGCCGGGGGTCGAAGTGGAAAGCGAATACGCTTGGCCGGCCCGACGAGGAACACAGGAAACAGAGGTGTGGACAATGAAGCGGAAGGGAGCATGGGCGCTGCTGGTAAGCTTTGCGCTGGCACTCTTTTTGGGAAGCGCGGGGTCTTTGGGGGGCGCTTTGGCAACGGAGGAGAAGTATGAGCCGCTGGAATATGGCGACCAGGGGGAAGCGGTGTTTCTCATCCAGCAGCGGCTGACCGACCTGGGATATTATACCGGCAAAATCAGCGGCAATTTTTTGGACGGCACCCGGGCGGCGGTGAAGCGTTTTCAAAAGGATTATGCCCTGAAGGAAACCGGCGTTGTGGACGGCGAGACTGAGGCGTTGCTGCTCAGCGCGGAATACCGAGCCCTCAGCTTTGGCTCCTCCGGCGAGGATGTGAAGCGGGTGCAGGAGCACCTGACCACCCTGGGCTATTACTTTGGCAAAATCAGCGGGAATTACCTGGAGGGCACCACCAGCGCCATCAACACCTTTCAGGAGCGCAACGGCCTGGAACCCACCGGCGAGGCGGACGTGGAAACCCAAAAGCTGCTGTATAGCGGCACGGCGGTTCCCAAGGTGACCCCCAAGGCGAAAGCCACCCTGAGCCCGGACGAGGACATGGGCGATATCAACGACGTGGTGATGGTGGAGGACGGCGCAAACAACGACCCCTCCCTGGAACAGAACGATTACAGCAAAAAGCTGATGCGGGGCGCCAAGGGCGAAGAAGTGAAAGAGGTGCAAAAGCGCCTGACAGAGCTTGGCTTTTACAGCGGCCCCATCAGCGGCAACTATATGAACCAGACCATGGAGGGCGTGCGGAAGTTTCAGGAAATGAACGGCCTGAAAGTGGACGGCGTGACCGGGGAAAGCACCTGGAACGTGATGTTCAACACCGCCGATGTGCTGGATTCTTCCGCCACGCCCAAGCCCACCCCAGTGCCCACCCCCGTGCCCTACGCCATTACCGTGGACGTGCGCAACCAGGTGACCACCGTGTATGGCCGGGACGAGAAGGGCGAGTATACCGTTCCCGTGCGGCAGATGATTTGCTCCACCGGCATGAAGTCCACCCCCAGCGATGTGGGGGAGTGGAAGCTGGACGGCCGCAGGGCCCGCTGGGCCTATTTCGGGAAATGGGGCAGCCACGCCCAGTACTGGACCCGCATCAACAGCAACATCGCGTTCCATTCGGTCATCTACAATTCGGTGGACTATATGGCGCTGAGCACCAAGTCTTACAACATGCTGGGTTCCAGGGCCTCCCACGGCTGCATTCGCCTTTTGGTGAGCGAAGCCAAGTGGATGTATGAAAACATTGACGAGGGCGTGGTGGTCACCATTCGGGAGGACCTGCCCGAGGACCAGGAGCTGACCAAGTCCCTGCTGCCGCCCCCGCTGAACAAGACTTATATGCGGCCCTCCAACACCCCCCAGCCTACGCAGCCCCCGGTGTACAAAGCGGACGGCGTGCCGCCCCAGCCCTTCCGTACCCTGAAAAAGGGCAAAGCGGGAGAGGACGTATACTGGCTGCAAATGAAGCTGAAAGAGCTGGGATATTATCCCGGCGCGGTGACAGGCTCGTTCTATAACGGCACGGAAAGGGCCGTGAAAGCCTTTCAGAAAGCCAACGGCATTCGGGACGACGGCGTCGCGGGGGAAACAACCCTGGAGGCCATTTACAGGAATGTGCTGCCCACTGTGACCCCGGAGGCCACGGCCACCCCGGAGAGCACAAGGACCCCTGCGCCTGTGGCAAGCCCCACGCCCCGGCCCGAGCTGACCGTAACGCCGAGGCCGACGCAGGCGCCGAAATCCATACAAACCTCCGGGCCTGACGCTGCGGCAAAGCCAACGGCCACGCCCACCATGGAGGCCGTGGGGTAAGGGGAAAGACATTCGGAAAAAAGCTGTCGCGTTGCGTTCGCGGCAGCTTCTTTTATTTGGTGCTTTGTTTTCCCCTTCCCAGGGGAACGGTTCGCAAGGGGACCAGGGCGAGGGCCATTGAACCTTTTTGAGCAGGCTCCCATCCCGCCTCCAAACAAGATTGCCAGCGGTCCATGAAGGGTTCAGGGCGAAGCCCTGAGCGGGGTTTTAGGGGCGGCAGCCCCAAACGTCCCCACGCGCCCCGTCCCCCCTCCCCGCCCTACCCCTTGAGCCCGCCGCGGTACTCCATGGGGCTTTTGCCCGTGTGCTTTTTGAAGTTTTTGCTGAAATGGGCCACGTCTCCGTAGCCTACTTCCAGGGCGATTTCGTGCACCTTGAGGGAAGGGTCGGCCA
>JAVBTE010000017.1:0-3682 GCA_031556335.1 Eubacteriales bacterium | reverse complement strand
AACGTTTTTCCCGTTCCGGACGGGGACACGGGCACCAATATGTCGCTGACGATGATGTCGGCCACCAAGGAAGTCAGCAATAAAGAGTATTTAAGCGCGGGCGAGGCGGCGGACGCATTGGCCAAGGGCGCGCTTCGTGGCGCCCGCGGCAACAGCGGCGTCATCACTTCGCAGCTGTACCGGGGTTTTGCCCGGGCGCTGGAGGGCGTGGAACGCATTACCCCCATGCAGTTTGCCAAGGCGCTGAAAAGCGGCGCGGAAACCGCCTACAAGGCCATGATGAAGCCCAAGGAGGGCACCATTTTAACCGTGGCCCGGGTGATTGCCGAGGACGCCGTGAAGCAGGCGGGCAAGCGGCCCGATGATTATGAAGCACTTTTCCAAACCATATTGACCTCGGGCGACGCGATTTTGAAAAAAACCCAGCAGATGCTTCCCGTGCTGACCCAGGCCGGGGTGGTGGATGCCGGCGGGCGCGGCCTGTTGCTGATTTACATGGGCTATGCGGCGGCGCTTCGGGGCGAAGAGATTCCCACAGAGCGCATGGACTTCTCCGCCGACGGCGCGGTGGCGTTTGAGGACGACCACGACGCCCTGGGCGAGATTGAGTTTGCCTACTGTACGGAGTTTTTGATCCAAAACCTGTACCCGGATATTCTGGACGAGGATGTGGACTCCTTCCGCCGCCGCCTGAACCGCATTGGCGATTGCGTGCTGGTGGTGGGCGATCTGTCGCTGGTGAAGGTGCACGTGCACACCAACGAGCCCGGCAAGGCCCTTGAATACGGCCTGTCCCTGGGCGAACTGGTCAACCTGAAAATTGAGAACATGGTGCAGCAGCGCCGGGATCGTCAGCCCAAGGCGGAAAAGGCGGAGGAAGCCGCCCCCGCTGCCGAAGCGCCCATGAAGGACTTTGGCATGGTGGCCGTTTCCCTGGGCGACGGCTTTAACAAGATTTTTACCGATCTGGCGGTGGACCAGATCGTTGAAGGCGGACAAACCATGAACCCCAGCATCGAGGACCTGTCCGGGGCCATTGAGAAGGTTCATGCCAAGTGCGTGTTTGTATTCCCCAACAACGGCAACGTGATTTTGGCGGCCCAGCAGGCGGCGGCCCTTTGCGAGGACAAGGAAGTCCATGTGATTCCCACCAAGAACGTGGCCATGGGCATTGCGGCGGCGGTGGCTTTTCAGCCGGACAACAATGGCGCGGAAAACGCCCAGCGCATGGACGAGGCCGCCCAGCGGGTGCGCACCGGCACCGTCACCTACGCGGTGCGGGATACCGAACTGGAGGACCTGCACATCAAGCAGGGGGACATCATTGGCCTGTATAACGGCAAAATCCAGGTGGTGGGCAACAACGTGCATGACGTGACCTCGGACCTGATGAAGGAAATCGTGACCGAGGACGACGAGCTGATCACCGTGTACTTCGGTAAGGACGTGGAAGAAACCGACGCCCGGACGCTGACGGAAGAAATTGAAGATGCCTATGGCGACTGCGATGTGGAAATGCACCGCGGAGGCCAGCCGCTGTATTATTATTTGGTGTCCGTGGAGTAAAAATGGAACTGTCCAGCTTACAGGGCGTTGGAAAAGAACGGCTCAAAGCCATGCACGCAGCGGGGATTTTCTCGTTGCGTGATCTTTTATACGCGGTTCCCACCGCGTACCGGGACGCCAGCGCGGCCACCCCGGTGGCGGAGGCCCGGCAGGGCGTGCGGGGCCTTTTTTGCGTGCGCCGGGTGGGGGAGGCGAAGCTGGCCCGCTTCGGGAAAAAAAGCCGGGTCACCTGCCTGTTTCGGGATGACACAGGCGAGATCACCGCATGCTGGTTCAACCAGCCCTGGATGAAAGAAAACCTGATGAAGCGCAGCGATTTTCAGCTGTTTGGCCTGACCCAGCGGTTTGGCGGCAAGTGGCAGCTGATGAACGCCAGCGTGGAGACGGAAAAGCGCATCGTGCCGGTATACCGGCCTATTGAAGGGCTGCCCCAAAGGACCCACGAGGCCATTGTGAAGCAGGCCCTTGCCTGGGTGGAGGAAATCTGCGGGGAAAACCTGCCGGAAAGGTTGGTGGCGCGCTATCGCCTGCCCGGGGCGGCGGAGGCCATCCGCGCGTTGCACGCGCCAAACACCCTGGAGGAAATTGCCTGGGCCCGCCGCCGCGTGGCCTTTGAACAGATGCTGGTCTATCAGGCTGCCGTGCGCATGGTGAAAGGCGCGCGAAACAAGGGCATACCCATGGAGGGCGGCGAGGAGGCCCGACGGCGCTATTGGGCCGCCATGCCCTTTGCGCCCACCGGGGCCCAGCGGCGCACGCTGGAGGAGATCGCCAGGGATATGGCCGGGCAGACCGCCATGGCCCGCATGGTGCAGGGGGATGTGGGCTGCGGCAAAACCGCCATCGCCTTTGGGGCCGTTCGCCTGTGCGTGGAAAGCGGCTGTCAGGCCGCCTTCATGGCCCCCACGGAGATATTGGCCCGGCAGCATTATGAAAGTGCCAAGGAAAGCCTGGAAAAGCAGGGCATTGCCTGCGGCCTCTTGATCGGCGGCATGCCCGCCGCCAGGCGCAGGGAGGCCCTGGCGGCCATCGCAAGCGGGGCCTGGCAGTGCGTGATCGGTACCCATGCCCTGATCAGCAAAGATGTGGAATACCAGCGGCTGGGCCTTTGCATCACGGACGAGCAGCACCGCTTTGGGGTCAGCCAGCGCACCGCGCTGATCCAAAAAGGCCTGCGGGCGGGGGAAGCCAGGCTTACGCCCCATTTGCTGGTGATGTCCGCCACGCCCATTCCCCGGTCGCTGGCCCTGGTGATGTTCGGCGACCTGGATGTTTCCATTGTGGATGAATTGCCCCCGGGCCGCCAGCCCGTGGCCACCCGCATCGTGCCCGAGGAAAAGCGGGGGGACATGTATGGCTTTTTGCGCAAGGAACTGGAGGCGGGACGGCAGGCGTACATCGTTTGTCCCCTGGTGGAGGACAGCGAGGAATTGGAGGACGTGAAGGCCGCCGCCTCCCATGTGGAGGAGCTTGCCCAGGGCCCGTTGAAGGGCTTTCGCCTGGGGCTGGCCCATGGCAGGCAAAGCGGCGAGGAAAAAGAAAACACCCTTCGGGCCTTCGCGGCCGGAGAGGTGCAGGCGCTGGTGGCCACCACGGTGATCGAGGTGGGGGTGAACGTGCCCAATGCCACCATCATGGTGATTGAGGACGCGGACCGCTACGGCCTGGCGCAGCTGCATCAGCTGCGGGGCCGGGTGGGCCGGGGCGCCCTGCAAAGCTGGTGTTTTTTGCTGGCCCAGCCCAATGAACGCCTGCGGGCCCTGACCCAGACCAACGACGGCTTTGAGATCGCCCGCAAGGACCTGGAACTGCGCGGCCCCGGAGAAATTCTGGGTACCGCCCAGCACGGCGCGGGAGACTTTTTGGGCGGCTTTGTGGCGGCGGCGGGAGCCGGCGGCATGGAATTGATTTATGAAGCCGCGCACTGCGTGGAGGAGATGGAAACCGACCCGGCACAGGCAAAAGAATGGGCCATGTTGCAAACCCTTGCCAAAGAACACCTTGGCAAGGTGGCCCAACCGGTGCGCATGAGCTAGGGGACCGGCGGGGGACGCTGGGGAAACGTTGGGGGACGCTGGGGGAACCCTCTTTTTGCAAAAGAGGGTTCCCCCAGACC
>JAVBTE010000013.1:0-20265 GCA_031556335.1 Eubacteriales bacterium | reverse complement strand
CCCTTTGTTTTTACCACTAAACCCCCCCCAAACAAAAAAAAAAATTGTGCTTTGTTCATGGGGCGGGGGGCGGGGGGGGGAGGGGGGGACGGCAGGGGCTCTGCCCTTGCATCCCGCCAGGGCTATCGCCCTGGACCCGTTTTTTCGCTGCATGAAACGCGGGGAAAAAAGGAATGCACGAAGGAAGGATCATAGAAAAAAGCCCTGGAGGGCTTCCTCCAAGGCTTTGAATGAAAGGGAAAGATGTAAAAAAAGACTCCTTCGGGCTTGTGCCGTAAGACGCTCATGATGGCAGGATGGGGCTTGGTTCCTACCGGTTCATCGCCCGGGTGGGCGAAGCGCCATAGAGCTTGAGCAGGTTCAGCCTTTTGCGCCTGCTGATGGACTGAACCGCCGTGGCGGAAAGCAATTTCCGCTCGCAAGGGAAGCAGAGAAAGCACCCCATCACGTTCAGCCCCGTGGAATACTCCTGCCCGCAAAGCAGACAGTGTTGCTGCTGCGTCATCAAAGAAAACTCCTTTCCAATTCTGGCAATGGCTTCCATGGACAGCGTGCCCTACTATCCTGGAATTTATGCAGCCGTTTCGGAAAGGTGCGTATTCCCCCGCCTATGCTTTTCGCACGGGATGCCGAAGGATGGTTTTCAACTTCTCCGGGGCGGTTTTTCGGGGATCGCCCAAATAAATTTCGTGGTGCTTGCGCTCGCCCGAAAAATCCAGGCAAAAGCCTTGCTGTGCCATGTACTCGTCCATCCGCGCAATGGTTTCGGGTTCATCGTCATAGGGGCCCACATGCAAAATTTGCGCGCTGAGGCCTTCCGTCCACCGCGCAAGCCGGGCCAGGTCTGTGTCCAGCCCCGGCTTTTTCTTGTGAAGGGCCGCCTTTGCCGCCTCCAAAACGTCCGGGGTCACAAAGTCCGGCTGGCGGATCATGGAGGTCCATTGCAGCCGGTCCTTCTCCCCGGGCTTTTTACCGTCATAGCCGCCCTGCGGGGTCCACCACTGGCCCTCCAGCGGCGGCACCACGTACTCAAAATAGCCCTGGGGCGGCGCGGCGCTCATCTTGCTCATTTTGATGGCATACGAAAGGCCGTACAACACTTCCAGGGCCTGCTCGTAGGCCTTGGCGGTGTTGGGGTCCCCTTGGCCGTCCACCATCAAAAACAGCATCTCCGGCACGTGAATGACGCAGGGCTGCGGCCCGGGCTGGTAAAGGTCCTTTTGTTCCTTCTTAAAATCGAACGCGGCCATAAGCGCCCCTTCTTTCTTCCACATATAAAGCCTAAGACCCAGATGTTTCCTCCCCCATATGGGTCAGCAGATAATCCAAAAACCGCACCGCCTGGGCCTGGTTTCCGCCCCCCGCCAGCACCGAAAGCACCGCTCCCTGCCGGGCCAGGCCATACTTGTCCAGCCCCGGCAGGCCGTCCGCCGGAATGCCGTACTGGGCCGTGCGTCCGGTTTCGTCGTTCATCACCCGGCCGCCGGCCAGATCCAACCCTTGGGCATGCAAAAGGCCGTCGTCCAGCATGGGCTGCAAATCCACCATGGCCCCGCCCTTGGCCAGGCTTAAAAACCGGTCATGGCCCAGCAAAAACACGTCTCCCTGCCCCGCGCTGGCCCACACCGTCAGCTGCATGGCGCCGTAAGGATCGTCCGCCCCCAGCTTGACATACGTCACTTCCTCCATGTCCGGCATCACCTGGGCATGAATGTGTTGAAGCAGGTCCGCCAGGGCCGCGTCCGCCTCGGGGGCACTATACCCGTCGGCAAAAAACTCCATTTTCAGGCTTTCCGGCGCACGGTACCGGGTGGTGGTAAACAGCAGGTTCCACAAAAAAAGGCAGAGGACCACCAGCAAAAGATACTTCCAAAAGCCGTACTGAAAATGGTTCCTGATCTTTTCCCGGGTAATGGGCATGCGTACCCCCATAGGAGCGCCTCCTTGGCCTTTTCCTTGTAAAAAAGCGGCACGCCTTCCCCTGACGGGGCCTTGGCCTGCCGCGTTTTTGCGCTTAGTCCCTTGGTTTCATGGTGGGGAAGAGCAAAACATCCCGGATGGAGGTGTTGTCCGTCAGCATCATCACCATGCGGTCAATGCCAAAGCCCAGTCCCCCCGTGGGAGGCAAGCCGTGCTCCAGCGCGTTCACATAGTCCTCATCCACCAGGGCCTTGATGCCCTGGGCCTGCCTAACCCGCACCTGCTCCTCAAAGCGGCGGCGCTGGTCGATGGGGTCGTTCAGCTCCGAGAAGGCGTTGCCCATTTCATGGCCGCAAATGAAGAACTCAAACCGCTCGGTCAGGTCGGGGTTTTCCGGCTTGCGCTTGGCCAGGGGCGAAATGTCCACAGGATAGTCGGTAATGAAAACGGGCTGAACCAGGTTTTCTTCCACATACTGGTCGAAAAGCGCCGCCAGGCAGTCGCCCCGCTTGGCGTTCTTCTCCACGTGCACGTCCATGGCTTTAAGTGCGTCGCGGGCTTCCTCGTCGGTTGTCCAGCCGGCATAGTCCACGCCGCAGGCGTCCTTCACAGCCTTTGCCATGGGAATGCGGGGCCAGGGCGCTTTCAGCTCGATCTGGTGGCCTTCCCAGGGCACGCAGGTGGCGCCACAGGCTTTCATGGCCACAAAGGCGTACATTTCCTCCACCATGTCCATCACGTCGTTGTAATCGGCGTAGGCCTGATAGGTTTCCACGGTGGTAAACTCCGGGTTGTGGGTGGCGTCCATGCCTTCGTTGCGGAACAGGCGGCCCACCTCGTACACCCGGTCAAAGCCGCCCACAATGAGGCGCTTCAAGTACAGCTCGGTTTCGATGCGCAAAAACATGTCCAAGTCCAGCGCGTTGTGGTGGGTTTTGAAGGTTCGGGCCGCCGCGCCGATTTCCAGCGTGTGCAGCACCGGGGTGTCCACTTCCAAAAAACCCCGGCCGTCCAAAAACTCCCGCACGGCGGCGATGATCTGGCTGCGCTTGCGGAAGGTGTCCCGCACCTCCGGGTTCACAATCATGTCCACATACCGCTGGCGGTAGCGCAAATCGGGGTCTTTCAGGCCGTGATACTTTTCCGGCAGCACCTTCAGGCACTTGCTCAGCAGCGTAATCTCCTGGGCGTGCACGCTGATCTCGCCCTTTTGGGTGCGGAACACCACGCCCTTCACGCCCAGCACGTCGCCGATATCGAATTCTTTAAAATCGGCGTAGGCGGCCTCGCCCAGGTCGTCCCGCTTCACGTAAATCTGCAGGGCCCCCAGGTTGTCCAGCAAATGGGCAAAGGAAGCCTTGCCCATCACCCGTTTGCTGGTCATGCGGCCCGCCACGGTCACGGTTTGGCCGTCCAGCGCCTCAAAGCCTTCCAAAATGGCCTGGCTGGCGTGGGAAACCTGAAATTTTGTAATCCGGTAGGGGTCTTTCCCCGCTTCGATCAGCTTTTGCAGCTTTTGGCGGCGGATGCCTTCCTGCTCGCTCACCTGCCCAGCCGTCAGCTCGGGCGCCTGCTGCTCCACATCCGGGTTCCTTGGTTGATCGGCGGTCATTTGAACTCCTCCACAATCTTCGCGTTATCTGCTGATTTCCTGCACCTGCAGCTTGATGTTGCCCGCGGGCACATCCACCGACACGGTATCCCCCGCCTTTTTGCCCAAAAGCGCGGCGCCAATGGGGCTGTCGCTGCTGATTTTCATGGCTTTGGGGTCGGTCTCGTTGGCCCCGACAATGGTCAGGACCTGGTCGACCTTCATGGTCAGGTTTTTCACCTTGACTGTATTGCCAACGCCCACCGTATCGGTGCTTACGTCGGAATCTTCAATCACCACGCAGTTGCGCAGCGTGTTTTCCATTTCAATGATCTTCGCCTCAATGCGGCTTTGCTCGTTTTTGGCCTCGTCGTATTCGGCGTTTTCGCTCAGGTCGCCAAAGCCTCGGGCCACCGCGATCTGCTCGGCGATCTCATTCCGGCGCACACTGGTATAGTATTCCAGATCCTTTTCCAATTTTGCAAAACCCTCGCGGGTCAACACGATCCTTTTCTCCTGTTCCGACATTACAGTTACCCCTTTCCAACTCCGCGGTTTCCACAAGATGCGCGCCTCCGGCGAAACCGCGCGGTATTCCGGCCTTGGCCGTTTTGGGCGGCCCGGCATGTACGGGACATTGCCCCTTTTGCAACGCTTTGCCGCTTTTGCGTTTGGCGTACACCGGTCCCGGCGGCCTCCGGATACGCCCATATAGCAGAATTTGCACCGGTTGCCCTGCGAAAGCGGGCGGTCGGTGCAAGCGGCAGGATACGGCAAAGCGTTCGATCTTTCGACACTTTCCGACTCCAAACAAAGTTACCGATGTATTATACTCATCTTATGGTCACTTGTCAATGCCCGGACGAAAGCCTTCAAAGATGGGGAAATCGTACGCCCGCTCGGCCAAATGAAGCGTTTCAGCGTCCCGAATGGTCCACGCCGCCAGGGGCGGTTTGTACCAGTGCTTCATCAGCCACATGCCCAGCGTATGATCGTCCGGGCAGGAGTATGCCACAAAATGCGGCCTTCCAATCGCGTTGACCAATAAATGCTTGAGCGCGAAATGGGCCAGGCCGTTGGTCTCTTTTTTGTTCCACTTTCCGCCGGAGGCCAGCTGGCCCCGCATCACATCCGGGGCTTCCTGCTTGAAATAGCGGACCGCCGCCGGGTGGAAGGACTCCACGGCGCAGGGCCCGTCGTACTCCCGCAAAACGCCAAAGGCGGCCCTGGCGTTCTCCGCCGCGCCCCCATGGTATTTGATCTCCACAATGATGGGCGTCCGGCCCGCCACCAGCTGCAAAACCTCCGAAAGCAGAGGAATGGCGCTGCCGTCCGGAAGGGGGTACGCCTTCAGCGCCTCATAGGTCAGCTCCCCCACCCGCTGCGGGGCCCCGCACATCCGGGACAGGGTGTCGTCGTGAAACACCACCACCTGCCCGTCCGACGTGCGTTGCACGTCCAGCTCCATGCCATAGCCGTTTTCCACCGCCCGGGAAAAGGCGGCCAGGCTGTTTTCCGGCACGCCCAGGTTTTCGTCGTGCAGGCCCCGGTGGGCATACCGCCAGCCCATGAGCGGCTCTTCCTGGGGCGCGTCCCGGTCCGGCGCGATCAAAAACAGGTACAGGCCGCTCAGCACCAGCAGCGCGCCCAGCATCCACAATAGCGCCATCCTCACTCCTCCCCCGCGCCAAAGGCTTCCAGCCGGCTTTTGGGCGGTTCCGGTCTGCTGTCCCCATGGCGCGACAGGGAAATGGTCACAAAGGAAAGCGCCACCATCAGCGCCGCGTAGGGCAGCAGCGTCCAGTAGCCCACGTGCTGCAAAAGATAGCCGCTTACAATGGGCGTGGCCACCTGGGCCGCCATGGAAAAGGTGTAGTAGTACCCCGTAAACTTGCCCACGTCCCCGCTTTTGCTGATCTCCACCACCATGGGGTAGGAGTTGACGTTGATTAGCGCCCAGGCGGCCCCGATCAGCGCGAACACCCCGTACACCGCCGGGTGGAAGGCGCGGAAGGCCCCGCCCACGGCAAAGCAGACCGCCAACAGCAGCACCCCGGTCTGAATCATCCGCTTGCGGCCAAACCGCGTGGACAGCATGCCCACAGGCAGATAGCTGCAAATGGCGCCGATGTTGGCCACCAGCAGGCACCGGGAGGCCGCCGCCAGGTCGTAGTGCCACTGCACGCTGACATACTTGGTAAAGGCCGAGGTAACGGCGTTATAGCCCATAAACCACAGAAACACGGACGTTAAAATCAGATAAAGGCTCCGGCGGGTGTCCGGCTCCAGGGAGGCAAAGCCGGTGGCCCCAGCGGTTTGCGCCTTTTGCGCCGCCGTTTGTTCCCCCGCCCGTTCCCCTTCCGGTCCCATTGCCTGGGCCCCTTCGCTTTCCTCCACATCCTTGGCAAGCTTTTTCTCCCGAACGCACAGCGCCAACACGACCACGGAAACCGCCATCAGTAGGCCTACCGCCACAAACAGCCCCGTGTAATCCTCCCGGCCCGCCGCGTTCTTGGTGACCACAAAGCCCGTAATGCCCAGGGTGAACACCCCGCCCAGGGCCCCCATCAGGTTGATGACCGCGTTGCCCTTGGAGCGCAGCGGCTTGGGGGTCACATCCGGCATCAGGGCCACCGCCGGCGACCGGTAGGTGCCCATGGCCAGCAGCAAAAGCCCCAACGCCACCGCAAACAAAATCAGGTTGCCCTGCCTGTCGGCAAAGGGCAGCAGGTTCATCAACGCCACTGCCAGCGCTGTGCCCCCCAAAATGAAGGGCATCCGCCGGCCCATGCGAAAGCGGCTTTTGTCCGACAGCGTGCCAAACAGGGGCAGCAAAAACAAAGCCAGCACGTTGTCCAGGGACATCACCACCCCCGCCACGTCGTCCCGGATGTGAAAGGTGTTTTTCAAAACAAGGGGCACCACATTGTCGTACAGCTGCCAAAAAGCGCAGATGGACAGGAACGCCAGCCCCACCAGGACGGTTCGTTTGGTGTTCAGTTTCATATGCTCTCCTCGCTGGCCCGCCAGCCTCGTGGGATTTGCGTTTTTTTCATGATACTTCCTGCCGAATTTCTTGTCAACGGCTTCCGCCGGATTTTAGGGGTTGGGGGATAGGGACCCAATCCTTCCCGCCGCTTGTTTTTGCTTGACAACCAGCTTTGTTGTCGCTATGATGAGGAATGATGTAAATAAAGGCTAATACGAGGGAGGGGCTCCGCCCCGACTAGCCACCGAGTTGCCGAAGGCAACGAATGGCGTAGCCGCGACGCGCTAAGGGCGCGGGGCGGCCGAAGAAAAGGAGGAACCATGATGGCGGCTTTAACAATGGATAAGCTGGTTGCGCTTTGCAAAAACCGCGGCTTTATCTTTCCCGGCAGCGAAATTTACGGCGGTCTGGCCAACAGCTGGGACTATGGCCCCTTGGGCGTGGAGTTCAAAAACAACGTGAAGCGGGCCTGGTGGCAGAAGTTTGTGCAGGAAAACAAGTACAACGTCGGCCTGGACAGCGCCATTTTAATGAACCGGAACGTTTGGGTGGCCAGCGGCCACGTGGGCAATTTCAACGATCCCCTCATGGATTGCAAGGCCTGCAAGGAGCGGTTCCGGGCCGACAAGCTGGTGGAGGACTTCGCCAGGGAAAAGGGCGAAGAACTGCAGGCCGACGGCTGGTCAAACGAGCAGCTGGAAGCCTACATCAAGGACCACGCCATTCCCTGCCCCAGCTGCGGCAAGCATGATTTTACCGGCATCCGCAAGTTTAACATGATGTTCAAAACCTTCCAGGGCGTAAACGAGGACACGGCCAGCGAAATCTATTTGCGGCCGGAAACCGCCCAGGGCATTTTCGTCAATTTCAAAAACATCGTGCGCACCACCCGGCGCAAGCTGCCCATGGGCGTTTGCCAGATCGGCAAATCCTTCCGCAACGAGATCACCCCGGGCAACTTCATCTTCCGCATCCGCGAGTTTGAGCAGATGGAGCTGGAATTTTTCTGCAAGCCCGGCGAGGACCTGGAGTGGTTCGGCTATTGGCGCGGTTTTTGCCGCGACTGGCTCTACGCCCTGGGCATGAAGCAGGACAGCCTGCGCCTGAGGGACCACAAGCCCGAGGAACTGTCCCACTACTCCAAGGCCACCACCGACTTTGAATACCTCTTCCCCTTTGGCTGGGGCGAACTGTGGGGCATTGCCGACCGCACCGACTTTGACCTGACCGCCCATAGCCGGGTCAGCGGCGAAAACCTTGAATATATCGACCCCGTGACCAACGAGCGCTTTGTGCCCTATGTGATCGAGCCCTCTTTGGGCGCGGACCGGGTGGCGCTGGCCTTCCTGTGCAATGCCTACGAGGAGCAGGACCTGGGCGAAGGCGACTCCCGGGTGGTGATGCACCTGCATCCCGCTCTGGCTCCCTTCAAGGCCGCCGTGCTGCCCCTGCAAAAAAACAAGCTGGGCGACCTTGCCACCCAGGTGTTTGAAAAGCTCTCCAAAAAATTCATGGTGGACTATGATGAAACCGGCTCCATTGGCAAGCGCTACCGCCGCCAGGACGAGATCGGCACGCCCTTTTGCGTCACCGTGGACTTTGAAACCGAGGAGACCGGCACCGTGACCGTGCGTGAACGGGACAGCATGACCCAGGAACGCGTCGCCATCGACGGCCTGGAAGCCTACATCGAGGAACGGCTGAGGTTTTGACGAGGACGGGGGCGCGGGGGACGGGGGACGCGGAGAACGCCAGGGGCTGCCGCCCCTGGACCCTGCTCAGGGCTTCGCCCTGAACCCTTCATCGGCCACATTTCATGTGACCGAAAAATGATCTAAAAGCAATCAGAACAGCATCAAAAAAGCGGCGTGAGTTGGCGCCGCTTTTTTGATGTATTCTTGTTTTACCGAAGCTTGCATGCATAATTCACATCGTCCAGGGTGAAATACAGCATGATGGGGTCCAACGTGCCTTCGATCATCTTGGGCACCTTGAAAAAGAAAATGGGCGTGGTGGAAACCAGGGACTCGATCTCCCACAGCTTTTCCGTGGGGTATTTCTTTTCCGGGAAGTTTTGCAGCAAAATCGCCTCATATTCGAACTTGTCCTTAAAGACGATCTTCACATTCTTGATGTGGTCGCTGTAAATGTAATAATTCAGCGAGGTGTTCAAAAGTTCACACTTCACAAGGAAAAACCGGTAGTTCTCCCCGGCGACATAGGTGGCGTAATTGCCGCTGTCGCCGTAGTATTTTTCGCTTTTGCTGAAAGAAGTGGATTTGATGGTAAAATCCATCAGGTCCGGCAATACAAGAGGCTTTTCCAAAACGATCTCCGTGGGGGCAGGGGCGGCCTCGGCGAAAGCCTGAACAAACGCCAACGGAACCAGACAAACAACCAGCAAAGCCATACTGATCCACTTTTTCATAACTGATCTCCTTTTTCATTTGTTGCATGATTGCGATACGGCAGTACCAGAGAACATTTCCCAGCGCTTGTATATGGCGGCGCTTTTTTCTACCACCCATTGTATCAACAACCACAGTTCTTGTCAACAACGCTGCCAACCGGTTCTCCATCGTTTACAAATGATGAAAAGGCCTTGCCGGTTCCCGGCAAAGCCTTTGATGATTCTCTTTCACCGCGCGCAGCGCGGTGAAAGAACGGGTCCAGGGCGATAGCCCTGGCAGGGATGCAAGGGGCGGAGCCCCTTGCCGTCGTTCCCCGTCTTCGTTCCCCGTCCTCCCCCCGGCCCCGTCACGCCCAAATGAGCCAGATCAGGACATAGCCCACCAGCACGGCCACCAGGGTATAGGGCACGCTCATTTTCATGAAGGTCCACACGCTCACCTCGTGGCCCTCCTTGCGGAGAATGCCAAGCCCCGCGATGTTGGCGGACGCGCCGATGGGGGTAAGGTTGCCGCCCAGGGTCGCCCCGCAGAGCAGGCCAAAGTAGAGCAGATAGGGCGAAACGTTCATGATGCTGGCAATGCCCGCCACCACCGGCAGCATGGTGGCCACATAGGGGATGTTGTCGATGAACGCGGACAGGATGACAGAGGACCACACAATGAGGGTGTAAATCACAAACAGGTTGTCGTTGCTGAGGCTGACGAACAGCTGGCTGATTTTGTCCACCACGCCCGCCTTGGTGATGCCGCCGATGACCACGAACAGCCCCGCCAGCAGCAGCAGCGTAAAGTAGTCGATCTCTTTCAGGGCCCGGCCCACGGAAGCGGTGTCCTTTTTCACAAACACCTGCCGCAAAAGGCCCAGCACAAAGAACCCTACGCAGATCAGGCCGTTGGTTATGGCGGGCTTTTGCTGCGCGGGAATGAAAGAGGCCAGAATCAGCAGCACAATGGTGCCCAGCAGCAGCACCGTGGGGAAGTAATCCTCCACCTGTTCCCGGTCGGTCATGTGAATGGGCTGGTTTTCCTTGCGGAAAATCCACAGAAGCACTGCGGTGGCCGCCACGGCCGCGATTTCCACAATCCAGAACATGCCGATTTTTCCGTTCAGGAAGAAGAAGCCCAAAAAGTCGATGTTGGCCGCGCCGCCCAGCAGGATGGAGGTGGTGTCCCCCACCAGGGTGGCCGCGCCCTGCAGGTTGGAGGCGATGGCAATGGCAATAATGCTGGGTACCGGGGAAATTTTCAGCTTTTTGGCGATGCCCAGGGCCACCGGGGCCACCATCAGCACCGTGGCCACATTGTCCACAAACGCCGAAATGATCCCCGCGAACATGGACAGGGCCACGATGGTCCATTTCACGTTGGGGGTTTTGTCGATGATCATGTCGGCCAGCTTGGCCGGCATGCGGGACTCGATGAACAGCGACACCGTGCCCATGGTGCCGGCGATCATCAAAATCACATTCCAGTCCACCGCCCCAAACACGTCTTTCAGGGGCAGAATGCCCAGCGCCACAAACAGCGCCGCCGAAGCCAGGGCAATGTACGCGCGGAATTTGGAGAAAATCAGCAGGCAAACATAGGTAACGGCAAACAGTATGATGGCAACCGTGGTCATGGTAGTCGCATCCATGATCATGCTCTCCTTTGTCTTTCATATGAAGTTGGACCGGTAAGACCTGTTTGTCTTGTTGCGTCCATCATACCATATTTATGAAAAAACTCAAGCCTTATGGGCCAGACAAAATTGGCGGATCAAAAACCGCGCTTTTGCGACGCCGTGAAAATTTTTCCCCTTTGTATCTGGGCCAAGCTATGATACAATAGGCGGGTAAACCCAACGCCAAGGAGTGAGGAAGCGGATGCGCCATATGAACGTAGATTGCCGCCGCTTTTTGTGCGCCTTTTTTATTTTTGCGCTGATTGTTTCGGTTTGCTCGGCTTCTTTTGGAAGCTTCTCCTTAAAAAGGCCGCCGACCGCCATAGACCAGGACCGCCGCAATCTTTTAAGCCAGCTTCCCGAAAATGAAATGAGCTTTTCCGCCGCTGCCCCGAACCACTTCGACCGCCCTGTGCTGCGCTTTCTTCCGCGGTTTTGCCGTCCCTGCCTGGCCTTTGACCAGCAAGTACCTGTGCTTTCCAGGCCCTTGGAACAGGATACCTTGCGGCTGGCCTTCGCCCGGCATATTCTGCTGCCCTTGGGCATCCATGCCCCACCCCCGCCCGTTCCTGGCTTTGCCGCCTGAACGCTTCATGGCTCAACCCGCCGGGACAAGCCCCGGCTCGCGCCCGCAATTTCATTGGCAGAATACCCCTGTGGGCGACATAAAGGAAAGTGGGAATACACATGAAAAACAAAGCAACCTTTTGGCTCGTTCTTCTATTTACTCTTTTGATCTCCTACCTGGGCTTCTTTGGCGTGGACCTGGGCGACTTCCACGTTCGCGGCGCTTCGGAAATGCGCTTTGGCATCGACATCCGGGGCGGCGTGGACGCCGCCTTCGCCCCCAAGGACCTGGACCGCAAGCCCACCGCCGCCGAGCTGGACGCGGCCCGCAACATCATCGAAATGCGGCTGAACCAGCAGAACATTCTGGACCGGGACGTAACTGTGGACAACGAAAACGGCTACATCTTCGTTCGCTTCCCCTGGAAGGCCGACGAGGCTGATTTCAACCCGGACCAGGCCATTGCCGAACTGGGCAGCATGGCCCACCTCACCTTCAAAGACCCTGAGGGCAATATCGTGCTGGAGGGCAAGCAAGTGGTGAACGCCACCGCGCTGCAGGATACCCAGCACGTGCCCTCCACCTTCCTGGTGAACCTGAAGCTGACCCCCGAGGGCCGCGCCTCCTTCGCGGAGGCCACCGCCCGTTTGGTGGGCCAGCAAATTGCCATCTACATGGACGATACCCTTATTTCCTCCCCCCGGGTGAAGCAGGCCATTGACTCCGAGGAATGCTCCATCACGGACATCACCACCTCCAAGTCCGCCAAAACCCTGGCCGACCAGATCAACGCGGGCGCGCTGCCCTTCTCGCTGATCACCCGCAATTACAGCGCCATCAGCCCCTCCTTGGGCAGCACCGCCCTGGAAGTGATGGTCATGGCGGGCCTTGTGGCCTTTGCGCTCATCGGCCGGTTCCTGATGCTGCGCTACCGCCTCAGCGGCATCGTGGCTTCCATCGCCTTGCTGTTGCAGGTGGCCGGGCAATTGGTCATGCTGATCTGGCCTCAAATCACCGTGACCCTGCCGGGCATCGCGGGTATCATCCTTTCCATCGGCATGGGCGTGGACGCCAACATCATCATTTCCGAGCGCATCCGGGAAGAACTGCGCTCCGGCAAGCCGGTGAAGCCCGCCGTCCGTTCCGGCTTCAAGCGGGCCTTCTCCTCGGTGTTTGACGGCAACATCACCGTGCTCATCGTGGCCTTCATCATGATGATCTTCGGTTCCGGCGCCATGCTGTCCTTCGCCTACACGCTGCTGTTCGGCATCGTGATGAACTTCCTGGCGGGCGTTGTGGCTACCCGGATGATGACCCTGTCCCTGATCCAGAACCCCAAGCTGTGCAAAACCCGCTACTTCCTCAGCGACCGACTGATGGCCGTGAAGGATGCCAAAATTTTCCCCTTCTTCCGCAAGCGCCGCATCTTCTTCATGGTCTCCGCCTGCATTATGGCCCTGGGCATGGTGATGGTGTTCACCAACGGCGTGCACCTGGACATTGCCTTCCAGGGCGGCACCATCGCGAAATACAACATTTCTGAAACCGCCACCATGGACCCCGACGACGCGGGCGCCATTGCCGAAGAGGCCCTGGAGGGCCGGTTGGTCACCGCCCAGATCACCACGGACTATGCCACCCAGGAAAAGAAGCTGGTGCTGAACCTGGCCGGCGGCGACAGCCTGACCAACGAGCAGATGCAGGCCATGACCGAAGCACTGCAAAAGGCCTATCCAGAGCATGACCTCTCCCTGTCGGAATCCAACAACGTGGCCCCCTTCTTCAGCCAGATGTTCCTGCGCAACGGCGTCATCGCCATCACCCTTTCCGCCCTGCTCATCATCGCCTATGTGTGGTTCAGCTTCCGTAAAATCCACGGCCTCTCCGCCGGCGTGATGGCGCTTTTATCCCTTTTGCACGACGTGCTGGTGGTGTTCTTCACCTTTGTGGTGTTCCGCATTCCCATCGGTGATTCTTTCATCGCCGTGGCCCTGACCATTCTGGGCTATTCCATCAACGACACCATCGTCATCTACGACCGCATCCGTGAAAACGCCCTGCTGGACCCCTCCATGCCTGTGGAGGACCTGATGGACAAGAGCGTGTCCCAAAGCTTTACCCGCTCGCTGATCACCAACCTGGCGGTGCTGACCAGCATGCTGCTGGTGTTCGCCTTTGCGGCGGCAAACGGGCTGGAGTCCATTCGCGCCTTCGCCCTGCCCATGACCATCGGCACGGTCAGCGGCTGCTACTCCACCGTGTTCATCGCGGGTCCCGCCTGGTCCATGTGGCAGCGGCATAAGCAAAACGCGGCCAAGAAAGCCGCCTGATCCTTTTCCCGCCTGCCCCGCAATTTTTTCTCCCCAACAAATCGTTCCTTATTTTACAACATGACTGCCTGGGAGCGGGCCAAGCGCCTGCCCCCAGGCACATTTGCAAGGAGCATCAGGCCATGAACCGGTTCAGAAGCCTCAAAAAGATCCTGCTTGGAAAAGAACTGAGCAATAGCCAACTCACCCACGAGAAGCTGTCGCGCTTTTGGGGTTTGCCCATCATGGCCAGCGACGCCGTATCCTCCGTGGCCTATGCCGTGGAAGAGATTTTGATGGCCCTTGTGCCCGCCCTGGGCATCGCGGCCGTGTCCTACGTAGGCCTGGTCAGCATTCCCATCATTGTCCTGCTTGTGATTTTGGTGTTTTCCTACACCCAGATCATCAACCACTACCCCAACGGCGGGGGCGCCTATATCGTATCCAAAGAAAACTTTGGCCGCAGGCCCTCGCTGCTGGCGGCCACCTGTTTGATTGTGGATTACATCATGACCGTCGCCGTCAGCATTTCTTCCTCCACCGCCGCCATCGTGGCCGCCTTCCCCGGGCTTCATGAATACCGGGTGCCCATCTCGCTGGTGTGCCTGGCCCTCATCACTTTGGTGAACCTGCGGGGCGTGGGCGAGTCCGCCAAAATCTTTGGCATTCCCACCTATGCCTTCATCCTGTCCATGGGCGTGCTGATCGTTACGGGCCTTGTCCGGATGTTTTCCGGCACGCTGGTCCACGTGTCCTATTCCGCCGCCCAGCAGGCTTTGCTTCCCCCCGAAACCTTGCAGGGCATTACGCTGATCCTGTTCCTGCGCGCGTTTTCTTCCGGCTGTTCCGCCCTTACCGGCGTGGAGGCCGTGTCCAACGCCATTCCCAGCTTTAAGGAACCTTCCCAAAGAACCGCCCGCCACGTGCTGTTCATGCTGGGGGCCATCATCGTGTTCATCTTTGGCGGCACCAGCTTCCTGGCCAGCTTTTTAAAGGTGGTGCCCCTGCCCGGCACCACGGTCATGTCCCAAATGGCCCAGGCGGTGTTTGGCAACGGCTTTATGTATTTTGTGCTGCAATTTACCACGTCCCTCATTTTGCTGCTGGCCGCCAACACGGCCTATAACGGCCTGCCCATCCTGCTCAGCATCCTGGCCAAAGACCGCTACGTGCCCCACCAGTTTTCCCAGCGGGGCACCAAACTCAGCTTTTCCAACGGCATCATCGCCATCTTTATCGTGGGCGGCATCCTCATGGTCATCTTTAACGCGGACACCCACCGGCTGATTCCCTTCTACGCGGTGGGCGTGTTCGTGTCCTTCACCATTTCCCAGGCCGGCATGTTCATGAAATGGCTGAAAGACAAAGACCCGGGCTGGCATGTAAAGTCCCTTATCAACGGCTTTGGCGCGGTGATCACCTTTGTGGGCACCATTGTGGTGTTTGTGACCAAGTTCAGCCACGGCGCCTGGTTTCTGCTGATCATCGTGCCGCTGATGATGATGTTCATGGCTTACACCCACAAGCACTACACCATCTTTTACAGGGACATCAGTTCCGACGGCTACGACTACCACTTCACGGAAAGCCGCAGCAATGACAAGCTGCCCTGCGTGATGCTGATGCACTACATGAACAAGGCCGCCCTGAAAACCTTCGACTATGCCAAGGACATTTCCAGCAACCTGACGGTTTTGCACATTTCCACCAACCCCGCCCATACCCAGAAGCTTCAGCAGCAATGGGCCGCCCTTGGCATCACCATTCCCCTTACCGTGATCGACGCGCCCTACCGGGACATCATCACCCCCATGAACGACTACATTTCCCAAATGGAGGCCACCCTCAACAAGCACGAGATGATCACCGTGGTGCTGACCAAGTTTGTGGGCAGCGGCTGGCGGGACGCCATGTTCCACAACCAGACCGCCTTCTTCCTTGAGCGCACTTTGGGCCGCCACCGCAATGTGGCCACCGTGCTGGTGCCCTACCTGTACCATCAAACCAAAGGAGGCAACCCTTCATGAGCAAACACGTCATCGAGGATGCCCGGCGCTGCCTGCAATGCAAGCATCCCATGTGCATGAAGGGCTGCCCGGTCAACACCCCCGTCCGCGACGTGATCCAGTTGCTTTTAAACAGCGAGATTGCCGCCGCGGGCAAGCTGCTTTTTGACAACAACCCCCTGTCGCTTGTGTGTTGCCATGTATGCCCCCAGGAAAACCAATGCGAGGGCCACTGCGTGCTGGGCAAAAAGGGGTCGCCCGTGCAAATCAGCGCCATCGAGCGCTATATTTCCGACTATTACCTCAACATCTTTACCCCCACCCCCAGCAAAAAAACCGCCGGAAAGATCGCCGTCATCGGCTCTGGCCCGGCGGGCATCACCATCGCCTTTTTGCTGGCCGGCCGGGATTACGACGTGACCATTTTTGAGGGCAACGACCAGATCGGCGGCGTGCTTCGCTACGGCATCCCCGAGTTTCGCCTGCCCAAAAGCATTCTGGACCGCCTGATGGACACCATGATCCAAAGCGGCATCCACATCCGGCCCAACACCTCCATCGGCGCGAACCTGAACGTCGACGAGCTGTTCCGGGACGGCTACCAGGCCATTTTCATGGGCACGGGCGTGTGGAAGCCCAGCAAAATGGGCGTGAAGGGCGAAAGCCTGGGCCATGTGCACTTTGCCATCGAATACCTGCGCAACCCGGAGGTGTACCGCCTGGGGCAACGCCTGTGCGTGATCGGCGCGGGCAATGTGGCCATGGACGTGGCCCGCTCCGCCTTCCGCCACGGCACCCAGGAGGTGTTCATCCTGTGCCACGGCGGCCAGGAAACCGTCACCGCCCGGCCCGTGGAGGTGGAATACGCCCAGATCGACGGGGCACGGCTGGTGATGCACAAGGCCGTGAAAGAGTTTGTGGACGAGGGCGTTTTAACCGTGGACACCCGCACCGAAACCGACGAAAACGGCGAAAGCCGCATCGTTCCCATTCCCGGTACCGAGGCGGTGTTCCCCGCTGATTCCGTCATCGTCGCCATTGGCCAGGGCCCGCGGGCCGTGATCGTATCCTCCACCACCGGCATTGAGGTGGGCGGCCAGGGCCTGGTTACCGTGGACGACGAAGGCCACACCACCCGCCAGGGCGTTTTTGCCTCCGGCGATGTGGTGACCGGCGCGAAAACCGTCGTAGACGCGGTGAACATCTCCCGCCGGGTGGCCGACGCCATGGACCGGTACGTGAAGGAGACGCGGGCGGGAACGGGGACGCGGGCGGGGACGGCGGGGACTTCGTCCCCGAACCCCTGACCAGGGCTTCGCCCTGGACCCATCACTGACCGCGTTTCACGCGGTCAGAAAGGTATATATCAAAAGAAAATAAAAAACCCGGCAGGTTCCAAAACAATGGAGCGTGCCGGGTTTTTCGATCATTTTATTCATTTTTCCTTGCCGCGCGCAGCGCGGCAATTAAGGGTCCAGGGCGAAGCCCTGGTCAAGGGTTTGGGGATGAAATCCCCAACGTCCCCGTCTCCGCCAACGTCCTCCCCCTCGTTCCCCGTCCTCATCCCAACGTCCCCCGGACCGCCTCCCCCAGCGTCTTGGTCAACTCCGCCACGGCGGCCTCCACAACGGGGGTCATGGGCGCGTCAAAGGCGATGGACTGGGGCTGAAGGCCCAGCAGGGTGATGTCCGCGCCGGTTTCGACGGCCAGGTAGTCGATCATCACGCGCAGGGGCAGCATATGAGAGCAGAAGGTGGGGCCGCCCACGTCCCGGTGGTTGATCTCCGCCACGGTGCCGGGGGCGAGGCCCAGGTCGGCCGCGTCCAGCACCAGAATGTGGTCAGGCTGAAAGGCCTTGATCTTGCCGGTAAAATTTTCGGGAGCGGTTTCCCCGGGGCATAGCAGCAAGCCCGGGTATCGGGCGGGAGGAAAAGCCTCCTGCAAGCGTTCCACCAGCGCCACCCCTGCGCCGTCGTCCGCCTTCAGCACAGAGCCCGCCCCCAGCACGGCCAGGCGGCGAACGCCGCTGAGCCTGCTTTGCAAAAGCGTGCGAATGTCATTCATCTGCGCCACGTCAAATCTCCCTTTTCAGGGACGCTTTGTCCGCGGAGGCCAGCTCGAACTGGGCGGTGTTCTCCAGGGCGTCTTTGTTGCAGGACTCCACGCACTGGCCGCAAAAAATGCACTTGTCCATCTGCACCACCGCCTTGAATTCCTTGTCGGCCACCTTGATGATCTCAATGGCGTCGGCAGGGCAGACCCGCATGCACAGCTTGCAGCCCACGCAGCGTTCCGGGGTGAATTTCAGGGCGCCGCGAAAATGCTCCGGCACCTGGGCGGGCACGGCGGGGTATAGCTCGGTGCTGGCTTTTTGGGGAAGCATCCGCAGCAGATAGGGCACCATGGTTCCAAGAAACTTCATTTCAGCAGCGCTCCCTTCACCAGCAGATCCAGCACAATTTGCAAAATGGAAATGGGCGCCAGCACCTTCCAGCAAAAGCTGATCATCTGGTCCAGCCGAAACCGGGCCAGGGCGGCCCGCATCAGCGCCAGCAGGAACACCACCACAAACACTTTCACCAGGAACAGAAGGAAGCCCAGCACGGGGCTGGCGCTGATGAACAGAGGAAAGAAGATGGCGGCGATCAGCGCGGACACCACCACCAGCTCGGCGTTCAGGGTCATTTTGAACATGCCCAGCAGCCTGCCGCTATACTCCGTGAAGGTACCGCCCACCACTTCGGTTTCCGCGTCGGGGATATCGAAGGGAACCCGTTCCAGCTTGCCCTGGGCCGAGAAAATGGACACCAAAAGCCCCGGAATGTTCACCAGCAGCAGCCAGGGGTTTGCGTGGTAAAACTCCGCCATACCGCTGATGGACCAGGTGCCCGCCAAAATGGCCGGGCCCAGCAGGGCCATATAAAAGGGCACCTCATAGGCGAACAGCTGGGTCATGGCCCGAATGGCCCCGATTTCCGCGTACAGGGACGAGGAAAACCACCCCGCCAGAAAAAACGCCAGCGTGGGAATGGTCAGCAAATACATCACCACAATAAGGTCGGCGGTGAAGGGCATCAGCGAGCGGGTGCTCCAAATGGGCACGTACAAAAACGCCGTGGCCGTGGCCGCGAAAGCGAACACGGGAATGGCTGCAAAAAGGCGCGTGTCCGCCTCCCGGGGAATGACCGTTTCCTTGGTCAGCAGCTTGATGATGTCCGCCAGCGGCTGGTACCAGGGCGGCCCCACCCGGTTCTGCATCCGGGCGTACAGCTTTCTGTCCACATATTCAAACACCAGCGATGCCACCGTGAGAAACAGAAAGCCGGGGAAGATCAAAATATAAAACAGGGAGAGCCCCATGGCCTTTCGTCTCCTTTCCTTTTTGGCCCCGCAAAACCCGGCCGGGTTTACAGGCGAAGGCCCTGCAGGTTCATTCCCTGCTTTCCATACCAGTCGATGCTGTATTTGCGCAAGCCTTCCCAGTCGAACATCTTTTCTTCGCCGGAGGAGGCGTTCTTCACCCGAACCATGCGGTCGGTGCAGGAAAAGCAGGGGTCGATGGCCGCGATGATGATGGGCACGTCCGCCAGATAGCCGCCCTCAATCATGTGGGTGATGGCGGCCAGGTTGGCCAGCGTAGGGGCGCGAACCTTCACCCGCTCCGGCTTATCCGTGCCGTTGGACCGGGTATAGTGGATGTCCTCGCCCCGGGGGGCTTCGTACCGGCTGAAGGCTTCCCCGGCGGGAATGCGGTTGGGCACCTTCACGGCAATGGGCCCTTCGGGCAGCTTTGCCAAAATTTGCCGGATGATCTTGTAGCTTTCCAAAAGCTCCAGCACCCGCACCACCGTGCGGCCATACACATCGGCATGCTCATCCGTGCTGACGTTGAAGTCCAGTTCCTTGTACACATCGCTGGGGGGATCGTCCCGGCGCACATCCCGCTTCACCCCGGCGGCCCGCAGCACCGGGCCCGTGGCCCCCAGGCGCAGCCCGTCCTCCCGGGACAGCTTGCCCACGCCGCTCAGGCGCAGCACCACCGTTTGCTCGTCCAGAACCACCTTTTTGTAATACTCGGTGCGTTCCTGCAGCTTATTGACAGCCTCCACCACCTTTTCGGCCTGCTCCGGGGTCACGTCCCGGCGCACGCCGCCCAGGGTGTTCATGCCGTAGTTGATGCGGTTGCCCGTCAGCATTTCCAGAATGTCCATGATGATCTCCCGGTCCTTCCAGGCATACATGAACAGGGACATGAAGCCGATTTCGTGCCCCGCAATGCCCAGCCACAAAAGATGGCTGTGGATGCGCTCCAATTCGCCCACCAGGGCGCGCAAATACTGGGCCCGCTTGGGCGGCTCCACCCCGGCCAGGGTCTCCACAGTCTGCACATAGCAGGTGGAGTGGGAGTGGGAACAGATACCGCAAATGCGTTCCAGCAGATGGACGTTTTGCAAATAGGTGCGGCTTTCCGCAGCCTTTTCCATGCCCCGGTGGTTATATCCCAGCGCCACGGCGGCGGCGGCCACACGCTCGCCCTCCAGCAGCAGGTTAAAGCTTTCCGGTTCTTCCAACGCGGGGTGTTGCGGCCCCAGGGGTACCATAAGCTTCGCCATGGAAGTCCCTCCTTCTTGTCTTTTTCGTAGGGGCTGCGCCCCTACAACCCGCCTGGGGGCATGCCCCCAGACCCCGTTTTTTTCCGCGGGGGGGGCGGTGAAAGGCTGGGGTCACGGCGGAGCCCGGGTTGGGTGGCGGGGGCACCCCCCAGGCCGTGCCACATCAACCCCGGTTGAGCCCGCTACCCCCCGCCC
>JAVBTE010000098.1:0-3880 GCA_031556335.1 Eubacteriales bacterium | reverse complement strand
AACCCCTGCAAACGTCCCCAACGTCCCCCGTCCCCCCTCGTCCCCCTATAAATCATCCGCGTCCTGCTCCGGGCGGCCGCCGTCCTCCGCCATGCCCGTATAGCTGCCCAAAACGTCGGTGCTGTTTTCCTCGTCCGCCATGTGCGCCAGCTCGCACAGCCGTTTGGGGTCCGGGTGCAGCAGCCTGTGCCCGCGCTTTCCATGTGTTTCCATGGGGTTCCTCCTTTTCTTCGCCGCGCAAAAACCCGGCATGGGCCGGGGCGCGCCGGGCTTTTGCCCCGGTTGCTTTACAGGGTATTGTGGGCGCTTTTTCCGGGAAGTATGCCCTTGCACGGCGCTGCGCTGTTCCTCATACCCTATACTGTGCATTTTGTGCACAGAAGGGATGAGTCCTGATGATTTCAGTGGAGCAAATCGTTTCTGCCTTTCGGGACATCATTGGATGGCCCTATGCCTCTCCCGGTTCCAACGATGAAAATGGCATTGATTGTTCGGGCGCGTTCTCTCGCGCCTATGCCATGTATGGATATAGCATTTACCACGGTTCCAACCGCATCGTACGGGAATACTGCTCCGACGTAAGCGAGTTTACCGGCGCAAGCCAGCTGGTCCCCGGCATGGCGGTGCTGAAATACCGCACCGACCTGTCCCAGCTCAGCGACCAATACAAGCCCGGCGGCGCGTATTACGACCCCAGCCTGCCCTATGATTATTACCACATCGGGCTGGTGTGCAGCGTAAACCCCCTGCAAATCATCCACGCCACCACCCCGGCGGCCAAAATGGATACCGACCTGTCCGGCGGCTGGCGGATTGCCGGGTATTTGAACCAGGTGGACTATGTGGGGCCCGGGCCCACGCCCACGCCCGTGCCCAAGTGCGCGGTGACCACGGCGGCCTCCGGCAGCACGGTGAATTTGCGCCGTTCGCCCAGCAAGCAAAGCACCGTGCTGGCGCGGGTGCCCCTGGGGGAAACCGTCGCCGTCAACTCCGCCTACGACGCCACCTGGTGGAACGTGTCCTACCAAAAATACACCGGCTATATGATGAGCGAGTTCCTGCGGCCTGTGGCCGGGCTTTGGGGGGGCGGCAGCGCCATGGACCTCAGCGAAGTAGGCTCGCCCCAGGAGAACGCTTAGCCCCACCCCCTGCGATTGGCTCCGATTTTCCTTGGAGGGACTTCGGTCCCTCCAACCTTTTTGGCCCTGCCTGCCGGCCACCCCTTTGTTTTCCCATTGTATTTTTTTGAGGCGGGCCATTGCTTTTCCAAAAATAGCCCTTGCATTTCTGGGGGAAGTGGTGCATAATGGTGCAAGCGGTCGGGATATTGCCCATAGGGCAAAAATCGTCCCGCCTCACGGAAACATTCTTGCGCGCCGCCCTTCATTTTCATTTAAATAAGGAGGAATCCTCATGGAACGTGTATTCAACTTCTCGGCGGGGCCTGCCGCCATCGCGGAAAGCGTGCTTCAAAAAGCCCGGGACGAAATGCTTTGCTACCGGGACAAGGGCATGAGCGTCATGGAAATGAGCCACCGCTCCCCCATGTACGAAGAAATCTTCGCCGAAACCGTGGCCCTGTTCAAAGAGCTGATGGGCGTGCCCGATGGGTATGACGTGCTGATGCTGCAAGGCGGCGCCACCCAGCAGTTTTCGGCGGTTCCCCTCAATTTGATGAAGGCCCAGGGCGGCCAGGCCGACTACATGGACACCGGCAATTTCGCCCATCTGGCGGCGGCGGAAGCCAAGCGCTACGGCCAGGTGAACATCGTGGCCTCCAGCCGGGAGCAAAACTACACCCACGTGCCCGCCCTGGACGGCGTCCGCTGGAACCCGGCCTCGGACTACGCCTATATCACCACCAACAACACCATTTACGGCACCCGCTTCCCCCATCTGCCCGACGTGGGCGCTTTGCCCCTGGTGGCGGACATGTCCAGCAACATCCTCTCCGAACCCTATGACGTATCCAAGTTCGGCGTTATCTTTGCCGGCGCGCAGAAAAACATCGGCCCCGCCGGCCTGTGCATCGTGGTGGTGCGCCACGACCTGCTGGGCCGCGCCCACCCCCTTTGCCCCAAGCTTCTCAACTGGGAAGAGCAGCAGAAAAACGACAGCATGGTCAACACCCCCAACACCTACGGCATCTACATGGCCAAGCTGGTGTTCGAGTGGCTGAGGGGCCTGGGCGGCGTTCCCGCCATGTACCGCCAAAACCAGCAAAAGGCGGCCATCCTTTATGATTTCCTGGACGAGAGCAGGCTTTTCAAGGCCACGGCCCAAAAGGAATATCGCTCGCTGATGAACGTCACCTTCGTGACCGGGGACAAAGACGCGGACAGCGCTTTTGTCAAGTTCGCCGTCCAAAACGGCCTGGAAAACCTGAAGGGCCACCGCAACGTGGGCGGCATGCGGGCCAGCATCTATAACGCCATGCCCGTGGAAGGCGTTGAGAAGCTGGTGTCCGTGATGAAGCAATTCGAGGCGGACCGGGGATAACGGTGAGGGGGGGAACTTGCAGGGGTTTCACCCCTGCACCCCACCAGGCCCCTGGACCCTTCATTGGACCGCGTTTCACGCGGTCCAAATACAACCAATGGAAAAAAGGAGCGTGCCACCCATGTATAAAATCCAAACCCTGAACGCGATTTCCGATATCATCCACCAGCACTTGAGCGCCGAGCACTACCTGATCGCCAAGGAAGAACCCGTGCCCGACGGCGTTTTGGTGCGCTCCGCCGACATGCACGGCAGGGAGCTGCCCAAAGGCCTGCTGGCCATTGCCCGGGCAGGGGCGGGCACCAACAACATCCCCATTGAGGAATGCAACAAGCGGGGCATTGTGGTGTTCAACACCCCCGGCGCCAACGCCAACGCCGTGGCCGAGCTGGTCATTTGCGGGTTGATGCTGGGCAGCCGCAACGTGGCCGGCGGCATCGGCTGGGCGCAGTCCCTCAAGGGCGGCGGCGCGGAAGTGCCCGCCCTGGTGGACAAGGGCAAGGGCCAGGTCGCCGGGCCCGAGGTGCGGGGTAAAACCCTGGGGGTCATTGGCCTTGGGGCCATTGGCGCCATGGTGGCCAACGCCGCTGCCAGCGGCCTGGGCATGGAGGTCATCGGCTTTGATCCCTTCATCAGCGTGGACAGCGCCTGGTCCCTGAGCCGCGCCGTCAAGCGCGCCGCCACCATGGACGACGTGTTCGCCCAGGCAGACTATATCACCCTGCACATTCCCCTCACGGACAAAACCCGCGCCATGGTGGACGCCGCCTCCATCGCCAAAATGAAAGACGGCGTGCACATCCTCAATTTCAGCCGGGCCGAGCTGGTGGACAGCGCCGCCCTGAAAGTGGCCCTGGAAAGCGGCAAAATTGCCAGCTACGTGACCGACTTCCCCACCGAGGAAGTGCTGGGCCTGCCCCACGCCGTCACCATTCCCCACCTGGGGGCCAGCACCCCCGAAAGCGAGGAGAACTGCGCCAGCATGGCCGCCGCCCAGCTCCGCGACTACCTGGAGTTCGGCCAGATTCGCAACAGCGTGAACCTTCCGGAGATCCTGCTGGGGTACAGCGAAGGCACCCGCCTGCTGATCATCCACGAAAACGAGCCCGGCATGGTCAGCGCCATTTCCGCCGCCATCGGCGAAAAGAACATCAACATCAACAACATGCAAAACAAAAGCCGCAAGGAAATGGCCGTGACCGTGCTGGAACTGGGGGAAATGCCCGGCGCCGACGTGCTGGAGAAAATCCAGGGCCTCAAGGGCGTCATCCGGGTGCGCTGCTTCCAGGAGTAGGGCGGGGATGACGGGGACGACGAGGACGACGAGGTTTTATGCGAGATAGGGGGCGTTTTTAAAAAAAGACACACAAACCAACACAAC
>JAVBTE010000120.1:0-7361 GCA_031556335.1 Eubacteriales bacterium | reverse complement strand
AAGGGGACGAGGACGAAGAGGACGAGGGCGATGGGGAGTAAGCCGGGGGGACGTTTTGCTGGGGCGCCGCCCCTGCACCCCGCCAGGGCTTTGCCCTGGACCCACTATTTCACCGCGTTTCACGCGGTGAAAAGAATCAGTCCATTGTGTAAAGCGGGTCACCATTCGGTGACCCGCTCAGCTTGTTGAAAAAGGCCCAGATTTTATGATGCTCTTTTTTGCTGCTGTTTTTGACCGCGTGAAACGCGGTCAAATCAAGGGTCCAGGGCGTAGCCCTGGGCAGGGTTGTAGGGGCGGCAGCCCCTACAACGGACTTTGTCGGCGGTCTGTTCGCCCTTACGCCAGGAACTCTTCCCGCAGCGCAACGCCGAAATCTTTGGCGATGGCGCGCAGGTTTTCGTCCGTAATGGTTTGCAAAACGGCCTGCCCGCTGGCAAGCACGCTCATGTAGATGGCGGCCGCCTTTTCGATGGTATGCATCAGCCCAAAGGTGATGTCAAAATTGGGGCCGGAGGCAAAGGTGCCGTGGTGCGCCCAAATGGCCGCGTCATATTCCTTCATCAGCTCGCTGGTGGCAAGGGCGATGGCGGCCCCGCCCGGCACCATCCACGGCACCACCCCCACCCCGCCGGGGAACACCACGGGGCATTCGGTGGCGCTTTGCCACAAGGCCCGGGTAAAGTCTTTGGCCGTCAGCGGCAAAATGTAGGTCAGGGCGATGATGGCCGGGGTGTGGGCGTGGTAAATAACGCGGCACAGGCCGTTTGTGACCGCCTTGCGAACGCTGTGGTTCAGGATGTGGCTGGGAAATTCGCTGGTGGGACGGCCGCCGCCCAACCCCCAAACGACGCGGTAGGCGTCGCCCTTGTCGTTTAGCCAGCAGATGCCGATGTTTTCCTCCGGGCACAGGGGCACGTTGCGAAAAAATCTTCCGGTGCCCGTGGCAATGAAATACTCCCCGGCCAGGTTGGGGGCGGACACCCCCAGCGGAATTTCTTCCCCGCCGGCATGGAAGAGCGGTGCGCACGCCGAAACGTCGGCCTCGCTCATGCGGTAGGTCAGGTTGCCGCCGTTGCGCTCATGCCACCCTTGATCCCAGCCATCCTGGCAGGCGCGAACAAACTGCTGAATGATTCCGATGTCCGGGCCGCCGGTTTCTTTTGCTGCCATCATGCTTCCCTCTTGTTCAATACAGTTTTTTCATATTCCAGCACTTGTTGGAACCATCCTTCATCCGCCGGAACCCCCTGCCGCAGGCAGTATTCTTCCCACACGTCGCCAAAAGGAAGGGTTTTGCATTCTTCCTGAAGCATCAAAAGCTCCGTAAAGGTTCCGCTTTCCTGCAAGGCCTTCATGCGCCGGTGGGGCAGAAGAAGGGCGTACAGCAAGGCTTTGTGCATGTTGCGGGTGCCAATCACCCAGGCCGCGATGCGGTTGATGGCCGCGTCAAAAAAGTCCAGGCCGATGAGCACCTTGTCCATGGCTTCGTTGCGCACGATTTCGCAGGCGATTTCTTTCAGTTCATCGTCCAGCCGCACCACGTGGTCGCTGTCCCAACGGATGGAGCGGGTCACATGCAGCGGGAGCTTATCAAAAAAGCATAGCATGGAAGCGATCTTGTCGCTGATGACCTCGGTGGGGTGAAAGTGCCCGCTGTCCAAAAGGTTGTACACGCCGTTGCGCCGCGCCGCGTAGGCGGTGTAAAACTCGTTGCTGCCCACGGTATAGGCTTCCAGGCCAATGCCAAACAGCTTGCTTTCCACGCTGTCGATGACCCCCTCCAGCTTTTCCGCGAAAATCTGATCCAGGCTCTCCTGAAGGCGCAGGCGCGGCAGCAGCCGGTCGGCGGGCACATCCTTCATGCCGTCGGGAATCCAAACATTGCAAAGGCAAGGGTTTCCCTGCATTTTTGCCAAATACGCCGCGATGCGCCGGCACGCGATGCCGTGCCGCACCCAAAAAGCCCGGATGTCAGGGTCGGGGTGGGCCAGGGTCAGCCCGTTCGCCTTGGGATGGGAGAAGAAGGTGGGGTTGAAGTCGATGGAAATCCCCTTCTCTTTCGCCCACAGGGCCCATTTTTGAAAATGCTTGGGCTCCAGGCGGTCCCGGTCCACCTTTTCCCCGTTTTCAAACAGGGCGTAGCTGGCATGAAGATTGAAGCGCTTTTGGCCGGGGATCAGGCTGCACGCTTTTTCAAAATCCGCCGTCAGTTCCGCAAAGTTCCTGGCTTTGCCCGGGTAGTTTCCCGTGGCCTGGATGCCGCCCGTCAGCGCGCCCGCGTTTTCAAAGCCGGTCACATCGTCGCCTTGCCAGCAATGAATGCTGACGGGCATGCGCGAAAGCTTCGTCAGCGCGCTTTCCACGTCCACGCCCAGGGTTTCGTACCGTTTTTTCGCCTGCTCAAACATGTGCTTGCTCCCCTTTCATTTTTGGAAGATAGGTGGTCATTTCAAAACTGTTCACAATGGCCTGCCGGGCCGCTGGAAGATTGGAAAACTCGCCCGCAGCAAGCATTTGCGCCAGAATGTTGCCGATGGAGGAGCCCTCCGTGGGCCCGGCGTGCACCGGCATGCAAAGCTCGTTCGCGATCCATTGGTTCAGCACCTGGTTCTGGCTTCCTCCGCCCACGATGTTCATGCTGGTGAAACGCTTGCCGGTGATGCTTTCCAGCTGCTTCACAGCCTCGCCGTAGCATTTGACCAGGGAATGGTACACGCAGGCGAAAAGCGCCCCGTCTGTTTGGGGCAGGGGTTGCCCGCCCTCCGAAAGCGCGGCCGCAATTTCCCTCGTCATGCTCTCCGGAGCCAAAAACCGGGCGGCGTTCACGTCAAAGGTGGCCTGGCAGGCCGCGTTTTCCTGGGCCAGCAAGGCCATTTCCGCAAATGTGTATTTCCCGCCCTGTTCCTTGCGAAGGCGCTGCAAAATCCAAAGCCCCATGATGTTCTTCAGGAAACGGATGGTATGCCCATGCCCGCCTTCGTTGGTGAACCCTGCGCGCAACGCTTCCCCGCTGGTCAAGGGCGCGTCTAGTTCCACCCCAAGCAGGCTCCAGGTTCCGCTGGAGAGAAAGACCGCGCCCGGGTCCAGGGCCGGAACGGCCATGAAGGCGCTGGCCGTGTCGTGGGTGGCGGGCAAAACCACCCGGCAGGGATAGCCGATCTCCGCCGCAACTTCCGGCAGGAAATCGCCCAGCAGGGTTCCCGGCAAGGCCGGGGCGTTTTGGAACAGCGTTTGGGGCAGCCCCGCCGCGGCAAGCACCTCCCCGTCCCAGGTCCGGGTCCTTGCGTTCAGCAGCCCGGAAGTGGAGGCGTTGGTATATTCGTTGCGCTTTTGCCCGGTCAGCAAAAAGTGCAGATAATCCGGCAGCATGAGGAAGGAGGCCGCCTGGTCCAGCAATTCTGTTGGAATGCTCATCATTTGATACACGGTGTTGAAGGGCTGGGCGGCGATGCCCGTTTTGGAAAAGTGATCGCCAAAGGGCAGCCGCTTTTCCAGCGCTTCTTTCAGGCCCTGGGTGCGGCCGTCCCGATAGGCCACGGCGTCGCCGATCATGCCGCCTTGCGGGTCCAAAAGCACAAAATCAACGCCCCAGGTATCCACGCCAAAGGAAACCGGCGCGTAGGGCTTTGCCAGCTTGAGGCCCTCCAAAATGTGGCGGTACAGGGCCTGCGTGTCCCAGCAAAGGAACCCGTTCTTGTCCTTGCATTCATTTTCAAAGCGGTACAGCTCTTTCAGCTCGATCCGGCCCGTTGCCGAAAGCGCGCCAACCAGAAGGCGTCCGCTGGATGCGCCAATATCGCATGCGACATAATTCATCAAAACACCCCCATGGTAATGTCAGTATACAAAAATGGTTCTGGTGAAAATAGGACGATAATTTCACTATTTTTGTAACGAAATTTTCCGCATTTCATGGGGGCTGGCATTGAATCTGTTCTCAAACAGGCGGTAAAAATGGCTTGAATTCTGGTATCCCACCGCATGCATAATCTCCTGCACGGTGAGGGAGGACTGCCGCAAAAGCGCGGCCGCTTTGTCCATTCTTTTCTTTTGCAACAGCTGGGCAAAGGTGGACCCGGTGGCTTTTTTGATCATGCGGCTTACATAGGAAAGGGAACACCGAAAGCTTTTTGCGATGGAGGTCAAGCTGGCAAAGGCGTAGTTTTCCTCAATTTCCCTGAGGGCGGCCACCACGATGCCCTCCGTTTGCTGCCGGGCGCTGAAATGCAGCCGGTCCGTTGCGTTCAGAAGATGCAAAAACAACAGGCTCATGGTGGTCTGGTTGATTTTCCGCCCCCCGGGCACGTGAAAAATAAGGTCGTACACCAGGCATTCCATAATCAGCTGGATGGGCAAAACCTGGGCCACGCGGAAGTGAAGATAGGTGATGCCATCGTCCCGCTCCCGCAGCGAATTCATCAGAAAGCTGCCCAGCACATGGTCCTGGCCGATGTGGGACAGCACCACATCAAAAAAAGCGGGCAGCACGATGATGTTCACCGCGATGTCCTCGGCGGAGGCCGCCAGGATGGCATGCTCTTCATGCTGGTTCATCATCAGGATTTCACCCGCCCGTAGGGTGACGGTTTCGTTTCGGCTGACGACGTGGGTCGTCTCACCGCTGACCATGTATACGATTTCAATGTAGTTATGCCGGTGGGCCGGAAAGTCGATAAAACGGGTATGGGGCCGGAGGGTGATCAGTTCGCCTTCTTGAAGCAACAGGGAGCTGTCCACCAAAAGCCGGGAGGACGCGAAATACAGCCCCCGGTCCAGCGCGTTCCCGTCCAGCAGTTCCCGCTCTTCCCCTGTGACGCCCCGAAGCCTTGACAGCAATTCCGGATTCATGACCCCCACCTCTTGCGGACAAGCTGACATGCCTTTGCCACAATTGTAACAACTTCAAAGGGGAATAGCAATACGTGCGGGCCGGGGAAGGCGGGGCTGATATTGGTTTTTTATTATACCGGATACCCCTCTTGATTTCCCCTGGGGGATTGGCTATAATAAACAATAAATCAACACAAATAGTGGATGTTTTGTGAACTGAAAAAAGTGTGATTGCTTTTCGAGGCGAATGGTTTGTTTTTCCCAAAATTTCATGTTTTTTGAATTGGAGGAGGCTTTATGGCAAAGTACGCGTGGGTGTGGAACATCAAGCCGGAATGTGTGGACGAATATGTGAAGATGCACCTGAACCCCTGGCCTGAAATTATGAAGGCCCATTCGGACGCGGGATTTCGGAATTACTCCATTTTTCAAAACGGCACGCAGTTCATTTACGTGTTTGAGTGCGACTGCGACCCGGACGAGGCCTTCGCCAAAGTGGTCAAGGACCCGGATTGCATCCGCTGGAACGCCATCACCTCGAAGATGCTGGACGTCGCCCTGAAAGACGGCGACGTGTCCACCGGGGTCCAATACCTTCCGGAAGTATTTTATCTGGCATAACCCAAGCAGAGCAGGAGGCTGACCCATGGCGGAAAGTAGGCCGATTGTCGGCGCAAAGGGCATCAGCAAATCATTCGGCGGCGTGTTTGTGCTGCGGGATGTGGACTTTGACATTTACCCCGGAGAGGTGCACGCGCTGGTGGGGGAAAACGGCGCGGGCAAATCCACGCTGATGAAAATCATCAGCGGCGTGTACCAGCCCACGGAAGGCCAGCTGCTTTTGGGCGGCGAGCCGGTGCGCTTTAAGGACCCGCACCAGGCCCGGGAAGCGGGAATCGCGCTGATTCACCAGGAACCCCTTACCTTTCAGGACCTGAACGTGGCGGAAAACCTGTTCATCGGCCATACCCGGGGCAAGGGCAAGGCCACCATCAACTGGCGGGAATTGTACCAGAAAACCGACGAACTGCTGGAATCGCTGAACGTGCGCATCCGCGCGAAAGACCCGGTGCGGGGCATGACCATTGCCGACCAGCAGATGGTGGAGATTGCCTGCGCGCTTTCCCAAAGCGCCAAGGTGATCATCATGGACGAACCCACCGCCGCCCTTTCCCACGGCGAGGCCCGCACGCTGTTTGAGACCATCCGGCGGCTGAAAGCGGAAAACAAAGCCATCGTGTTCATTGGCCACCGTCTGGAGGAGATCATGCAGATCGCCGACCGGGTGACGGTGCTCCGCGACGGCCAGCGCGTGAACGAATGCATGGCCAAGGACCTGACCCAGGATGAAATCGTCCGGATGATGGTGGGGCGCACCTTCAAAGAGCTGATTGTAAAAGAAGAAATCCCCATCGGCGAGTTGGCGCTGGAAACGAAAAACCTCACCTATCCGGGCCAGTATTATAACATCAGCATCAAGCTGCACAAGGGCGAAATCGTCGGCATGGCGGGGCTTGTGGGCGCGGGACGCAGCGAGGTCGCCTCGGCGGTGTTTGGCGTGCAGCCTGCCCACAAGGGCGAAATCTGGATTCACGGCAAAAAGGCCCGCATCGCCAACCCGGTGGACGCGATGAAGCTGGGCGTTGCCATGGTTTCCGAGGACCGGGCGCGCACCGGCCTGATTACGTCCTTCAGCATCCGGGTGAACATGACCTTCGCAATTTTGAAGCGCATTGCCAACCGGGTGGGCTTTGTCAGCCGGCAAAAGGAAGACGAGCTGGTGCGGCATTACGTGGAGTATTTAAACGTGCGCATGCGCGACGCGGAGCAGTCCGTGAAGGAGCTGTCCGGCGGCAACCAGCAAAAGGTGTTCATCGCCAAGTGGCTTTTGACCGAATCGGACATTCTGATCCTGGACGAGCCCACCCGGGGAATTGACGTGGGCGCGAAGGTGGAGGTATACAAGCTGATCAACGAGCTGGCCCGGCAGGGGAAAGCGATTTTGATGATTTCCTCCGAGCTGCCCGAAATTTTGCAGCTTTCAGACCGTGTATACGTCATGTGCGAAGGCCACGTGACCGCCGAATTGGATCGGGGAGAGATGACGGGCGAAAAGATCATGGCCGCCGCATCCACCGTGAAGAACAGGAGCGTTGCGAAATGAAAGACATCAAACGGTTTGCCACGCAAAACGTGAAAGAATTCGTAACGCTCGCGTTCATCCTCGTCATTTTTCTGGCGTCGGGGATCGCAAGGCCGGAGCTTTTTTCCGGCGGACGGTTCGCCAGCGTAATCAACAGCGTGCTTTTATGGACGCCGCTGAATTTGACCATGGCCCTGGGCATGATGATGGTGGTCATCATTCGGGGCATTGACCTGAGCATCGGTTCCAGCGTGGCGCTCAGCGCCATGGTGGCGGGCATCATGTTCCGCGACCACGGCGCGCCGCTGTGGCAGGGCGTGATCATCTCCATCGCGGTGGGGCTGCTCTGCGGCATGTTCAACGGGCTTTTGATCGCCTACCTGAAAAT
>JAVBTE010000108.1:0-19004 GCA_031556335.1 Eubacteriales bacterium | reverse complement strand
CCACCGGCGGGGGCGCGGCCCCAGACCCTGCCGCCATGGGTTCTTCCAGGGCATCCTTTTCCGGCGCGTTCCCCAGGAGCCCTGCGCCGGTCAGCAGCGTTCCAAGTACCAGCACCAGTGCGCCCAGGGCGGGCGCCGCCGCCCGCCAAAACCGTCCGGGCATTCCCCGTTTTCTTTCCTGCGTCATTTGTATGCTTTCCTCCCGTCTGATGGCCCCTCTCCAGGCGCTGTCAAAGCCTGCCGGCGGCTCCATCCGAAAAAGGTCGGTCAGCCCGCGTTCCAGCGCGTCCTGTTTCGCCAAAGCTTCCTCCGCCCTGCTGTTTTCCGAAGCTTTCATGGGCCAACCTCCTTCCCCTTGCCGCTCCTATGGGGGTTCATTCCGTTAGACGACGAAGATTTGGAATGGTTCCCTGTTTTTTTCAAAAATACATTCATGGCCCAAGCAGCTCCTTCAGCCGGGCCTTGGCCCGGCTCAGCTTGCTCTTGACCGTGCCCTCCCTCAGCCCCGTCATCCGGGCCAGCTCCTCGTAGCTCAAGTTGTCACCGTAGCGCAGGTTGATCAGGGCCCGCTGCTCTTCGGGCAGCGTTTCCACCGCCCGCCAGAGGCGCTCCTCCTCCGCCCCGCGCACATACCGGGCCTCCGGCCCTTCCTCCCGGGCAGGGGGTTCAAAGCCTTCCTCTTCCCGCAGCCGCTCCATGGAGGCGCTCTCCGCCTTGCGAGCGGGCCGTTTCAGCGCGTCCAGGCAGGTGTTGTGGGCAATGCGAAACAGCCAGGTGGAAACGCCGCTCTGCCCCATAAACCGGGGCATGGCCCGAAAGGCGCGCAGCAATGTCTCCTGGGCCGCGTCCTCGGCGTCCGCAGGCCGGCCCAGCATGTGCAGGCAATGGCGGTAGACCATGCCCACATACGGCTCGCACAGCGCCTCAAAGGCCGCCCCGTCCCCCTGGCGGGCCCTTTTCAGCAGCCTTTCCTGCCCTTCCACACCCTCGCCTCCTTCGCTTCCCGCCGCCCGGGGATTTATCAAAAGAACGATTTCTGTTTCCATTCTGTTCCCAACGGGTTGCCATTATGCCTGCCGCGCTTGACAGGCTTTGCCCCGCGTTGTAGGATAACATAACGTTTACCGGAGAGGGGCGCTACGTTTGACCGTGATCGACACCCATGCCCACATCTATCCCGACGCCATCGCGCAGAAAGCCGCGGCTGCCATCGGCGAGTTTTATGAGATTCCCATGTCCCAGGACGGCACCCTGGATACGCTTTTCAGCCGGGGGGACGCTGCGGGCATCTCCCGTTTTCTGGTGCACAGTGTGGCGGTCACCTGGCGGCGGGTGCAAAGCGTGAACGATTACCTGATGCGGGCCGTTCAGCAGCACCCTGAGCGGCTCACCGGCTTTGGCTCGCTGCATCCCGAGCATCCGGACGTGCGCGCCGAGCTTTTGCGCATCCGGGCCGGAGGGCTGCGCGGCGTGAAGCTGCACCCTGATTTTCAGCATTTTGCCCTGGACGACCCCAAAGCCGTCGCCCTGTTTCAGGCGATGGCGGAGCTTCAAATGCCCCTTTTGACCCACACCGGAGACACCCGCTACCCCTTTAGCCAGCCGGAGCGCATGGCCCGGGCCATGGACGCGGTGCCGAACCTTCACGTGATCTGCGCCCATCTGGGGGGCTGGTCCGTGTGGGAGGAGGGCTGGAAGGTGCTGGCAGGGCGGCCCCATCTATGGGTGGACTGCTCCAGCAGCCTGTATGCCCTCTCCCCGGAAACGGCGGTGGAGGTCATCCGGCGCTACGGGGCCCACCGGGTGTTTTTTGGCTCGGACTATCCCATGTGGGACCCCGCCCGGGAGCTGGACCGCTTTTTGGCCCTGCCCCTTACGGCGGAGGAGCGGGAGATGATTCTGCACTTGAATTTTGAAGGCTTTATGCGGGGGCTTGACACCCGCGCCTAACAAGGGCCCTACCCTTGACCCGTCCTTCACCGCGTTTCGCGCGGTGAAAAACCATCATCCTTTTGATTGCGCCGGGGAGGGCTCGCTTTCATTCTTTTCCGCGTTGCCTTCCTCTTCTATCTCCATGCCCTGGCCAAGCTTCAGCAGCGAACGGGGCAAAATCATGCGGATGGCCTCCGCCGCCCCTGTGCTGAACAGCAGGCTCAGCATGCGGCGCACGCTTTTGCGGGTGCTTCGCGGCAGTTCCCGCAGGGCCTCCAGCATCCGCACCGAGCTTTCCTGCCAGTCCTTCACAAGCCCGCTGACCGTTTCGGCCTGGGCGGCCGCCACCACCTGGTACAGCGTGTCCACCAGCAGCCTGCGGGCGCTGAAGTCCATCTCCTTCAGCCAGTTGTGGATGGCCTCGTCCGTCAGCCGGCCGCTGAGGTCCAGCTCCTTGAGGGTGACAAACCGTCCGTCCTCCACCTGCCAGGTCATGGCGTCGTGCTGCAGGATGCCCAGGGATTTGCTCCGCACCACGGTATAAACGGGATGGTAGTTCAACAGCATGCCCACCACGCTGCTTTGGGGAATATAGCTTTCGATCCGCTCCCGCACCAGCTCGTAGCCCAGGCTTAGCAGGGTGTCCTCATCCATGCCCGGCCCGTCGAAGCTGTGCACCCGCCGGATGCGGTCCCGGGTCGCCCCGGAGACGTTGGCCCCGGCGTATACCGACAGGTTGCCCCCCTTGCTGTGCCCGGTCAAATACAGCCCCCGGCCGCTTTGGGCCGCGATGCGCTCCGTATATTCCACGGCTTCCCGCTGGGAGGGCACCGTCATAAAGGACATGTTCAGGTCCTCTTTCCAGCCTGCCAGGGTCAAATCCGTGCCCCGAAAGGCAATGGCCGTATACCCTGTGGGCAGGTCAAAGGCGCAGGCCGCGAACTGCATTTCCAGCTCCACGTCGATTTTGTTGACATAATCGTGCAGCTCAAAGCCCCGGTAGCGGGGCGCTTCGGCGCAGACCCGGGTCAGCGAATACCGCTTGCGCTGAAAGGGGTCGGTGAAGCTGTCCGGGTATTCCTGGCGCAAAAAGGCCCACAGGTCTTTGATATCGGCCCGCGTTTCCCGGTCCAAAAAGCCCTCCATGGGCATGTATACGATCTGGGTCAGGATCAGGCTGTCGATTTCATCAAAGGGGCGTTCCTCAAGCGTCAGCCCGCCCACCTGAATGGCATGCTCCTCAATGTTGTACACGGGGTTCCTCCTGTTTTGCCATGGCTTGCGCGTTCTTTCCTGTGCTTCCAGTATACCGGATGGCGGGGCGGATGGCAAGCGGACCATGCCAGCAGGCATGGTGACAGCGAATGGGATTAGATTTTCCTGAGAACCCCCTGTTCGATTCCCAAACCCATTGGGCTATGATATAATGGCGTCACCGTAAAGCGGTACAACCGGGGTGGTTTAGAAGGGCTCGGCCCTCCCAATACAGAATGGAAGGATGGTTCAGTGCTCATTGGTCAGTTCTGCGAGACCTATCCCCCTTCTTTGGACGGCGTTGGCCGTGTGATGCTGGGCTACTGCGCGGCCCTGGCCCGGATGGGCCACCGCAGCGTTTATGTGGCCCCCAGCAACCCCGCCTATCCGGAAGCCCAGGAATGTGAAACCCTTTTGTATCCGGGCGTGCCCATTCCCGGAGAAAGCTACCGGGTGGGCGTGCCCCGCCTGAGCCGGGCTTTCCGCAAGGCCGCGAAAGACCTGCCCTTTGACATTGTCCACGCCCACAGCCCCTTTCTGGCAGGCCGGGAGGCCCGCCGCCTGGCCCGCCGTTTGGGCGTGCCCCTGGTGGCCACCTTTCACAGCAAATACTACGACGATTTTTATAAAGCCACGGGCAGCCGCGTTTTGGCCCGGCTGGGCCTTGTATATGTGTTGCGCTTTTACCGCTCCTGCGACGAGGTGTGGGCCGTGAACCAGCGCACCGCCCAGGTGCTGCGGGACTATGGCTACCGGGGCCACATCGTGGCCATGCCCAACGGCACCAATCCCCTCAGCGTAACGCCGGAGCAGCGAAACGCCGCCCTGTTGCAATATCCCCTGCGGGAGGGTGTGCCCACGCTGATTTTTGCGGGGCAAATGGACCGGAAAAAGAATGTGGAAAAAATTCTGCGGGCCTGCGCCCTGCTGATGCGGCAAGGGCTTGATTTTCAGTTGCTGATGGTGGGGGCCGGGTATGACGCGAAGGCCATGCGCCGCCTCAGCGGCGAGCTGGGCCTTTCGGACCGGGTGCTGTTTACCGGCTTCCTGCGGGACCGGCCCACCCTGCTGGCCCTGTACCAGCGTTCCGATCTGCTGGTGTTTCCCTCCCTGTACGACAACGCCCCCATGGTGGTGCGGGAGGCGGCGGCCATGGGTACCCCCGCCCTTTTGGTGGAAAACACCTGCTCGGCGGAAGGCATCGTCCACAACGATAACGGCTTTTTGTGCCAAAACACCGTGGAAAGCATCGCGGAAGCCATTGTAAAGGCCCTGCCCCATTGCGCCGGGGTGGGCGCCCGGGCCCGGGACACCATCCCCATTCCCTGGGACGTGCTGATCCAGCAGGTGGTGGCGCGCTATCGGCGGCTGATCGAACTCAAATCCCATGCCCGACCCGGCACATCCGGAAGGAGCGCCCCATGAAGATCCACTGGAAAAAACTGCTGAACCTGGTTTTCATCGGGGCCACGATTCTGTTTGTGTTCATCATGGCCTTCAGCAACAGCGAGCTGACCGACGCATGGCAAACCCTGTTCACCCTCAAAACCCGCTGGGTGCTTTGCGCGCTTTTGGGCTGGTTTGTGTACCTTTTGTTTGACACCCTCAGCCTGCACTCCTTTTTGCGGTTCCAGAACCAGAAGGTTCCCTTCCGCTTTTCGCTGTTCATCTCCCTGATCGGGTTTTACTACTCCAACATCACCCCCGGCTCCAGCGGCGGCCAACCCATGCAGATCTACTACATGAACAAGCGGGGCATTCCCGTGGGCGTGGGCACCTCGGGCATCACCCTCAAATTTTTCTGCATGCAGTTCATGGTCATGCTGATGGGGCTGGCGCTGTGGCTTTTGAACCGCCAGGCCATGGCGGCCCAGCTTGGCGTGGTGAAATGGATCATCATCATCGGCGGAATCATCAACTTTTCGGCGGTGCCCCTGGTGCTGCTGGCCGCCTTCAACCGCCCGCTTTTGCAGGCGGTGGTCAATTTTTTCATTCGCCTGTTTGCCAAACTGCGGCTGGTGAAAAACCCCGACCACACCATCCTGCGGGTCAGCGTAGTGCTGGATACCTACCACGAAAGCATCCGGCAGGTGTCCAGCCACCCCTTTCACGTGGCCGCGCAAATGCTGCTGATGGGCGTCAGCATGCTGGGCCTGCTCAGCATCCCCGTCAGCGTATACCATGCCTTTGACCTGTCCGGCACGCCCTGGCCCCAAATTTTGACCAGTTCCGTGTTGCTGTTCTGGAGCGCCAGCTACACCCCCCTGCCCGGCGCCAGCGGCGCCCAGGAAGCCGGGTTTCTGGTGTTTTACCAGGGCGTTTTTACCTCCGGCACCATTGGCCTGGCCCTTTTGATTTGGCGGTTTTTCAGCTATTACCTCTTCCTGCTGTTTGGGGCCGCCACCACGGTGATCTATAATTTTTTGCCCTCCCGGCATCGGAAAAAAACCGCCCCGGACCCAGTCAATCCTGCGGATGCGACGTGAATTTGTATTTTTTGATGCGGAAAATGGAAAAAAGGTGTATACTGTCTTCAATTCCATTTCAGCGTCTATGCAAAGGAGATCATCTCATCATGAAAAAACTGCTTTCCCTCCTTTTGGCCGCGTCGCTTTGCTGCGGCAGCGCCTGGGCCCTGGCGGCCGACTATACCCAGCCCGGCTTTTTCACCGTGTCTTACGACGACAAGGCCTTCGCCCTGGACACAGAAAACGCCGACGCCTATACAGATGACGCCGTGACCGTCTGGCTGGGCAAGCTTTCGGACGGCAACGTCACCTTTGAATTTGAGCTGGACAAACTGGAAAATACGCCCCATCTGGACTTTACCACCGCCCCGGCCGAGGCGCGGCAAGCTTATGCGGACCAGTACCTGGACGACAACGCCGACGAGGACGCCCAGCTGGTGACCGAAATGACCGGCGCGAAGGAAAACCTGCCCTTCCTGGTGTTCTCCCTTCGGGATGAAGAAGGCCTGTATTATACCGCGCAAACCGTGCTGAACGGCACTGCCGTGAACCTCTATTGCTACTACGAGGACCGGGACCCCGACGACGCCCTCATGGACATCCTGGAAGCCATGGTGGACAGCTTTGCGGTGGCGAAGTAGGGGGCGGGGACGGAGAGGACGTTAGGGGCTGCCGCCCCTAACAAAAGGCTGGATATCTGGCAACCCCCCCCACTGCTCACGAGGCGAAAATCCCGCTGCATCAATAAGCGTTGGGCAAAAAACTGCCCACAATGAAAACACTGCATGTGAATTATGCAGGGCTTCTTTCCGAGAATACCCCTCCCCGCAGGCACATGACCTGCACCCCGGAGAATAGAGAGGGAAAAGAAACCCCGGACGCAGAATTTCATCAAATTACGCGAACTGGCACCGTTTTTCAAATCGGGTCAGTTTGCTTTTGAGTTGAATTCACTGATAATGATAAAAATCGATGTAGTCACGGATCAGAGCATTAGCCTGGTCAGTGGACTGGATACTCTGCCGATAGATGCATTCAGCCTTAAGCGTGGAGAAAAAGCTCTCGGCAGGAGCGTTGTCTAGCAACAATTGCCACCGGAGCAATCACAGCTTGGCTCGGTTCCAGTCAGCCAGCCTTTGATGATGGCGCTGGCGCAACCTACATTTGCGTCAACCGATAAAGCGTCTGTGGGACAATTTCTAGCACACGCACCACACTCCATGCACCGATTTTTATCCATGATTTGCGCTTTGCCGTCGTTTACAGAAAACACGCAATGAGGGCAGACAATCGCACACATTCCGCAGCCAATGCACTTGCTTTCATCCAAGACCAGAGTGACTACATCCTTAAGGTAGGTATGCTCCATACTGATGCTCCTCCTATCCAACCAAGCTCTTTGTCAGAAGCAAAATAGCGCCGACGGCAACCGAAGTGAAAATCAGGGGGATCGCCGTTTTCATTTCCTTTGTAACGCCAGAAAAGGAGGTGTAAGTGGACGAACCTGTAAAGTTCATGGCGAGGTAGGCGGATATCGATGGCAGCGTCAATACATATCCGGCGGCGAGCAGCCAGTTTGATGCGTTGAACCAACCGTTTTGCCACACTACGCACGCCGTCCAGATAAAGCCCAGCAGCCATCCCTTCCATGCAAATGCCCTGCCGGGGATCGTGGGAAGCAAAATTGGCGTCAACACAGTTCCAGCGACCACGACGCCGGTATAGGCGATGAAGTCTGCGGACCCAAACGGCCTTTTTATGAACAGATTGAGGATGAACAGCACACCGAAAAGCAGCAAGGATTTCTTTGCAGCCGCAACCAACTCAATCGGCGTCAACACCATCCGGTCCCACAAAGAGAAACGCACAGTGCGCATTTTCGTTGTTGCTTTATGCCCTGACGTAAGATATTCTTTGATATCGCTTGCGCGAACAGGACCATATTCCACCGAAAAGCCAGATTGCTTTTTTACCTCATGGGCGCTGATTCCCACTGCGCCAAGCTGGGGCAGGATCAACTTGCGGTGGTTAATCATTTTGGCAATCCCTGTCTTTTTAATGCGGTTCACAAGCTCTGCTGTACCAAAGGTTCCTTTGCCAGCGGCACACCACACATTGACACCTTTGGTGTCTAAAATGAGCAGCCAGCAATCAATTCCGTCCAGCTCTTTGCGCAAGGCATCAAAGGTCAGCTTGTAGTTGGCGCTCACCAGGACAGAGGATGCATCGCTTGGATCGCCAACGGCATAAAGGCCCGGAGCGACTGTGTAAGTCATTCTACCAATACCCCAGCGCACTTTCCATGCGCCGAGTTTATCTTTGAGGGTTAGTCGGGTAGACACCGTTTTGATTGCAGCGTTTATATCACAGCATGTGCCAGCGCAGCAGGAAGTGGGTTCCACGCACGAGCAGCCTTTTTCACTCAATCACAACACCCCCGGTCAGTGGTTGCATCTGGGGCAACCGCTGTTATTTTTTTCAGCAAATCAATGGCTTGCATGCTTCCGTTTTCGTTGATAGAATAATATGTCCATTTTCCCTCTTTGCGTGGCGTGACAACCCCGCTTTCCACAAGGATTTTCATGTGGTGGGAAAGCGTGGGCTGCGTGATAACCAGCTTATCCAGCAGCACACAGGCGCACTTTTCTCCGCTTTGCAGCACGGAAAGGATTTTCAAGCGGTTTTCATCGCAAAAGGCTTTGAAAACCACGGCGTTTTGGAGATGGTTTTTGTCCAGCAGGATCACCTCACATCGAAATTCATCTATGTTAGTGTATGCGCTGGGTCGAAAAAAGTCAATTCGATTTAAGTAATTTTTCACCACGTGCTGGGACAGCTAGAAACAAAAATGAAAGCGTCCGTCAGGATGCGCAGCCGCTTCCCGCAGGGAGCGTTCAAGGGGCTTGGGGAATTTTCCCCTACAAGCAACCAGACCGTTATGCACGGCAAAAACGGTCTGATTTTGGTTCTAATGATACCATTGGGCATACCTGGACACCTACAAGGTTTCGGCCCGTGAGCTGGCCATGAGAATCATTCACGATGTCCTTCAATCAACCGGCATTACGGCGACGGCAGGCATCGGAACGAACATGTACCTTGGCAAAGTCGCCATGGATATTGGGGCAAAGCACGTCAAGCCGGATCAGGATGGCGTGCGCATTGCGGAGTTGGACGAGGCTTCCTACCGGCGCTTATTATGGGGGCATCGTCCGTTGAAGGATTTCTGGCGCGTGGGCTGCGGCTAGCCAAACACCGCTTGCCCGATGAGCGGAACGTTCATCGGGCAAGCGCTTTCCCATGACAATGGAGAAGAAAACATACGGGAGGAAGAACGGGTATGAAGCGCATTCTGGCTTGGATAGTAGGATTGACTTTGGCGCTTAGCTGGGGGCTCACCGGCGGGTCAGCCCTGGCGGCGGACAAAACGGTCAAGCCCTCCATGGGCGGGCGCACGGAGGAAGAGCTTTACAAGGAGCTCATCGTGGGCACCATGGCCCCCTTTTCCGGCAACTTTTTCAGCGAGCTATGGGGCAACAACACCGCCGACATTGACGTGCGGGAGCTGATCCACGGCTACAATTTAGTCAAGTGGAACCAGGAGGACGGCGGGTTTGAGGTGAACCAGACCGCGGTCAGCGGCATGGTGGCGGAAACGGACGCGGAGGGCAACAAAACCTTCCTCATTTCCCTGGCGGACAACCTGGTCTATTCCGACGGTTCGCCCATCACCGCCAAGGACTATGTGTTCTCGCTGCTGCTGGCCGCTTCGCCCCAGGCGGCGGAGATTGGCGGCATGACGGCGCAGATGAACTATATCCGGGGCGCGGCGGAGTACACCAGCGGCCTGAGCGAAGTGCTGTCCGGGGTGAAGCTGCTGGGGGAGCAGAACTTCTCCGTGACCGTGGACGCCAGCTATTTGCCCTTTTTCTACGAGCTGGGGCTTTTCAGCGTGCATCCTTATCCGATTTCGAGATCGCTCCCGGCTGTGAGGTGGCGGACGACGGCCAGGGCGCGTACCTCCGCAACAGCGACGAAACGAAGACGAAGCCTGTTTTTACGGCGGAGCTGCTGAAAAAGACCTTTCTGAACCCCAAAACGGGCCATATGAGCCACCCCAAGGTGGTTTCAGGGGCCTACACGCTCACGGCCTATGACGCGAAAAAGCAGGAGATCCGCCTGGAGATCAACCCCCACTTCGTCGGGGACAGCGAGGGCCGGAAGCCTACCATTGAGAAACTCACCTACAAGGGGGTCTCCCAGGATACGAAGCTGCGGGAACGATGGCATGAGTCCCGAAAGTGGAAAATCGGCATATAGTCCAGGGTAAAATAAATGTCCTTATGGGATTCTCTCAAATCCCATAAGGACATGCGCAATGGTGAGCCTGGCGGGATTCGAACCCACGACCTTTTGATTCGTAGTCAAACACTCTATCCAGCTGAGCTACAGGCCCAAATCAACTTTGATAGTATAGCAAAGGTTTGAAGGAATTGCAACCCCCGCTTTCAAGTTTTTTGCAGAGCCGCTGTGTACGGGTGTCAATGATGTGTGAAAAAAAGATCAGATAGCGGCAATGATCTGGAGGGGCGAGCGAAAACCCAAACAAGTTTTATACGAGAGTTGCTCCAAAGGTTATAAGCACCCATCTTTTTTCTGGCATCCTCTAAGGACAAGAAATGCTGGTGCTTATAGAAGCGTAGCATATCCAAGCCATGCTGCCGTTCCACCCGTCCGTTGTGCTTAGGCGTCCCAACACGAATGCGTCGGTAGGCGATAGGGACATTTGTTTTACCCTGCACTTTATGCCGATTTCCCCCTTTTGGGGCTTATACCGCTGCCCCGGCAACTTTGTATGGAAAGCCGCCCTGCAATAAAAACAAATGCGCGATCACAGCATAAGATGGGAGGGAAAGGGAGGTTTTCTCATGCTGACGCGTCGCAATAATACAATAATGAATATATGCCAAACCAGCGGTTGCTGCCAACCCTCCTGCTGCGCAATCAAGGGTTGTCTGTCTCCGCCCGTTTGCGTTACTCCTGTTCCCCCATGCAACGTCTGCCCTGGTTGCTGTGATGCTTCTTGCCGGCCATGCAACTGTGCCCCTTGCCGAGGTATTCGTATCACCGGCCCCGTCAACGGCGGCACTGCGAACCCGACAGATCCCGTCACCGGGCAGGGTACGCCCTTTTGCCGTGCGGAGTTGTTCATTGACGGACGGTTTGCCGGGTCTGTCTGCATCGATGCCGGCGGAAACTGGCGATATCAACCCACAACGCCATGGACCGGCGGCAGCCATTGCGTTCGCGCGGTGCTGCGCTGCCCCGGCGACGACAGCGAAAATCCGCCGGAAGACACATCGTGCTTTTGCGTGGCGCAGGGTATGGAAATCCATATCACCACGCCCCGCAACGGCGGCAGCGCCGACCCGGGCGATCCAATCGCCGGCGTCGGAGCGCCCGGCTGCGAAGCAGAGCTTTACGCAGACGGCATCTTTGTGGCACGCGTACCCATCGACCCAAGCGGACGCTGGGCCTATCAGCCGCCCGTGCCCTGGGAAACAGGCGGCCACTGTGTTCGCGCGGTATTGCGATGCGCGTGCGTAGGCCCGGTTCCCCCTGAGGACAACAGTTGCTTTGAGGTGCCGGGGATCCAAATCACCGGGCCGGAGGACGGCGGCAGCGCCGACCCGGAGGACCCGGTCACCGGAACGGGGGAACCCGGCTGCGAAGCGGAACTCTTTATCGACGGCGTATCTGTGGGACGGGTGCCCATCGACGCAAACGGCAACTGGATCTACGAACCCAACCCGCCATGGACCCAGGGCCGCCATTGCGTGCGGGCAGTGCTCCGGTGCCCGAACAGCGCAAACCCCAATCCGCCGCAGGATGAAACCTGCTTTGATGTGGTCTACCCCGCCTGCCCCCCGCCGCCCATCGATCTTCCGGAATTGAACGAGGTCATCGCGTCCTCCAGGCCGTCCATTGCGGGGCGCGGCATTCCGGGCAGCCAGGTGCAGGTGTGCGTTCTCAGCAGCCTTGGCGCGACCGTGTTTTGTGAAACCACGACGCTGCTGGAGGATGGCGAGTGGGGCGTTCAGTCGCCGACGGACCTGCCGGACGGCACCTATACCGTCGTGGCCACCCAACTGGGCGGGCTGTGCAACCCTACGGACGCCTCGCGGACGTTCTCGGTCTTTACGGTGGATACCAGCTTCCTGAACGTGAATCTCGTCTCGCTGACGAGGGGCTCGGTATTTAGGACGGTGGACATGGTCATGACCGGCTCGGCTTCGCCAAGCACCACGCTGTCGATCTACTATCTGCTGCTGACCCCCGGCCAGCCCGTGCCCACCGCGGAGGAGGTCGTCGGCTATGACGACGACGCCACGCTGACCACCGGCCACGCGGTGCGCGGCCAGTTCACACGCTCTTTGACCGGCGTCACAACCACCTTCCCCTTCACGCTGACCGGCAAAGAGAACATCCCCCCGCTGCCCCTGGAGACCGGCGTTATGGACGGCTTCAACTATGACATCTATGTGGTGGGCATCACCGGCGAGGGGCGATCGACAGGCGTGCTGACGCTGTTTGAATCGGCCATAGGCATGCCCTTCGCCTCCGGCAACGGCGTCACCGGCGATCCCTTCTTTGTGCGCATGTGCACCCCGGCGGAGATGGCGTTTTATCCCGATCTGACCCAAGGGAACCCCGGCAACCGGGCGGGCGTGACGGAAAACGCCCGCATTCTGGATAATATCGAGGGCATGCAGGCGCTGTACGACGAGACAGGCGGCGTGCATGGCATGCCGGACAGTCTGTCACTGATATACAGCCTGGACAGCGCCTTCGACCTGGCCAACTACTCGTCCGCCTGGGGCGGCAACGGCTGGAGGCCCATCGGCAACGTGGACGCGGGGCTGATTGCGCCGCCGCTGTCCGGCGAGCATGTGTTCACCGGTGTGGCCACGACCCCTCCGGGCGGGGCCGTTATCCAGAATCTGACCATCAACGCCACCGCCACGCCGCAAAACCCGGTGCTGGTGCGCGGGCTTTTCGGCCAGGTCCGGGGCGTGGCCCTGGAGCGGTTCACCCTATCCAACGCCTTTTCCGAGGCTTTGTTCACCGGGTCCGCCGACATCGCGCAGACCGGCAAAATCGGCACGCTGGTGGGCTATATGCAGGGCGGCGCCATCCGGGACGTTACGCTGAGCCCGGGCCGGGCCTCCGGCGGGCGCGCAGGCGTAGGCAACAACATCGGGTATGTGGGCGGCATGGCGGGTGTGCTGGAAGGCGCGATCGCCGTCGAACGCATCAACGCCACGCAACTGGTCACCACCGAGATCACGCCGTTCTCCGTCAACGGGGGCGGATTGATCGGCCTGCTGAACCAGGCGGGGGCTTCCGCCACGATCAACGACGTGACCGTCACAGTGTCGGAGGTCACCGGCAACCAAAACCAGGGCGGCGTGATCGGCCTGGTCAGCGCCGGGCTGAGCCAGATGGCCAATGTCCTTGTGGCCACCGGCACCTTCCGCTTCTCTGCCGCAAACTGCGGCGGCATCATCGGCATGTTTGCGTGCAGCGCCCCATCCAACCTTTCGAACCTGACGGTTACGCAAATTCAAATCAATGAACCCAATCCGCCGACCACCGCCGCGCACCAAGGCGGACTCATCGGCTTCACAACGCTGACCGCCCCGCTTACCCTTTTGGGCGGCGAGGTGCAAAGCGGCGCGATCTACGGAAACAACCGGCTGGGCGGCGCGTTTGGCACCATTGAAGTGCGCGTCGCCGGCAGCAGCTATGCGAACATCCACTGCGGCGTGGACGTTACCGGGCGAACCGCGTCCATGGGGGGCGTGATTGGCGCAATGCAGGCCATGACCGGCGGCGGCCCCACCAGCATCACCAACTGTCACTCCAGCGCCTCCGCGATAGCGGCCATAGGCCCCTCGTCCGCAGGGGTAAGCGACGGCTTCGCCGGCCACATCGGGCTTCACAGCTTCACGCCCATCCCCACAACGCCTAGCCTGCTGGTGACCGACTGCTCCGCCGCCACCAACGTGACTGCCGTTACGCAAGAAGTCGGCGGGTTTGTGGGCCGCACTTCGGGCGCCAGGTATGTCCGCTGCCTGGCCAGCGGCAATGCCCAGGCCGCCATTCGGGTTGGCGGCTTCAACGGCAACACCGACGCGCCCGCGCCGGCGGACCCGCTCAATCCTTTGCTGCAGTTTTTCCAATGCCAGGCGCGGGGCAACGTGACCAGCACCGGCGGGGCGGGAAACGGAAACGGCACCGGCGGCTTCAGCGGCAATTGCGCCTATGGACTGATCGACCAGTGCTTCGCGACGGGCAGTGTAACGGCCAACGGTCAATCGGAGGTCGGCTCGTTGGTGGGCCTGTGCGCCAATCCGACCATCATCCGGGACAGCTACGCCACCGGCAACAGCAGCGGCGGCGGAGCCCAGTATGGCGCACTGCTGGGCCATGGCTTCGGCGCGACGGTCAGCCGCTGCTACGGGTCGGGTTCAGCCGCCGGCGCCACGGCCGTATCCGGCCTTGCCGGCGCTTTGGAAAACAACGCGGCGGGCGCGGCCAGCATGCAAAGCAGCATCGCCCTGGGCCCCTCGGCGGTGGCCAACAACCCCGGCGGCGTGGTGCACAGGGTCTGCGGGCAGCTGGTAAACGGCGCGACGCTGGCACAAAACTACGCCAACAACGCAATGACCCTGTTCTCCGGCGGCGTGCCGGTCACGCCGGTCAGCGATCCCAACGGGCTGGACGGCCAGAGCATGAACCTGTCCGACCTGCTCTCCGTCATCGCCACCCTGGGCTGGAACACGGCCAGCGTGTGGAACACCGCCACCATTGGCACACTGGGCAGGCCCACGCTGATCGGAAACCCAGAAACCTAAGCGTCCAGTTCACCTCTCGGGGCGGGGGTGCCGGCAATCGGTCAGCACCCCCGCCCAAACCATTGACCCATCAAATCCCTACGTCCCACGGCTCGCCGTTGTTGTGTTTTCGCAAAATCCTGTGGTATACTGCAACCGCGATCAACGACAGCAGGAGATATGAACATGGCAACGCTACATTTGATGGTGGGCCTTCCCTGCAGCGGAAAGACCACATTTGCCCGGCGGCTTGCGGAGCAGACCGGCGCCCTGGTGCTGACCCTGGATGTTTGGCACCTGCAGTTGTTCGGCGATGATGTGGGTCACGCGGACCATGACAGGCGGCATCAAATCATTGAAAAAATCATGTGGGACGTTGCGCGGCATGTGCTGATAACAGGCGGCGACGTGATTTTGGATTTTGGCTGCTGGGCCCGGGCGGAACGGGACGATTACCGGGGCCGGGCCAAAGCCCTGGGCGCGGATTTCAAAATGCATTACATGGATACGCCGCCGGGGGAGCTGTACCGGCGCTTGAAAATCCGAAACCGCAACGCTCCGGAAGGGGTGTTTGTGATTCCCAAAACAGAGATGGACAAATACCTCACGGTTTTCCAGCCCCCCGCCGGGGACGAGCTTGAATAGGCCCTCTTTGGGGCCACTCCCGCTTTCCCTTTCTTTCTCACCGCGCGCAGCGCGGTGAAGGACGGGTCCAGGGGCGTGCCCCTGGTGGGGTTCAGGGGTGAAACCCCTGAACGTCCCTCGTCCCCCCGCCCCCGTCCCCCCTCAAAATTTCTTGCCGCAGGCCGCCGAAGCTGGTATAATCGGGAAAGAATCACGGTCGGCAACACCCTCGGCATGAGACGAAGGGGCGGATTCATGGATGAAGATAGGTTTATACGCCCGGTTTCCCCGGCTTTGGCGCGGGCTTTTGCTTTGCCTTGCGCTGTGCGTTTGTTTGGGGGCGTGGCCCGGCGAGGCGCGGGCCAGGGAGCCCTTCCGGTTGCTGTGCACCGTGGAAAACCAAGACATGGAATCGCTGGTGAGGGATGTCGCGAAGGACCAGCAAATCGGCCTGGAGGTTACGTACCAAACCACCATGGAGATGATGAGCACGCTGGAGGCGGCCGCTTGCCCCTATGACGGGGTGTGGCTGTCCAACTCCCTGTGGCTGAGCATGCTCAGGGGCGGGGCGAAGATCACGGATTCCAGGGTGACGTCCATCAACCCCATTGTTTTTGGCATTGCCAAGGACAAGGCGCGGGAGCTTGGCTTTGTGGGCAAGGACGTGTATATGGCCGACCTGGTGGCGGCGGTGGAAAGCGGCAAGCTGAGGTTTATTATGCCTGCGGCCACCCAAACCAACAGCGGGGCCTCGGCCTACCTGGGCTTTTTAAGCGCCCTGGCCGGGAACCCGGAAGTGCTGACCCTGAAAGACCTGCAAGCGCCCAGCCTGAAGCGTAAGCTGCGGGACCTTTTCTCCGGGGTCGTCCGGCATTCAGGCAGCGAAGATTATTTGATGTCGCTGTATTTGTCCGGCGGGTATAACGCCATGGTAAACTATGAATTTTTGATGATTGCCGTCAACCGGTGGATGGAGGCCCTGGGCAGGGAGCCGCTGTACCTGATCTATCCCAAGGACGGCGTGTCCCTCAGCGATGCGCCCTTTGCCTATGTCGACCATGGGGACAAGGCGAAAAAAGAGCAGTTTTTGAAGCTGCAGGGCTATCTGCTCTCCAGCCAGGGCCAAAAGGACATGGCGGGCACGGGCCGCCGCACGGGCTATGGCGGCCTGAACCCTTACGGGGACGAGGCCACCTTTAACCCCGACTGGGGCATCGACATGCATGCCTACCTGTCGCCCATCAAGGCGCCATCGGCGGAGGTGATCCGGGCCGCTCTGGCGCTGTACCAGACGGAGTTGAAAAAGCCGTCCATCACGGTATTCTGCCTGGATTTTTCCGGCAGCATGGCCGGGAAGGGTCACACCGAGCTGATGGACGCCATGAACTATCTTTTAACACCGGCCACCGCCGCCAAGGAATTTATGCAGTTTGGGGCCCGGGACATGCTCTTTTTGATTCCCTTTGACAGCGAGCCCAGGGGCGAATACCGGGGCACCGGGAAGGAGCAGGAGAAGCTGCTGAAAAGCCTCGCCCGGGAGGACCCCGGCGGAGGCACCAACATCTACGCGGCCCTGGCCAAGGCATACGATACGGTGAAAGGGTTTCAAAACGCCGACTATACCATTTCCATTGTGCTGATGACCGACGGCCAGTCGGACTACGAATACTCCAAGCTGGAAGCGGCCTTTCAAAAGTGCACCCAGGACGTTGGCGTATATTCCATCACCTTTGGCGAGGCCGACCCCACCCAGCTGAACGACATTGCAGAGCTGACCGGGGGCATGGTGTTTGACGGCACAACCGATCTTTTGGCCGCGTTCCGCACGGTGCGCGGGTACAACTGAGGAGGAAGGTTATGAGCGAGAACCGGTATCTCATCGCGGGAGGGCTGGGCGGCGCGGCGGGCGTGATGGTCTACCTCCTGGGCGACAACCTGGTGATGACCCTGATCAGCGGCGTGGCGATTTTCATTATTTTTTCCATCATGCTCAAGGCCACTCCGCCAGCCCCCGCCGCCACGGCCCCCGAAAGCCTGCCCGGCCTGCTTCGGGAGGGGGACGAGGCCCTCCAGGCCATCGCCTACCAAGCCAGGCAAATCAAGGACGAAGAGGTGCACGAAAAAGCCGGGGAAATCTGCCAGACAGTGGAACGTGTGCTGAGCACCTTAAAGGAGCAGCCGGGGGACATTCCAAAGGTGCGGAAGTTTTTCAGCTATTATCTGCCCACCCTGAAAAAGCTGCTGACCAGCTACGGCAACATTGAAAAAAGCGGCGTGCCCCAAGCTGGCCTTCGGCAGAAGCTGCTGGGACACCTGAAAAGCATCTTGAGCGCCATGCGCAAACTGCACGAGAACCTCTACCAAAACGAAATGCTGGATCTGTCCGTGGAAATGCAGGCCATGACCGCCTCCTGCATTCAGGATGGCCTGTTGACCCCGGAGGATTTCAGCTTTCACAAAGACGTAGGAGCGTAAGGGCATGAATCGGAAAAAATTAGCGCTTGGAATCCTCCTGTTTGTGGGGGTCGTGGTGGCGGGGGTGCTGCTGAGCGGGCCCATGCAGGAAAACCTGCGAAGAAACCGGCTCATTCGGGACGCCGCGCGGATTTACGGGGCGGTGGGCGGCGGCAAGGAAAATTTTCTGGCCGACCCGGAGGTGAACCGCATCCTGCTGGAGGACTACCAGCTGATTGTGCAAAACGACCCCTGGAGCAACGGCAAGCTGATCAAAGACCCCCTGGTATATACGGACAGCCGGGGCGCGGAGGCGCCCTATGACTTCGCCTTTTTTTCCGACCAGCGGTATTATGAATACTACCAGTTGCCCGCCCTGCCGGGGGAGGCCAAGCGCCTGCCAAAGAAAAAGGCCATGATCGCCCTGAACACCCCCATCGTGCTGTACAGCTGGGACCGGGTGGTGGACGCGCTGCAAAAGGACGGCATCGTGACCGAAAAGGGCGGCACATATTACGTGACGGATACGCCCAGGCTGCTTTCTTATATTGTGGAAGGAAAAAAGTGGAGCGACCTGGGCCTTCCGGAAATCTACGGCGGCGTGAACATCGCCTCCACCGACCCGGTGACCTCCTCCCCGGGGGCCACCTACTACGGCCTTTTGGCAGCCGTCATGAACGGCGGGGATGTGAAGGCCGCAAGCCTCCCGGCCGTGCTGCCGGGGCTGCAAACCTTTTACCTGAAATCCGGCTTTATGAACAACACCCCGGCGGATTTGTTCGACCTGTACCTGCGCACAGGCATGGGCGCCAAGCCCATCATTGTGGATTACGAAAAGAGCATCATCGACTTCGCGGCGCAAAACCCGGACGGCTACGCCCAGGTGAAGGACCGCGCCCGCATTCTTTACCCTGAACCCACCATTTGGAATTCCCACTGCATCATCGCTTTCAGCGACGCGGGGGCCCGGCTTATTGACGCGCTGAACGACCCGCGCATTCAGGACATTGCCTTTTCCAAGTACGGCTTTCGCACCGGCGTGGCAGGGGGCCAATATGACGTGTCGGCCGTGGGGGTCTCCGGCATTCCCAAGGACATCGTTTCCGTGGTGTCCGTGCTGAAAATGGACGCCTATAACGCCATCATCGCGGGGCTGAAACAGGCGCAGCAGTAGGAGTGGGGACGGGGAACGGGGCATATGGGGGGGGGGGGGGGGGGGGGGGGGGGGGGGGGGGGGGGGGGGGGGGGGGGGGGGGGGGGGGGGGGGGGGGGGGGGGGGGGGAGGGGGGGGGTGGGGAGGGGGGGGGGGGGGGGGGTGGGGAGAGGGGAGCGAGAGAGGAAATGGAGAGGAGGGTCGAAGGTAGATCTAGATAGG
>JAVBTE010000003.1:0-11332 GCA_031556335.1 Eubacteriales bacterium | reverse complement strand
TTTTTCCCCTCCCCCGGGCCAACCGCGGTTACCTCGGGTCCCGGGCGATCGCCCGGGGCTGGTTTTTCGGGGCGCCCCCCCTACACGTCCCCGTCCCGTCCCCGCCCTCGCCCCGCCCCGGTCATTGCACCAGCCCGGGGTTCTTGTAGAAATCCCCGGCCCAATAGATTTCGCCGGAGAAATCGGCGGGAAGGTTGCCGCCTACAAAAAAGCACACTTTCTGGATGCGGCTGATGGAACAGAGGGTATTCACCAGGCCGTAGGCCAGCAAGCGGTCTTGCTGGGGAGAAAGGCCCCGCCCCGCCTCCTGAAAAGAGGGGGCGAAGTTCACCAGCAGGGTGTTGGTGCTGATGGAAAAGCCCAGAAGGTCGGAGTCCAGCAAAATGCCCGGCTGCATGATGGGCAACGCGCCGGGCGCGCTGTCCGTGGGCAGGGGGCCTTTGGAAAGCTCCAGCACCAGGGCCCGGGGGTGGCAGGTGAGGTAGTAGGGAATGGCCCGGTCCACCTGCACCAGCTTTTGGCCGGAGGCGTCCGCAAAATACAGCTTGCAATAGTCCAGCAAAAACAGGGCGTAATCGCCCCGCCGCTGGGTGCCGTTTTGAAACATCACGGCGATCTGGTTGGAATAGGTGCCAAGCAGGCGCACGTTCTGCACGGTTTCCTCGCCGATGGACACATGGATGCCCGTCAGGTTGGGCAAGAAGGTGGTCAGGGTATAGCACAGGGAGGCCAGGCAATTGGCCCGGGTCAGGCCAAAGGTTGCCAGCATGTCGTCAAAGGTATGGGAGAACCGCAAAACCACCAGGTTGCCGCCCCCCTCCGGGGCTTCAATGACCCGGGGCGCCTCCGTTAACAGATCGCCAAGCAGGGGCAGGGTGGGGGAGCCGGGCACCTGTTGGGGACCTGCCGCCATTTCCCGCAAAAGGTGGGCCACCATGTCGGCAGGCTTTTGGCTGTCAAAGGATACCGTGCGCACCTCGGGCACCAGGCCGTCCAGCTGGGCCAGGGGAAAATAGAGGGTGACCAGGGAAGAAAGGCGCTTGTCGGCGGGGTCCTCTTCCGGGGCCGCCCGCTGGGACAGGGCCTGTTCATAGGCCGCGCCCACATCCTCGCCCACGCTGCGGGCGAAAGTGCCCATGGGCAGGGTGCCGGCGATGTCCAGCCCCACCTGCCTGTCCATCACCAAAATGTTTACATAGTGGATGCCGTTGAGCCGGGTGAGGGTGTTGGTGATGGCCTGGCAGGCCAAAAACAGCGCCTTGCGGTCCAATTGCAGGGCGGAGGCCGCCAGGTTCACGGTGACCACATCCCGGCTGACCTCCACGGGGTTGGCGCCGTACAAAGACAGGCGCACGCTGCCCCCCAGGGGGGTGGCCACGCCGTCGCCCTCGTGGTTGAGAAGCTCCCGCACCAGGCTTTCCGCGTGGGGGCGGGTGGGGGAGAAGGGCACCTCGGCGGTGAGGGAGACGAGGCGGCTGCCGTCATGGCGGGGCAAAAACAGGGTGGCTTGAGAAGCGTATTCCAGCGCCGCGTCGCCAATGGGGGCCACATATTGCGGCGCGCTGGGGGGCAAAGTGGTGAGGGTTTCCTCCTCGTGGAGGGGAATGCCCCCGCCCGCGCAGGAGGACAAAAGCATGCAGGCCAAAAGCAGCCACGCAAGCATGGCGGGGCGTTTGATACCCGCGTGATTCATGCAGGGGATTCCTCCTTTGGGGTTATTGGTCCATCATGGCTTGCAGGTCGGCGTAGGAAATCTTCCACACATCGTTTTCCCGGATCAGAGCCAGAGGATACACGAGCTGCGCGGTCAAATCCTGGTCTTTCAGCAAGGTTAGCTGGGCGGTGACCACTGCCCGGTCGCCGTTTCGGGAAACGCTGCCGCCGGCCACGGAAAAGCCGGACAGAGCGGGAAATGCGTCCAGCCGCAGGGATACGTCCTGGTAGGAGGGCTTGGGCTCGCCGTTTTCCACGTTTGCGATGAAGCTGTACAGCGTTTCAAAGTCCAGGGCCTGCCAGGCGGACAGGAGCAGGGTGGCGGTGTTTTGGGGGGTCAAGAGCAGGCTTTCGTCCCGGGGAAGGGGGTCGCTCAGCCCGGCGGCGTCGCTTAAAAAGTAGCTGTTGGGAAGGCGAAGGCTGCTTTGCGCCTGGCCCGTTCCATGCACCAAAAACTGCACGCCCTTGTAGGGAAAGCTCTCCGTAACCGTCGCCACCAGGCTTTGCAGGGTGAGGCTTCGCAAGAGGGGCGTGGCCTGTCCGCCAGTCTCCCGCAAAAGCGCCTCGTTCAGCGTTACGTACAAAATGCCGTCCATCTGGGAAACGCTTTCCACCGCCACGCCTTCCGGGAACAGGGGTTTCAGGTCGCTGTGGCCTGCGGAGGGACCCTCAAGCAAGGCGCGGATCATGGCCAGCTCCGCGCTTTCGTCCCGCCGCACGGTCAGAAGCCGGGTTTCGGCAGCCAAAAAAGGCTCGTTCAAATAGCGGTAATACAGGGACGCGGACAGGGTATCCACATTGCTGTCCGAGGCCGAAGCGGCGTGCAGCTCCATATTCAGGCCGGGCACCGCCGTGGCCTGGGCCTTTTCCAGCGGATTCACCTGGGCCGCGCAGCCGCACAAAACAAACGCGGCGCTCAAGAGCAAAGCCATAAGAAGCCAAACTTTCCGGTTCATCCGCATCCCTCCCAGGCGCGCTGATTCCACCCCGATCCGGCCGTCGCCCGCCTACCCCTGATGGATGGGCAACTCCACCGTGAAGGTAGCGCCGCGCCCTTCTTCGCTGTCCACGGTGATGCTGCCTCCGTGCATCAGCACCAGCTGGTGCACAATGGCAAGCCCCAGGCCCGTGCCGCCGGAATCCCGCCCCCGGGACTTGTCCACACGATAGAAACGATCGAAGATGTGCGCTTGATCCTCCTTGGGAATGCCGGGGCCGTTGTCCGAAACGGAGAGGATGGCGTCCCGGCCGGAGCGGATGAGGCGAAGGCGGATGACGCCGCCGTCCTGGGTATATTTGAGGGCGTTGTCCATCAGGTTATACACCACCTGGGTGAGCTTGGCGCAGTCGGCGTACATGTCGCAACTGTCCGCCAGTTGCAGCTTTACCTCCTGGTGGCGCTGTTCCGCCACGGGGGCCAGGCGGTGGGCGGTATCGGTCACCACCTGGGCCAGGCTGAGGGTTTCCCGGTTCAGGCGCATGGTTTTGCCGTCCATGCTCACCAGCGTCAAAAGATCGCTGATGATGAGATTCAGACGGTCGATTTCTTTGTTGACGTCGGTCAGGAACTCGGTGCGCAGCTCGGTTTCCATCTCCGGCTGGTAGATGATGCTTTCCAGCAGAATTTTCATGGTGGCCAGAGGGGTTTTCAGCTCGTGGCTGGCGTTGGATACAAACTGGTTGCGGCTTTTGTCCAGCAGTTCCAGCTTTTCGGACATGGTGTTGAAGGTTTTGGCCAGGCGGCGAAGCTCGCCGCTGCCCTTCACCGGCACCCGGACGGACAGATCCCCCCGGCCCATGCGCTGGATGCTGCGGGTGAGGGCGGCGATGGGGCGGGTGATGACCCGGGAAAAAATCAGGGCGATGATGATGGACACCGCCGCCGCGATGAGAAAATACAGCACCATTTGGTCTTGCAGGGCAAACAGGCGCTGCATCATTTCCTGAATGGGGGAGGAGAACAGCAAAACGCCGATGGTGACGCCGCTGCTGGTAAGCGCCGAGGAACAATAGCCCACCCATTCCGCGGTCTGGTCATAGGGAAGCAGGAAGGACAAAAAGCCCATGGAACGGGCCGGAGACTTGCCCGGAAGCTTGTGCACGCCGTAATCCACGGGCGCGCCGTCCACCAGAATGCTGGCCACCTCCGGCAGCTCGATGCGGGTGCCGTTCAGCTCGGAATAGCTGTCCGCCTGCACCTTGCCGCTGGTGTCCAGCACCATCAGGCGGCCCCCAAGCTCCCCCCCCGCGCCTTCCAGGCGGGCTTGCAGCGGGTTCATTTGGGCTGTCAAATACAGCTGGGCGATTTCCACCGCCAGCTGATCCGTTTTGGCGCGATCCTGCTGCATTCTGTCGTCGAATAAATAATCGCCCACCAGCGCGACGAGGGACGTGGCTACCGCATAGTAGCTGACCCCGACGATCAACAGGAAGGCGAGCAGAATTTTCCAACGGATGGAAGTGAACGGGTTGTTAATCCTTGTCGGTGAAATAATAGCCCACTCCCCACTTCGTGAAGATAAACTCCGGTTGGGCGGGATTGCGCTCGATTTTTTCACGCAAACGGCGAATGTGCACGTCCACCGTACGCGCATCTCCCGTATAGTCGTATTTCCAAACGGTTTCCAGCATGGCCTCCCGGCTGAAAACCTTGCCCCGGTTGTTTACGAACATCTGGAGCAGATCAAACTCCTTGGCGGTGAGGCGCACGTCCTTGCACCCCAGGGTAACGGAACGGTTGATGGAGTTGATTTCCATGTCGTGCACGCGGATGGTTTTGCGGGCCTCCGCCTGCTGGGCGCCCGTGGCGCGGCGCAAAATGGTTTTGATGCGGGCCTTGACCTCCAAAATGTTGAAGGGCTTGGTCATATAGTCGTCCGCGCCGTATTCCAGGCCCAGAATTTTGTCGATGTGCTCGCCCTTGGCGGTGAGCATGATGATGGACACGTTGCTGTGCTCGCGAATGCGCTGGCATACCGTGATGCCGTCCATTTTGGGAAGCATCACGTCCAGCAGAATAAAATCAAAGTTTCCGGCGAAAAACTTGGCCAACGCTTCTTCCCCGTCGGCGGCGGAATCCGTTTCAAATCCTTCTTGTTCCAGCGTATATTTCAAACCCTTTACAATCAACGGCTCGTCGTCTACCAGCAAAATCCGCTTGGCCATTTGCGTCGTCCTCTCTGCAGAGACATTCTTCAGTGAAAAGTCACAAAAAGATCGTCATATTTATTCAGCATTGTCAATATTGTAAGGCTAAATGTAAAAAAAATCAAGGGCAACGCAACAAATAATTCATACATTTATGGCAAAATCATTATATTTTTGTGGATGGAAGGATGGCTTCCGGCAGGGTCAAAGCGAAAGGGCGAATTTGTGAAAGTACCAGTCGTCGCCGTGCCGCCGGGCGGCGCGGTACCCGTCCCGCTTTATTTTGAGGTTTTCGGGTGTGAATACTTCCTGCCGGGCGCTTTCAAATTCGGGAAGCCCCTCCATGGAAGAAAGCAAGCGCCGGGTTCTCTCTTCGCTCAAATGGCACAGCGCCGCATACATGCGGTTATGCATCATATCTTTCGTAACGATCGGATAAGGCGCGGCGCAGCGGAATTGGTGGAGAATCACAACCTCCGGCAGCGTCATCAGGCGGTGCCCAAACAGCCATAGCTTCAAAGAAATTTCTTCCTCGTCGTAGCCATAGCCGCGAAAGGCGTCCTCGTATCCGCCCACATGAAGCCAGGCTTCCCGCCGCACGGCAAAACAGCCGCCGCTGAGGATGGGGCATTCCATGGGCCTATGGTGCGGGGGCAGCCAGGTGTTGTCCACCAGCGTGCGAAAGACGCGCCCGCAACCCACTGCCTTTATCGGAGCGGAAAAGGCCAGCTTATATAAAGGAATAAAAGCCTCGGGGGCCAGCGGGCCGATGCCGGGGGTGACCGCGTCGCAGCCCTCGCCTTCCAACGTGCGGGCCAGGGCGTCCAGCCAGCCGTCGGGCACTGTAATGTGAGCGTCGCAAAACACCAGCATATCGCCGGTGGCAAGCCGCGCGCCCGCGTTGCGCGCCGGCGCGACGCCAAGCCCCGGCGTGCGGAGGACGCGCACCGGGGCCATTTTGGCAAGCAGAGCGGCGGAGGCGCTTCCATCGGTGGAGCCGTCGTCCACCACGATGATTTCAAAGGGCGTTTCGCAGGCCGCGCGCTGCATGGAATCCAGCGTTTTCAAAAGCATGTCGTCTTCATTGCGGCTGGCGAGGATGATGGAAGCAGACGGGAACATAAACGTCCTCCCCGTGTCAGGCTGTGATTTCCGCCGTGGGCGGGGGAAGAATGGGCTGGCAGGTGGCAAGGGGCGGCGCGCCGCACTGGACCGCGCTGGTTACGAGCACCTGAATCCCTTCGCCGATGGAGGCGATGGTGCCCGAGAGAAAAACCTGCTGGAGCGTAAGCGCCGGCAAGGTCATGTCGCCGGAGGGGATGATGCTGGACACCTGCAAGTCCGCAATGATCCGGGTATTTGGCCCGGTAACGACCCCGCCCATAAGCAGCGACATGAACAGGTTGGTGAGCTGCGTTTGGGTTTGGCCGTTGCCGTCGGTATAGCTGAGGGAAACGGGAAAGGCCAAATCGATCATGGTGACGTCAGCCGATTGAGGAACGACCCGGAGCACGTAGGGCGGGCCGCCCAGGGAGGTGGCGATGGGGTTGCTGTAAGGGGTCGGGCCCAGCGGCGTGAAGGGAATGGCCATTGTGGACGAACCGGGGATGGGGTCGGACAACCGGCAGATGCTTTCCAGCGGGTAAATGCTTTGGCATTGCGCCTCAACCGGCGGCTGTTGAAAGCAAGTGAAGCCCTCCAGCACCGGGAAATTGCCCGGCTCGCTGGAAGTGGCGATGATACGGATGGCGGCTGTGGCAGTAAAGCTCAGCGTGGCGCCTGAAAGCTGAAGGTTGCTGATGCTGCCGCTTTCCAGGAAGGCCCACCAGCGCAGGGCGGCGGGGTCAAGGTTGGAAGTGACGGCGCCTGTCAGGGGCATGGGCCCCTGCACGAATTTCGCCCGGGGGATATTGTTGCCGTCCAGGTAGCTGACTTGTGCCATGGGCGCGATGCCCGCGGACAAGACATAGCTGTTTCCTCCAAGCGGGGTAAACCCAAGGCCCATCAGGGGCAATTGCAAGTTCATAAACGCGGCGCTTACCACGGTATAGGGAGGGGGGCCGTCGTTGGCGCTGAACGCGCCGGGAATGGCGACGGAAGTGAGGGGCATTTGCAGCGTCTGGTCCGAAAAAGAGGCAACCGCGGGGGTGCAAACCACAGCGGGAAACTCGGGAGTCGGGCAGGGAGGGCAGTCTGGGCAGGGAGGGCAGGTGGGGCAGGGAGGGCAGGTGGGGCAGTCTGGACAAGGAGGGCAGGGCGGGGTGGGCGGACAGATGGGCGCGCAGGTTCCAGGGCAGGGGAAATAGCCGGAACCCCATCCGTTGGAGGGGCAGTTTGCGGTCAGGGAAGGCCAACCCATTGGCGCGGGACTGTTGGACGCGCAGTTTTGACAATGCCTGTTCATGTAGGCCTCCATCTTGCTTTCAAAATGCAGCAATGTTCACAGAGCAAAGCGCTCTACTGCATGGTACGTCACTGCCTGACGGATGTGCGGCGCGTTGGGCAAAATTGTGGCGAAATATGCCGTCTGGAAGGGCCGGACAGGGAAAGAAGCGGAGAAGCCCGAAAGGGGTTCTTTTTTTGCTGCAACGGCAAATGGTTCCCGCGCTTTCTTCCGCGAAGGTTGTATGATACAGTGGAAGAAACCTTTCCATCTTTTTGAAAGATTTTGTACCGCTGCTGTGTCTAATCCAATGAAAGGGGGTCTGGTAGTGGTTTCGATCACATCCAAGGTTGTGCCGGACGAGGGGGACCTGGGCAGAATGCTCTCCCTCTATGGCAATGACCTCTTGAGGGTATGCTTTCTTTATCTGCGGGATTATCATCTGGCGGAGGACGCTGTGCAGGACACCTTTGAAAAAGCCATTCAGTCCTACGCCCGCTTTCGCGGAGACTGCGAGGAAAAAACATGGCTTACCCGCATTGCCATCAACGTGTGCAAAAACCAGTTGCGCGCGCCGTGGCACAGGCGGAGGGCGGACAACGGGGCCTTTCTGGCGCGGCTGTCCGTGGAGCACAATCCGGAGGGCGAATCAAAGGAACCCCTGGCGCTGGCGGTTGGGAGGCTCGCGCCCAAGTACAGGGAAGTTGTGCTTCTGTTTTACTACCAGGAAATGAAACTGAAAGAAATCGCCGTAGCGCTCCATGTTCCGGAGGCCACGGTTGCCACCCGGCTGGCCCGGGCCCGGGCCCGGCTGAAAGAAACGGCAAAGGAGTGGTATGATGTCGAATAACCCTTTGAAAACCGTGCTGGATGAACAATTGTCTGAAATTGCGGTGAGCGCGCAACTGGAAAAAAGAATCATGGCGCTCCCCCAAATGAGACGGAGAGCCAAACGGCGTTCCATGGTCGCCATCGTTGTGTGTGTGATTTTGTTGATGGCATTCTCTGGGCTGGCGGCAACAAACCCCGGTTTTCAGGCGCTTTTGTCGCAGGTTGGCAATGAAATCGCCCAAATGCTGCAACCCATTGAGCTGGTTTCGGAATCGAACGGCATTCGCATGGAGGTGGTGGCCGCCATGAGCGATGGCCAAAGCGCCGTGGCCTACTTCACCTTGCAAGACCTGACGGGCAAACAACGGCTGAAAGGCCTGATCGACCCCTACGACTGCCACATTGAGGGCACGTATGTCAACAACCCGCACACCGCGACGTATAACGAAGAAACGGAAACAGTCATGCTGAGCGCCCTCGGCTACGGCGGAGAGAGCCTGTACGGGCGGAAGGTGACGTTTACCCTGCGCTCCTTTCTGGCAGGGCGCACGGAATACAATGATGTCGCCATTGACGCCCCCCCGGAGCCTTTTCAGGAGGAAGCGCCCTCCGTGTGGCTGGGGAAAGAAATCATCGCAGGCTATGGGTACAATGATGTGGACGAAATTGCAAGAGATAATGGCATCAGCATCCTTCTTCCCAACCAGATGCACCTTCCCATTCCGGGCGTAGACTTCGCTTATATTTCCAATATAGGCGTGATCGACGGTCGCCTTCACGTGCAAACCTGTTTTCCGAAAAAGCAGTACACCCCATTCCAGCCCGATGAGATGAACGAACACATGGACGACCACGGAGAGACCTGGCTTTTAAGGGGAGAGAGCCGGGAACGCGGCATCCTTTCCGTTTCCTTCGCGGTGGATGAGCAAGGGGAATTGTGCAGCGCGGGGTACAGCATGAATGACGTGCGCGTTCCTCCGGGAGACAAAGTTCACTATCGGGAAGAGGTGTTCGCGATCAAACCGGACCTGGCGCCCTATGCATTGCGCGGTTCCTTTGTCACCAACGAGGCCTATATCACCGGGGACTGGAGCGTCACCTTCCAGCTGCAAGCCATCAAAGCCTACAAACAGGCGGAATGCGATATTGATGTGGGCACGGCGCGGGTTCACACCGTGATGGTTTCCCCCATGGGCTGGACGATCATCGGTGAAAAAGCCGACCAACACGCGGAAGTACAAGCGACGGTATCGGTGCATAGGACGGATGGCACCCGGGAGTCCTTCACAATGAGGGCGACCATCAATGACGGAACCTACTTTGAATATCACAGCATTCCGGAAGAACCGCTGGATATTGAGCAAATTCAAGCGGTATACGTGGATGGGCAGGAAGTGCAACTGGCTGTAAAACAATAGCGACGGCACAGCCTGTTTTTGCCGCCGCCATCGCCCTGGATGGCGGTGGCGGCGGCAAAGCGCGGGTGTTTCTTTTTTGCGGTTTCTTCATGGGCAAAAGCCCGGTGGCAGGGCTATGAAAGGCAATAAAAGGCAATGAAAGTTCGTAGATTGCCAAAAGTCCCCTGGCCGATCGGGAACGTCCGGATCATTGCAAGGCACAAGGTCCACGGGTGGTTCGGTGGCCTGTTTGCACTTCGGGGCTTTTGGAATACGCCTTAATGGCTTTTCTCAACGGAATAGAGCTGGAGTTTGCAGCTATTCATGTTGATGAAAGCATAAAACGCGTGCGAAGCGGGATTGTTTGCGCCTGCGGTCTCGCCATTTTTGGCGTCCTCGGCTGTTTCCCATTTCACCAAGTCGACCCATGTATCGCCATCGCGAAGCACTTCCCAAGAAATAAAACCTTTTTGCTTGGATAAAACTTCGTGGTGGCATTTTTCTGACGCAAGTAAAAAATCCTCGACGGACACGCCTTTGTTGAGCTTATAAGAGATAAACCAAGTTGCATTGGGCATAACAACACAGCTCCTTTTTCTGTTTTACAAGGCAAACGCTTTTCAGATCACAAAGCAAGTATAACATATTCGGCTTGCCGGAGCAACGGCCCTATCCCGCCGCCCTCGCAACGGGAAAGAACCGCCATGCCGCCTCCTGCTGCCGCGCCGCCCGGGGTTCATTGCCTGACCCGTGTGAGTGGTTCACCCGCGCATCGGATTCTCCAGGATTTTTTGGGCATTTGTGTTGACAGCATCGGGCTTCGATGATATAATACATCACGTTCCCCAAAGGAAATGGTCTGTTGGCTCAGTTGGTAGAGCAAGTACGTATTACCACATAAGAGCCAAGAAGATTGATCCCCGCCGAGCGGGATGTGCACCAAGAATGTGAATTGGACAAAATGCACAAAAATCGGCAGCAAAAACTGTGAGGTCTGTTGGCTCAGTTGGTAGAGCACATCGTTCACATCGATGGGGTCACTGGTTCGAGTCCAGTACAGACCACCAAAATTCCGCCTGATAAGGGCGGTTTTTTTATGCATATTTGATAGTTTTGGGTGTGTTGGCTCAGATGAAAAACAGACGCTGTGAACGATGTGCCCCTGTTACTTCGTTCACAGCGATGGTCATTGGTACAAGATAGTCATAAGCCTGTCCTGCCTCCAGTGCAAGCGAAAAAAACAACCACCATTTGAACGGCGCCATGTTTGTGATGAAAGAAGAAATGTGAATAGGTTGATTCCTAGCTATATTTTGGGGTATAATAGTTTCGGGAGGGATGACCATGAACATCAATACGCGACACATTGTGTCCGCTACCGAAGCGAATCAGAATTTTTCGAAGGTGCAACGCATTGCAGAGCATAATGGGCAAGCTGTAATCTTTAAGAACAATAAGCCGAAGTTTTTAGTTATCGACCTGGAGAACACCACCTATGTGGACATGACCGATGACGAGAAAATTGATGTGGTTGCCGCCCGCATCCTCAAGCGGTTCCACCCTGCGTTTGAGGAACTGGCCAAATGATCAAGTTTTCAAAAGAAAAGGTTTTGTTGCTGCACCAGCTTATTGTTTCTGAAACGGGCGGTGCAAACGAAGTGCGTGACTCCGGTTTGCTTGAAAGCGCACTGGAGGGTGCATATGCTACCTTCGATGGGAAGGACTTGTACCCCACAACGCAGGAAAAAGCGGCCAGGATTGGATATTCTAGGGCTATGCCCGCATATGAAAAACCACCGGCTCCGCCGGTGGATTTGATTGTTGTTTTTTACCGCCATCCTTTGGCTTGTCCCCCATCAAC
>JAVBTE010000061.1:0-3227 GCA_031556335.1 Eubacteriales bacterium | reverse complement strand
GTGGGGTGACCATGAGCCGATAGTGGGGGGTCGGGCCGGGTCGGGGGGGGTGCGGGGGGGCGGGGGGGGGGGGCACGCCAGGGGGCCTTCTTTTTGCAAAAGAAGGCCCCCTGGACCCCCAAGAAAACCACATGAAACCATATAAAAAACGGATGAACGAGGATATCAAAAGAACGCATGCTACGCATTCATCAGCTCAAACTTCCCCTGGACGCGGCCCTTTCCTTTGACGAGGCAATGCTGCGGGCCCTCTGCGCAAAGCAGCTTCGGGTACCTGTGGAAAAAATACGAAGCGCGGCGCTGGTAAAGCGCAGCCTGGACGCCCGGGACAAGGGGGACGTCCATTTTGTGCTGACGGCGGACGTGGCCCTGGCGGGCGGGGAAAGCGCGGAGCGTTCCCAGGCGGGGCGCTTCAAGCCCAATCAGGTGGCCTGTCAGGACCGGGAGACAATCGAAACGGATGTGTTTCATCTGGCGCTGCCCCCCTGGCCTAAGGACAGGCTCCGGCCCCTTGTGGTGGGGGCGGGCCCGGCGGGGCTGTTTTGCGCCCTGGCCCTGGCCGTGCGAGGGGCCCGGCCTATTCTCTTGGAACGAGGGCGGCCCGTGGAGGAAAGAAGCGTCGATGTGGACGCCTTTGCCGCCTCCGGCGCGCTGGACCCGGAAAGCAATGCGCTCTTCGGCGAAGGGGGCGCGGGGGCCTTCAGCGACGGCAAGCTGACCTGCGGCCTGAATAGCCCCCACATCCGCACGGTGCTGAAAACCCTGGCGGCCTGCGGTGCGCCGGAAGATGTTTTGCTCAGCCCCAAGCCCCACATCGGCACGGACGAACTGAGGGGCGTGCTTGTCCGCATGCGGCAAAGGCTGCTGGCCCTGGGGGGCGAGGTGCGCTTTTCCCACCGGCTTGCCGGCCTTTCGCTGAAAGCGGGCAAGGTGGTGGCCGCCCGGGTGGCCCATGCCGCCGGGGACGAGGAACTGCCCGCGGACCGGGTGTATCTGGCCATTGGCCACAGCGCCCGGGACACCTACGGGTGGCTCTACGCCCTGGGCCTGCCCATGCAGCCCAAGGCCTTTGCCATCGGCTGCCGCATTGAGCACTTGCAGCGGGACATTGACAGGGCCCAATACGGCGCGGTTTACGAGCACCCCGCCCTGCCCGCCGCCGAATACAAGCTGAACGTGGCTACCCCGGACGGCCGGGGGGTGTACACCTTTTGCATGTGCCCCGGAGGCCAGGTGATGGGGGCTGTCAGCGAGCCCGGCACCGTCAACGTGAACGGCATGAGCTTTCACGCCCGAAGCGGAGAAAACGCCAACGCCGCCCTGCTGACCGGGGTGACCCCGGCGGACTTTGGCAGCGACCATCCCCTGGCCGGGGTGGCCTTTCAGCGGCAAATGGAGCAGGCGGCCTACGCCGCCACCGGGAGCTACGCCGCGCCCTGCCAGCGGGTGGGGGACCTTTTGGCGGGCAAACCCACCCAAAGCTTTGGCAAGGTGCGCCCCAGCTATTTGCCCGGCGTTTGCATGGGCGACCTGGCCTGCTGCTTGCCTGCCTTCGCCCTGGAAAACCTGCGCCATGCCCTGCCCCTGCTGGGCCAAAAGCTGCGGGGCTTTCACGACCCGGACGCCCTTCTCACCGGGCCCGAAACCCGCTCCTCCGCTCCTGTGCGGCTGCTTCGCAACCAGCGCCGGGAAAGCGCCATCGGCGGCCTGTATCCCCTGGGGGAGGGCGCGGGCTATGCCGGCGGCATCGTCAGCGCCGCCGTGGACGGCCTGTGCGCGGGCATGGAAGAATAAGGGGAACGAGGGGACGGAGACGGGGACGGGGGATGCCGGAGGAACCTTCTTTTTGCAACAGAAGGTTCCTCCAGACCTCCTCCAAGAAAACCACAGATATTTTTTCATAAAAAGAGGGATCGCGTTTTGATGGCAGTACCGTCCGCATACAAAAGAGGGCTTTTGCATGGCCTGCCCATTGCCCTGGGGTATTTGTCGGTGTCCTTCGCCTTTGGCATTCAGGCCAGCAAGGCGGGGCTTTTTCCCTGGCAGGCGCTGCTTGTTTCCATGCTGAACGTGACCAGCGCGGGGCAGGTGGCGGGGCTATCCCTGATGGCGGCGGGGGCCGGGCTGGCCGAAATGGCGCTGACCCAGCTGGTCATCAACATCCGCTACGCCCTGATGAGCCTTTCCCTCAGCCAAAAGCTGGACGGCAGCATGACCCTGCCCCACCGGCTTTTGTTTTCCTTTTGCAATACGGACGAGGTGTTCGCGGTGGCTTCCGGCCAGCCGGGCAAGGTGGGCCGCGCCTATCTGTACGGGCTGATCTGCGGCCCGTATATGGGCTGGGCGCTGGGCACGCTGCTGGGGGCCCTGGCGGGGGACGTTTTGCCCGCCTCCCTCACCGGGGCGCTGGGCATTGCCATCTACGGCATGTTTATCGCCATTGTGCTGCCCCCCTTCCGCAAGCAAAAAGAGGTACGCCTGGCGGTGCTGACGGCGGTGGCCCTCAGCTGCCTCTTCGCCTATGCGCCTTTCTTTTCGTTCCTGACGGCAGGGTTTCGCATCATTCTGTGCGCGGTGCTGGCCTCGGCCCTGGCGGCCCTGGTTCTGCCCGGCCCCCTGGAAGAGGACGGCCCCGGGGCTGCCGACGTCGCCACGGAAGGAGGGGAGCGCTGATGGAGAACGGGGTATTTTTTCGGGATGTGCTGGTGATGGCGGGGGTCACCTACCTGATTCGCATGCTTCCGCTGGCCGCCATTCGGGGGCGCATTCGCAGCCGCTTTTGGAGATCCTTTTTGCACTATGTGCCCTATGCGGTGCTGGGGGCCATGACCTTTCCGGCGGTGCTGGGGAGCACGGGCAACCTGCCCGGCGCCCTGTGCGGCCTTGCGGCGGCCCTTGCCCTGGGCTTTTCCGGCAAGGGGCTGTTGACGGTGGCGGTGGCCGCCTGCGCCGCGGCCTATGTGGGGGCGCTGGTTTTTTAGCGGAGGGGGTTGGGCCGGGGAGTTCGCCGGGGAAAAGCCCGATCTGGAAAAAATGCTTGACAGGAGGAAGGGGCTCCCGTATAATATCACGTGCAGCAAAGCTGTTGCGTTGGGGAATTGTGTAACGGCAGCACCTACGACTCTGACTCGTATTGTCTAGGTTCGAATCCTAGTTCCCCAGCCAATTTTGGCTCCATGGTCAAGCGGTTAAGACGTCGCCCTCTCAAGGCGAAATCAGGGGTTCGA
>JAVBTE010000156.1:0-6241 GCA_031556335.1 Eubacteriales bacterium | reverse complement strand
CAGCAAAATCATCAGCCCAATGGCCACGGTCACCGTAAGCAGGGTGACAAAGCTGATGGACACGCTGCCGATGCGAATGGGCTGCACCTGGAACACCGTGGGAAAGGGACGGGGGTTGGCGGAAAAAATCAGCTGGGCGCTGTTTTGCAGCAAATAGCTGACGCCAATGGCCGTGATGAGGGAACAAATGCGGGGCGCGCCGCGAAGCGGCTTGTAGGCAATGCGCTCAATGACCACGCCAAACACCACGCACACCAGCATGGAAGCCACCAGCGCCACGGGAAAGGGCACGCCCGCGCCCACCAACAGCAGCACCGCCGTATACGAGCCCACCATCAGGATATCCCCATGGGCGAAGTTGATCAGCCGTACAATGCCGTATACCATCGTGTATCCAAGGGCGATCAGCGCATAGATCGCGCCCACGCCCAAACCGTTCACCACCTGACTTAAAAACAGCATCCCTTTCACCTCTTCTGCTGGACAAAGCCATCAGGATTTTTCAGGGCTTTGCCCCTGTTGCCGGAAAACCCAAGGGAGGGGCTTCGCCCCGACGAGCGCCCGAAGTTTGCGAAGCAAACGAAGCGCGTACCCGCGACACGCCGCAGGCGTGGGGCGGGCGAGCCAAGGGAGGGGCGCAGCCCCGACGAGCGCCCGAAGTTTGCGAAGCAAACGAAGCGCGTACCCGCGACGCGCCGCAGGCGTGGGGCGGGCGAGCCGAACAAAAGCATTCAGCCCTTTCAAAAAAGGCATTCAAAAGCCGCCTCTTTTGAAAGGGCTGAAAGAGGGGGCGCGCCTCCTCTTCAGAAAACGACCAGGCCGTTTTCGGAGCTTTCGCCCCCTCTTCCAGACATGGTTTGCTTACGGGTTCTGCTGCTTCACGAACACCTGATTGCCTTCGGCGTCGAAGTTCAAGATGAACGCGCTCTTGATGGGATCGTTGTGATCGTCAAAGGTGATCACGCCGGAAACGCCTTCCACGTTGGTGGCCTTGATCGCGTCCACAACCGCCTGATAGTCGGTGCTGGCGGCGGTCTTGATGGCGTTGGTCAGCACCAGGGCCGCGTCATAGCCGGTGGCGGAGAAGGAGATGCTGGGCATTTCGCCGTACTTCGCCTGGTAGCCGTCCAGGAACTTCTTCACCATTTCGCTGTCCGCAGCGTTGGAGAAGTGGTCGGAATACCACATGTTCACCAGCAGGCTCTTGTCGCTGATGGAATCCACGATGCTGGAGATGCCGTCCGCGCCCACAAACTTCGTCTCCAGACCGATTTCCTTGGCCTGGGTCAGGATCAGGGCAGCCTCGGGGCCGTAGTAGGGCACGAACACCACATCGGGGGCCGCGTCCTTGATCTTGGTCAACTGGGCTTTGAAGTCCACATCCTTGGCGGCGGTGGCTTCCATGGCCACGATCTCCTGGCCGTTCTTCCCGGCCTGCTCCACAAACTTGTCTTTCAGGCCCGTGGAGTACTCGTTGCCGTTTTCATACAGCACCGCAAGCTTGGTGGCGCTGAACTGCTCCTTGGCGAAATTCGCCATGGAGATGCCCTGGAAGGGGTCCAGGAAGCAGGTGCGGAACACGTTGGGGCGGCCCTCGGTGATGTAGTAGGCGGTGGCGGAGGCGGTGATCATGGGGATGCCGTCTTCCGCCGCAAGGTCCGCAACCGCGTCGGTGGCGCCGGTCAGCACGGAGCCCAAAATGGCCACAACACCGTCGTTTTGCACCAGCTTGTTGTAGGCGTTGGCGGCCTTGTCCGGAGCGCCTTCGTCGTCTTCCCACAGCATTTCCACTTGCTTGCCGTCGATGCCGCCGGCGGCGTTCAGTTCGTCAATGTACAGATCCACGCCGTTTTTCACGCCGACGCCGTACATGGCATACTGGCCGGTGAGGCAGCCAATCCCGCCAATTTTGATTGTATCCTCCGCCAGCGCGGGCAGAATCAGGCTGACCGCCAACATCAGGGCCAGTGCCATTGTTACCATTTTCTTCATTTCCATTTCCTCCTCTTTCCTCTTTCTTTTTACACCTTCTTCGCCAGGGTATATGAATACCCCTCCCTGTTCCCGAAAATGTTTGGTTTATTATATCGATTGTGTCCCATGGGCGCAAGCATTTGCAACAAATTTCTTGTATTTGCTATGTATTTTCCGGGGGTCTGGCTATTTTGTCACCAAATCCGCCAAGGGCCGCATGCCCGCCTCTTCGGCGATGCCGCCGCCCAGGCACCGGTCGCCGTCATACAGCACCACGCTTTGCCCCGGGGTCACGGCCCGCTGGGGCTGCTCCGCCCGCAGGTACAGATCCTGTCCCCTCCACACCGCTTCCACCGGCTGGTCGGCCTGGCGGTAGCGGAATGTGGCGGCGCAACGGAAGGGCGCGCCCTCCGCCCCGGGGGGCTCCCCCACCCAGGTGGCCTGAGACGCTCGCACATAGCGGCTGTACAGCCGGGGGTGATCCTCCCCCTGCGCCACCACCAGCACGTTACGCTTCAAATCCTTGTCCACCACAAACCAGCTGCGGCCGTCCCCACCGCCGCCAATGCCAAGGCCCTTGCGCTGGCCCAGGGTATAATAGGAAAGGCCAATGTGCCGGCCCATCACCCGGCCGTCCTCGGTCTGCATCTCTCCGGCCTGCAGGGGCAAAAACCCCTGCAAAAACTGCCGGAAATTTCGCTCCCCAATGAAGCAGACCCCGGTGGAGTCCTTTTTTTGGCTGACGGGCAAGCCCGCCTCGAAGGCCAGGGCCCGCACCTGGGCCTTGGTCATGTCTCCCACAGGAAAAACCGCTTTTTGCAGCTGTTCCTCTTTCAGCATGTACAGAAAATAGCTCTGGTCCTTGTTTGGGTCGGCCCCCTTCAAAAGCGTGGTATGGCCGTGTAAGGCCCCGGTTTTCACAAAATGCCCGGTGGCCATTTTCCCGGCCCCCAATTGCAGGGCAAAATCCAAAAAGGCCTTGAATTTGATCTCCCGGTTGCACAGCACGTCCGGGTTGGGGGTACGGCCCTTGCGGTATTCCTCCAGAAAGTAGGAAAACACCCGCTCCTGATATTCCTTTTCAAAGTTGACGGCATAGTAGGGAATGCCAATGTGGTCGCACACCGCCTGCACATCCCCCCAGTCCTGGGTGGCGGTGCAGGCCCCGTTTTCATCCTGCTCGTCCCAGTTTTTCATGAACACGCCCACCACGTCGTAGCCCTGCCTTTTCAAAAGCAGGGCTGCCACGGAGGAATCCACCCCGCCGGACATGCCCACCACGATGCGCTCCATTCAGCCCTCCAGCCGGGCCAGCACAATTTTCAGCGCGTCCCTGGCCACGGTTTCCACGTCCCGGTCCGCGTCCACCAGCAAATACCGGCGTTTGTTGTCGTGAATCAGCTTTTCATAGGCCTTCTGCACCCGTTCGTAAAACTCCGAATCCTCCAGTTCCAACCGGTCCGGGGTGGAGGCGCTCAGCCGGCGTTTGAGGGCGGTTTTGTGGTCGATGGAAAGAAACAGCGTGGCGTCCGGGGTCATGTCCCCCACCGCGGGCCCGTTGATCTGCTGCACGGCTTCCACGCCCAGCTCCCGGCCCGCGCCCTGGTAAACGATGGAGCTGTCCACAAAACGGTCGCACAGCACCAGCATGCCCCGCTCCACCGACGGGCGGATCACCTGGTGCACATGCTGGGCCCGGGCGGCCGCGTAGAGTAGCGCCTCGCAGGCCGGGCACATCTCCATGTTTTCCGTGTCCAGAATAATGCGGCGAATGTCCTCGCTGATGTCGCAGCCCCCGGGCTCCCGGGTGCGCAGCACGCTAAAGCCGTATTCCCGCAGGTTTTTTTCCAAAAGGTTCACCTGGGTGGTTTTGCCGCTGCCGTCCATGCCCTCCACGGTCAGGAAAAACCCTCTGGGGATTTCCGCGCCCTGGCACAGCAAAGCCCGCAGGGCCTCGGTATCCGGCACGATGTGCACGGCCCCCGCGTCCATCAGCTCCTCGTCGCTGCCGCAGCCGTAGCCCGCGCCAATGCCGTCGATGCCGTTTTTCACGGCCCCTTCCATGTCAAAGCAGCGGTCCCCCACCATGGCGGCCCGCTTGTATTTGTCCGGCAGGGCCAGCTTGACCAGTTCCGGCTTGCCGATGACGTGGTCGTCGTCCTCCACCCCCACGATTTTGTCAAAATAATGGGTGAGGGCGAAATGATCCAGAATCATGCGGGTGGGCTTCACGGGCTTGCTGGTGGCAATGGCCGTGTACACGCCCCCATGGCGCAAAATTTGCAAAAGGGAACGGATGTGGGGATAGACCGTGTACTGCTCCAACCCTTCCTGAATAAAGCGTTCCCGGTACATCTCCATGGCCTGGGGCACCAGTTCGGGCGGAAGGCCCAGAATGTCCTGAAAGGAATCGCGCAGCGGCGGCCCGATGACGACCCGCAAATCCACGCCTTCCGGAACGCTGTGGCCCAACGCATCCATGGTGTACAGCACGGAAGAAAGAATGCCTTGTTCCGCGTTGCAAAGGGTACCGTCCAGATCAAAAATCACCGCGTCATAGGGAAACTGGTTCACGTCCATAGGATTTTATTGGCTCCTTTATTGTGGTCTTTGCTTAATCCTCTGTTTTGCGGGCCGCCGCGTCATCCGTCCCGGGTCAGGCACAGAAGCGTTCCCGGCTCCGGCCAGCCGAACACCCGCGCCGGGTCCGCCTGCCGTAAATAGGCAACCAGCGGCGCTTCAATGCGCTCCCCGGCCGTAACCAGGGCCACCCCCGGGGGGTACAACCCCACCTGGGCCGCGCTGACCCGGCCCGCGGCTTCCTCCAGGGGTACGGCTTGGCTCCGGGCGAAGGCCGCCTGGCTCAGCGGCGCCACCCGCTCCGGCAGGTTTTCGGGGGGGAAAACCTGCTTGCCTGACGGCGGGGACTTTTGCGCGTCCCCTTCCCGCCGGCGTTCCGCCGCCCCGGCCATTTGGCCCAGCGCCTTTTCAAGGCGCTTCAGGCGCTTCGCCCCGTCCATCAGGGAGGGAATCAGCACCACGCAGCCCTCGTCGCTCATCTCCACGTCAATGCCCCGCCCCCGAAGGGCCGCTTCCAGCGCAAGGCCGCCCTGGGGGCCTCGAAGCACGATTCTGAGGGGATCATAGGAACAGCCCGCAGGCGCATCGTCCTGCCCCCTCCCGTATCCCAGCCGCGCCACCCGTTGGAAAAACCCGCCAACGGCCTCTTCCAGCCGGTGGCAGGCCTGAGGGCCGAAGCGGTCCATCCAGGCCCGGGCGTCGTCCAGGGAAAGCAACGTCAAAAAGGATGGGCTGCTGGTTTGCACCATGCGCAGCACCCGAACGAGGCGCTCCGCGTCCATTCCGGGCCCCGCGTGAAGCCACGCCCCCGAGGTCAGGGCCGGCAGGGTTTTGTGGGCCGACTGCACAAACAGGTCCGCCCCCCGCGCCCCCGCGTTCCCTACCTTGCCCCGCCAGTTGAACGTGGCCCCGTGGGCCTCGTCGCACAGCGCCAGCAGGCCGCGCCGGTGGGCCGCCTCGGCAATCCCCGAAAGATCGGGCATCAGCCCGGCGTAATCGGGCCGGGTCACCAGCACCGCCTTGGCCCTGGGGCACCGCTCCATGGCCTCCTCGTAAGCGGCCAGGCTGGTATAGGCCCGCCCCTGGGCCGTATAGGCAGGCCGGGCGAACACCGGCTCCAGCCCTGCCACCGCGCAAAGGTTCAGCGCGCTGACGTGAACGTTTCGCGGCAAAATCACCGCATCGCCCCGCCCCGCCGCGTACAGCAACATGGCATGGACCCCCGCCGTGCTGCCCCCGGCAAGCATGAACGTATGGGCCGCTCCCGCGCTTTTCGCCGCCAGCGCCTGGGCCCGGGCAATGGCCCCGGTGGGCCGGTATAAATCGTCGGTCACGGCAAGCTCCGTGGTGTCCAGGCGGTAAGGGTTCCAGCCGCCAAAAGGGGCCTTGCCCTGGGCCCCGGGCATATGGAAGGACAGCCTTCCCCTCGCCCGGGCCAGCATGTTCCACATCGGCCGCTCCACAGGACGCCTCCCCTTGTTTTTTGCACAGTAAGCCCCGCCAAGCATAACAAAAAAAGTGCTGAGATGCAAGGGCCGGGGGACGGGGGGGGACGGGGGGACGGCAGGGGCTCTGCCCTTGCATCCCGGGAGGGCGGGAGCGCAGGGGCCGGGTTTTAACGTGGGGAAACAGGGCGGCAAAAAGGAAACAGGAACGACAGGTCATAGCCAAAAACACAGGCGGGGGG
>JAVBTE010000036.1:0-42646 GCA_031556335.1 Eubacteriales bacterium | reverse complement strand
TTTTTCTCACTTTGTTTTGTGGTGTTTTTTGCCCGGGCTACACTCGTGGAAAACTTAGGGGGCGTGGGCGCCGCCCCGCGCGGGGGTTAGGGGCGGCAGCCCCTAAACGGACTTTTTCAGCAGGCTGGCATCCCGCCTCCAAACAAGTTTGTCGGCGGTGTAAAGCCCGTCCGCAACGCGGACGGGCTTTTTGCTCCCGAGGGGGAGAGTATCTTTGCCAGGAACCTTGAAACTTACATGGCGGATGCCGCTTTTGCGCCGGTTCAGCCGCCGAAGAGACGGCCGAACCAGTTCAGAACCTGCCGGTACCAGGGAAGGGATACCCCCAGCGGGGTCTCGGCGGATTCGATTTCGATTTCGTTGAGCGCGGCGGGGATGTGCTCGGGTTCCTTGGTGGTTTTTTCAGCGGGGACAGCCTTTTCCGGCTGCTTGGGTTCCTCCTGCGGTTCCGCCGGCGGCTCCTGAACGGGGGTCGCCGCCGGTTCCTGGTCTGATTTGGCCTCGGTGGTTGCAGGCGCATCCGCTTCCGGCTCCAGGGTCGGCTCGGTGGAGGCCGGGTCGGCGGCAGGTTCCTGCTTGGCGGGGGCTTCCGGGGGAAGGATGTCCACCTTTATGCTGCCCGTCACATCGCCCACCGTGGCGGTAAGGGTAACCGTGGCCGGGGCCGCGCCGCTTTGCACGGTGAGGGAAGCGGAGCCGCCCTGTCCGTTCAGGGATACGCCGTCTTTGCCTTCCAGCGTCCAGGTGGCGGCGGAGATGTCCTGATCGTCGCCGTACTGGTCGCTGCCCGTGGCGCTATATGGGAAGGAAACTTCGCCGCTGTCCGGGGCCATGATGGCGGCGGGACCCGCAAGCCGGATGCCGGACAGCGCCGGGGCCGCTTCGCTGGCCACGATGTCAAAGGTGGCCGAGCTGTTGGAATAAGCGGCGGTCAGGGTATAGGCGCCTTCCTGGGCCGGAACCACAGTGCAGGAAAGGCCATGGCCGGTGACGCGGGCGCTTTCTTCGCCGCCGGAAAGGGTCCATTCCACGGCGGCGCTTTGCATGGCGCGGCCGTTCAGGTCCACAAGCACGGCGGTATACTGGGCCTCCTGGCCACTGACCGCGTGGTGGGAGCCTTCAATGGAAAAGCTTTTGATAAGCGGCAGGGATGTGAGCGCCACATTCTTGCTGGCGCTGGTCATCCCGCTGGAAGCCGTCACCGTGACCGTGGTGGGGCTGACGGTGCTTTCCACCGTCAAAACGCCGGTGGATGCGTCCATGCTTACCCCGGAAGGCCCGCTGACGCTCCAACGAACGCCGCCAAGAACCACCTGACCGTATTGGTCCACCATGGTGGCGGTATAGGCGGCGGTGGCTGCGCCTTCACCGGGGATGACCACGTTCTGGTCCCCTGCGAGGGGCTCGCAGTCCACAGCCACGGGCGTTTCTCCAATAATCTGGGTTTGCCAGCGGCCGCTTTGGCCGCCCGCTTTGGCCACCACGGTCACAAAACCTTCCGCAGCGCCCTTTTCCACCATAAGCACGCCGTCCTGGCCGATGGAGCAGCCCGCCAGGGGCTCTATGCTCCACTGAACATTGGCGCCGGGAAGGACGTTGCCGTACTGGTCCAGCACCGTGGCCTCCAAGGCCCCGGAGACGCTTTCGCCCTCTTGGGCGGGCGCGATGAGGTAGGAAGGCCCGGAGAGGACAACCGCGTGGGCGGCAGCTTCATCTTTGGCCAAGGTCAGGGTTTTCTGGTCCGACAGTTCGCCGCAGGAAACGGTCACCACCACGCTGCCCTCGGTGAGGCCGGCAGGCACGGTGACAACGCCGTCCCTGGTGATGGAAACGCCCTTGGGGCCCTTCACCCGCCAGGAGACGGGGGCGGAGGGAATGGCCCGCTGGTCCTGGTCCAGCGCCAGGACGGCAAAGCACGCGGTTCCCGCCTGAAGGGGCGAAAGCCGCAGCGTATCCGGTCCGTCCACAAGCAGGGCGGTCACCATTTGGGATTCCGAAACGGTCACGGTTTTGGAAAGCGGGGCTTCCATGCCGTCCCACTCTGCCACAATGGTTAGGCTTTCATGGGACACGCCGGAGGACAGGGTCAAAGTGCCCTTCTCGTCCAGGCTGACGCCGGGGGCGTCGGTAACGCCCCAGCGAACGCCGGAGGAGGGGGCGGCTTCCCCCGCCAGGGAATAGGAAAAGACGCGAGCCGCCTCGGAAAAGGAAGGCGCTTCAATCTGGTCCGGGCCCTGGATGGCAAGGGCCCCGGGCTGGGCATACGCGATGCCCGTCATGGCGCTGATGAGCAGACCGCATAACAGGGCAAAGCAAAATCGTCTGGGTGTATACATGTGGTTCCTCTCCTTCAATGATGCAATCAATGCGGGATGAAAGGATGGCATTCATGAACGGCTGTTGCATTTGTTGCAAAGATGGTTACCCAAATCCTATTATAAAGAAAGTGCTAAGAAAGTGCAACCATAAATATGCCATAATTTTGAAAAAGTTTGTCAATATTGGACACAAAAGTAAATGAAAACGTTGAAATTGTTACAAAAAATAAAAAAATAATTTTTTATCAAATTATTTTTCCCCATAAAATTCCTCTTTTTTCCTCTTTATTTCCCTTTTGGGTAAGCATGCCTGGAAAAAATATGGCCCGAAAAGCCTTATCATATAACAAACGGACCGCTTTTGTTTTTGTGGGGTTTCCCCTTTTTCCCCGGCCAGAGACCCGCTACAAAGCCCCGAACCGGCGGCATTCTGCCAGGGCTTGCCAGTGGACAATCCTGCCGAATTATGCTAAAATCAAAAACGTTACAAAAGTATTACTTTTAACAATGTACAGAGGAGGCCGCTACCCAATGCGAATGACACGTCGCGCATATGTACAAAAGATAGCCGCCGCCCTTTTGTCCCTTGTGCTGCTGGGAAGCATTTTGCCGGCCGGCGCCGTCAGCGTGGCGTCCGCACCCCTCACATCCCAAAGCAGTTCCCAAAACGGCATGGTGCGCGTGTACCTGTCCTCGCTTGGCAATCCCAGCACCCTGAATTTGACGGTACTGGGGCAATACAGCGTAAACGGCAACACCAGCCAGAGCCTTTCCGGCGGGGAAAGCGTTACGGTGGGCTTTTCCAGCGCCACAGGCGCACTCACCCTCACCCGCGGCGGCATCAAAACCAACATGGGCACCAGCTTTGCCCTTCGCCGCCACAGCACCTCCGGCACCAGCGGCATTCGAATTGCCCAGGGCCGCAAGCCTGAAAACCCCTATCCCGGCGATATTTCCTTCAAGGCGATCCAGAGCGGCGGCAGCTATAAGCTCTATACGATCGCCCATATTTATATCGAAAACTATCTCTACGGCGTGCTGCCCTATGAAATGGGCAACGGCGCCCACATCGAGGCCCTGAAAGCCCAGGCGGTGGCAGCCCGTACCTATACGGTCAATATGATGCAAAGCCGCGCCGGCGGCACCTATGACGTGGTGGACACCACCAGCGACCAGGTGTACAACGGCACCCCTACGGGCAACGCCAACTGCGTGGCCGCCGTGGACGGCACCAAGGGCATCGTGCTGATGAACGGCTCCGGTTATACCGCCACCTATTATTCCGCCAGCAACGGCGGGCAGATGGAGTCCATCAAGAACGCCTGGGGCACCTCGGGCTACGATTACCTTTGTGTGAAGGACGACCCCTTTGACCTGGCCAATCCGGACAGCGTGGTGAAGCGCACGCCGCTGAGCGCGAACTGCGCAGGGTCCTCCAACAACGCCTCGCTGATGTCGCTGCTAAAAACCAAGGCGGCCTCGGCCCTTGGCGTCAGCAGCGGCAACGTGACCGTGCAGACCATCAAAAGCATCACGCCCCACACCCCCAAGTACGCCTCGCCCAGCAGGCTGTATACCAAAATGGATTTCGCGCTGACGGTGTCGGCGGGGGGCGGCGCAACCCCGGTGACGGTGACCTGCAATATTTTCACCGAGCTGGAAAGCATGCTGGGCATGAGCATCCAGTCCAGCCAAAATGAGCTGTGGAGCGTGGCCAAAACCAGCAGCGGCTTCACCCTGGAGGCCCGGCGTTATGGCCATGGCCTGGGGCTGAGCCAGCGGGGCGCCATGTACATGGGCAAGCAGGGGTACAGCTACGACCAGGTGCTGGGCTTTTACTACACCGGCTGCAGGCGGGTGCGCATCAGCTTTACCAACACCATCCTGGCCCCCGGCGGCGAAACCGTCACCACCGTGGAGGACCCGGCGGACTTTACAGACCCGGACACCGCCTGCACCGCCGTGGTGAAGCTGGTAAACGCCTCCTCTTCGCTGGCCATTCGGGCGGAACGGTCCCTGTCCAGCCAGATTTTGGGCGTCATCGCCCACAACTCCCCCGTGGGGGTATACGCGAACGACGGCAGCTGGTGCCTGATCAAGGTGGGCGGCATCGTGGGGTATGTGCCCTCCAACGCCCTGACCCTTGCCGGTTCCGCCCCCTCCACAAGCAATGAAAGCGTCACCCAAATTGAGGGCTTTGCCACCGTGCAGGCAAACGGCTATCTGAACCTGCGGGCCTCCGGCAGCACGTCGGCCACCATTTTGACCACCGCCCCCACCGGCGCTGTTTTGACCGTTCTTTCCCGAAGCGGCGGCTGGGCGAAGGTGCAGTTCGGGGCCACGGTGGCCTACGCTTCCGCCGACTTTCTGGTGTTTTCCAGCAGCTATCCCGGCAACGCCGCCAGCTCTGGCAATGTCACCGCCACGGTGGAGCTGGACGATCCTTCCGGCACGGTGAACCTGCGCAGCGCCCCGTCCACCTCCAGCAGCGTGCTGGCCCAGGTGCCCGGCGGCGCAACCGTCACCGTGACCCGGGACGACGGTTCCTGGAGCACCGTGATCTACAACGGCCAGACGGGATATATCATTTCCTCTTATTTGCGCTACGAAGGCGACAGCCTGGAGGGCGGCGAAGGCGGAACGGAGCCGGGCGGCCCGGTTTCCGGCGAAATGACCGCCACGGTCAGCGCCATCGCGGGCGAACTGTACGAGGACGGCAGCTTTGAAGCCCCGCTGCTTTTGACTGTTGGCATGGGGCAAAGCGTGGTGGTGCTGGAGAAGGGCGCAAGCTGGTGCAAGGTGCGCTATGAAGGCGAAACGGGCTACATGCCCACCTCGCAGCTGTCCTTCCCAAGCGGCGGAGGCTCCGGCGAAACCGCCATTGTGGCCACCCAGTCCGGCTCGCTGAACCTGCGTAAGGAAGCCAGCGCGGGCAGCACCATCCTCACCACCATTCCCAAGGGGGCCACGGTCACCGTCACATCCAGGGGCGGCACCTGGTCGGCGGTATCCTATAACGGCGTTTCCGGCTATGTCATGACCAGCTATTTGCAGTTTATGTCCTCCGGCACGGGTTTCGGCGCCACGCCGGACCCCCTGGGCGGGGGAAGCGCCACGGTGACCACCCCTTCCGGGTCGCTGAACCTGCGGTCGGAAGCCCGGGCGGGTAGCGCCATCTTGCGCACCATTCCTCCGTACGCCACCGTCGCCGTGTTGGAGCGGGGCGCGGAATGGAGCCGCGTGACCTATGCGGGCGTGACGGGCTACGCCATGAGCGTGTTCCTCACCTTCGCGGACGAAGGCGCGGTTCCGACAACCCCCGGGGAAGCCACCCCGGACCCGGAGGCGGACCCTAACGACCCCAATGATCCCGGCGTTCCCGCCGCTCCGGAAACCCCCGGCGGCGTGTATGCCACGGTGACGACGGCCTCCGGCTCGCTGAACCTGCGGATGGACCCCTTTCCGGGCAGCCCTGTGCTGGCCCGGGTTCCCAGGGGATATACCCTTTTGATTGACGAAAAGCTGGCCACGTGGAGCCGCACCACCTATGGCGGCCAAACCGGCTATGTGATGAACAGCTACCTCACCTTTGCCGAGGGGGCCCCCGCGCCTGCGGGGGAGAGTCTCACGGCCACGGTCACCACCTCCTCCGGCTCGCTGAACCTGCGGGCCCAGGCTTCCTCCGGCGCCAAGGTGCTGGCCCAAATTCCCCGGGGAGCCACCGTGGGCGTGCGGCAGAAGGACGATGTGTGGACCGCCGTCCGCTACGGCAGCACCGACGGCTATGTGATGACCCAGTTCCTTACCTTTGCGGCAGGCGGGTTTGACCGCGCCAGCCTGGACATGAACCCCGGGGACAGCAGCACGGAAACCGTGCCCATGGAGCCGGATTCTCAGGAATCCGCCCCCCAGGAGACCAATCAGGAAACCATGACCGCCCGGGTGAACACCGTCTCCGGCTCGCTGAACCTGCGCTTTGCCGCCGACGGCGGCAGCAAGGTGCTGACCACCATTCCCTCCGGCGCGGAGGTCACCGTGCTGAAGTACGGCGATGTTTGGTGCCATGTGGCCTACGGCGGCGTAACGGGCTATTCCATGACCCAATACCTGAAAATGACCGGCGGGGCCGAGGCAAGCCAGCCCGAACCGCCCGTGGAGACGGCGGCGGAAGCCTATACCGCCTGGGTGTATACCTCCTCCGGCGCGCTGAACCTGCGGGCCACGGCCTCCTCTTCGGGCCAGGTGCTGACCACGGTGCCAAGGCTGGCGGCTGTGGAGGTGTTTGGGGAAAGCGGCGGTTGGAGCAACGTAAGCTACCACGGCACCACCGGCTATGTGATGAGCCAGTTTTTGACCACCAGCCAGCCGGCGGAAGAACCGCCCATGGTCAGCCTTTCAAACACGGAAAGCCAGACCGAGCACGCCACCGCCCCTTCCGGCAGTTCTTCGGCTGACGCCGGGGAGGACGACGAGGGCGGCGCGGGGGCGAACCGAAATGAGCCCGTTTTGGACCCCACCCTGGAGGCTATGGACAGAGAAACCTATGCCGCCGTGTCGCCCAGGGAGGACCAGGAGATGCTGGCCCTGTGGCCGGAATGCACCGAAGGCGGCGTGCCCCTGGCGCTGATGCTGCGGGACGAGCGGGTTTTGGTGCTGAAACAGGGGGAAACCTGGTGCCAGGTCAGGTACCTGGGCATCAAGGGCTATTGTCTGACGGAATACTTGTATATTGAGGAAGCGTTGCCATGATCATCCATCCCCATGAGCGCGTGGACGACCTGGAGCGGAACGGGCTGAAAATCATCCAAAACCCGGCGGCCTTCCGCTTCGGCATGGACGCGGTGCTGCTGGCGGATTTCACCGTCATCCGCCCCCGGGACCGGGTGGCGGACATGGGCACGGGCACGGGCATTTTGCCCGTGCTTCTTTCGCAAAAAGAGGAAAGCGCCACCTTTCACGCCTTTGAAATTCAGCCGGACATGGCGGACATGGCCGCCCGCACCATGGCGCTGAACGGCCTTGGGGGGCGCGTCGAAGTGCATGCCGCCGATTTGCGGTCCGCGCCGGAGAGGATCGGCCGGGAGAGCATGAGCGCGGTGGTCTGCAACCCGCCCTATGGCAAGCAGGGCAGCGCGCTACTCAGCGAAACCCTGTCCCAAAAGATGGCCAGGCACGAAACCAACCTGAGCCTTTTGGAAATTGTGGAGGCCTGCGGGGCGGTGCTGAAAAACCACGGCCGTCTGAGCATGGTGTTTCCCGCGCCCCGGATGCTGGAGCTTTGCGACGCGATGCGGGGGGCCCGGCTGGAGCCCAAACGGGCCCGGCTGGTGTGCGCCAAGCCGGACCGGGAGCCCTATCTTGTTTTGCTGGAAGGCATGAAGAACGCGAAGCCCGCGCTGAAATGGCTGCCGCCGTTGGTGGTGTACCACCCGGACGGCAGGGAAACGGAAGAATTGAAGCGGATCTATCATCACATTTGAGCGGCGTGGGCGGTGGGGCGGCGCCGTAAGGCCAGGTAAAGGATGGCGAAGTTCCAGGCGAGGATCATCGCCTGGCCGGCGGTTTGGGCCAGAATGGCCCCGCTTAGCTGGTACCGGGGCAGGGCGGTCAGCGCATAGGTCATCAGCAGCGACAATACGGAGGACACCAGCGTTCCATACATGGAACGCTTTTGCTGTCCCAAAGCGGCGATGACCCCGGCGGAAACGTTCCCCACAGCGGCAAGCAGCGCCAAAGGGCCGGACAGGCGAAACAGCCCGGTCAGTTCCGCCAGGCGGTAGACCCTGACGGCCAGCACAGGGGCCAGCAAATGGATGAGCCCCCAGCTGAAAAGCCCCACCAGCAAAGACGCGCCAAAACAAAGCAGCAGGAGCCGCTTCAGGGCGGGCCGGTCGTGCTCGGCCTTGGCCAGCTTGGGCAGGGCCACCATGGAAAGGGCGCTGGTAAAAATGCAGGGCAGCATCACGATGGGCATCACCATGCCGTTGAGCATGCCAAGCCTTGCGGTGGCCTCGGCGGCCATCAGGCCCGAGGCCTGCAGCCGCAGGGGCACCAAAATGGCGGTAATGGAACGGAGGCCCGTATTGATGATGCGGGTGACGGTGTTGGGGGCCGCCAGACGAAACACCGGCCTTTGCCAGGCTTTGGCCTGGCTTACGCTGCCAAGGGGCAGCTTCAGGCGCCACAGCACAAACCCAAGGCCCAAAACCTCCGCCACCATGGTGGCGAACACCGGCACGGCGGCCAGCCAGGCGGTGGTCAGATTCAGCAGCAACACCACCAGCCCAATGGACAGCCCAAAGCGTACCACCTGCTCCACCAGCTCGGACATGGCGGGCAGCCAGCTTTTTTCCACGCCGTAGCAATAGCCGTTGTATACGGCGGAGTAGCCCAAAATAAGGATGCAGGGCACGCTCATCCAAAGGGAGGGCAGCACCCGATCATCCCGCATCACCTGGGCCAGCAAAGGCGAGGAAAAAAGCAGCAAAGGCATCAGCACAAGGGAGGCTTTCCGCACCATGGCGATACCCGCCAGAAGCGGCATGGTCTTGTCCTGGGGCCGGGCCTTGGCGGTCATGCGGCTGATGGCCAGGGGTAGGCCCGAGGTGAGGGGCGTAATGGCCAGCATGTGCACGCCGGAGCAAAGCTCGGCGATGCCCATGACCTCCGCGCCCAAAAGGCGGGACAGATGCACCCGCATATACAGCCCCAGGGCCCGCACCACCGTGTTGACCGCCGTAAGCAGCATTGTTTGTTTTTTTGCAGAATTTGCCCGCACTCTACCGCCTCCCCGAAGAGGCTATGTGCGGGACAGGGGGACCATGACTTCAGATTTCAGAGCGCGGGATATGGCCTTTAAGCCGGGAGGCCGTATTGTCAAATGCCCGCCGATTTAGTATAATGCCAAAAAATGCGGAAAAAGGCCTAACAAAAGGAGGAACCCGCGATGGACAAATGGGACGTGCGGTTCATGAAGATGGCGTACCTGATTTCCGAATGGACCAGCTGCTATATGGAAGGCCGAAGCATTGGCGCGGTGATTGTGAAGGACAAGCGCATCATGACCACGGGCTACAACGGCGCGCCCCAGGGCCTGAAAACCTGCAAAGAGCGGGGGGAATGCCTGCGCCGCAAGCTGGGCATCGCCTCGGGCACCCGGGCGGAGGTGTGCTATGCCATCCATGCCGAGCAAAACGCCATTTTGCAGGCCGCCAGGCTGGGCATTTCCATCGACGGGGCCACGCTGTACTGCACCCATCAGCCCTGCTCCATTTGCACCAAGATGATCATCAACGTGGGCATCAAGCGGGTGGTGTACCAGCAGGGCTACCCGGACGCGTTTTCGCTGGAGCTGTTTCAGGAAGCGGGGGTTTTGCTGGAGCAGTTCCCCCAGGAGGCGGGCGGAAACTAAAGGCAGCGGCCCCGCAGCCGGTTTACCATGCGCTCCAGGGCGTTTTTGCTGTTCCCCCAGGGCTTTTCCTGGTTGCGGTAGTCAAATTTCTGCGTGAACCATTCCAGGTCCTTTTCGTTTTCCGCAAGACTGTTTTGAAGCAGCGCCATCAGCGAGGCGGCAAATTCCTTTTGCTGGGCGGGGGAAAGGTGCTTCTTCGCCCGGGCCAGCAGTTCCGCCGTGTGCGGGATGCAGGCGCCCTTGCTTTCGGCCCACGCGGCTTTGAACCGGGGCTCGGTTTTCCACAGATGCAAAAAGGTATACAGGTACCGGTCCATGTGCGCCGCCACCGCTTCGCAAACCGCGCAGGGCTGGGTCAGCTGGACAAGGCCTTCCATCAGCCGGTCGATGGGCGCGTCCGCGGCTCCGCCGCCGAACAGCGCTTTCAGCCCGCCCTCTTTGCCCTGGGCCAGCCGGGAAAGGCGTTCCACCTTTTTTAGCAGTTCTTTGGCATGGGAATCCACCAGCAGGGCATGGCCCAGGCGGTTTTTTTGCTGAAACAGCCGCTCCTGATGCCGCCCGCAAAAGCCCCGTTCGTTGACCTGGATGCGGACGGCGGGTTCCATCACGCTACCGCCCAGGCTGCGCTCGATTTCCATGTCCTCCGCTTTTTTCAAAAGCGCGCAAACCGGGCATTCCGCCTGCTCTTCCATGGCATTCCATACCGGGATTGTATCCAAATGGTATTGCATCGTCCGCCTCCGTGAATGTATAATGAACGCGGTGCATTCATGGTAGCAGACTTGCGCCCCAAGCGCAAGCTCCTCATAATTGGTCCTTCCCGCGCATATCGTCAGCCGATATACGGTATGGGAGGGACTTACAATGGAGGAGAACAAGCGCGTATATCCAAGCGGAAGCGCACCGGGGAAGTGGCTGAACTACGTTTTGTTGTTTTTCTCGGCGGTGCTGCTGCTTTCGGGGCTTTTGTGGCGAAACGGCGGCGACGGTTTGGAGCTTGCCGTGAAGGACACGCCTACCCCCATTCCCACGGATTTCGTTTTTGACGAAACCATGGAAAGCCGGGAGATCACCCTGCCTTCCCGCACGTGGTACGCCTTGCAGCTGGGCGCTTTTGAAAAAGAGGAGGCCGCTGCGGACCTGGCCAAGGCCTTTCAAAACCGGGGCGCGGCCGGCTATGTGTGGCAGGACAACCGGTTTCGGGTGCTGGGCGCCTTGTACGCAACGGCCCAGGAGCTGCAAACCGTTCGGGAGCAGCTGAGCGAAAAACGCAGCGTGGACAGCTATCCCTACGAGATCGCCCTGCCCCCCCTGACGCTTCGGATGAAGGGCATGAAGGGCCAGCTGGACATTTTGGAAGCGGGCTTTATCCACGGGGACGACCTGGTGAAGCAGCTGCAGGAGCTATCGGTGCTGATGGACCGGCAGGAGCGGACCGTTCCCGAAGCCGTGGAGCGTTTAAATACCCTGCGGGAAGAGATGCAGACCGTTGCCCTCCGGGTCAGCCAGCGGTTCACCCCACCGAGGCACCAGGCCGTGCAGGGCCTGATCGACAACTTTGATCAGTTTGGCGCCTTCACAAAGGAAGTGAAGGATACGGGATCGGCGGTGCAGCTGGCCACGGACATTAAATACCAGGCCATTGCCGCCCTGAACCGCCTGAAAACCATTTATGACGGATTGCAAAGCGGGCAATGACGCCGGAGGAGCGAATGTGGCGCGGACGAAGGCATACGAAGGAAGGGTGGGGCCTGTGACGATACGGGAAGTGATGGAAATACTGGACGCCAAGGTGCTGTGGGGCGAGGATTTGGACCAGGAGGTGAAAACCGCCTGCGGAGCCGATCTGATGAGCGATGTGCTGGCCTTTGTGAAGGACAAGACCGTCCTGATCACTGGGCTGACCAACATCCACGTGATGCGCACGGCGGAGATGCTGGACATTCACTGCATCGTTTTTGCCCGGGGCAAGGTGCCTGCCGGGGAAATATTGGAAGAGGCCAAGGAGCTGGGCATTGTGGTGCTTTCCACAAAGCATACCACCTATACCACCTGCGGGCTTTTGTACCAGGCGGGCATTCGCGGCACGGAACAGCGGGCCGGCGCGGGAAAGTAGGCGTGCGCGGCGCAGGAACTGCGACGTGGCCGAAACAACGAAAGAGGCATACGAATGGACAATCATTCTTTGATCGATACCTACCAGGTCACCGCGGGGGATTTTCAAACGGCGGGGGAGGCCTCGGCGGCCATCAAGCGCAAGCTGAAACAGCTGGGCGTGGACAGCGCCATTTTGCGGCGCGTCGCCGTGGCCAGCTACGAGGTGGAGCTGAACCTGATCATTCACAGCCAGGGCGGCGCGCTCACCATGGAGATGACCCCCACGGAGATCCGGCTGATTTCCAAAGACGTGGGGCCGGGCATTGCCAGCATCGACAGGGCGCTGGAGGAAGGGTATTCCACCGCCAGCGAGCAAGCCCGGGATTTGGGCTTTGGCGCGGGCATGGGCCTTCCCAACATGCGCAGGAACGCCGACCATTTCCACATTGAAAGCGAGCTTGGCAAAGGCACGCTGATTCAAATGGGGTTTAATCTGGCGTAGAGAATCAAAAAAGTGGCTCGCCGCTTTTTTGGCAGGGGGGTTTCCGATGACGGACAAAAGATACCATTCGGTGCGGCTGGACAAGGATAAGTGCAAGGGCTGCACCAATTGCCTGAAACGCTGCCCCACCGAGGCCATCCGGGTGCGGGGGGGACGGGCCAGGATCATTGACGAGCGCTGCATCGACTGCGGCGAGTGCATCCGGGTGTGCGACTATCACGCCAAATACGCCCAAACCGATCCCATGTCCAGCATCAATGGGTTCAAATATAAGATCGCCTTGCCCGCGCCGTCGCTGTATGGCCAGTTCAAAAACCTGGTCAGCGCTTCCCAGGTGCTGGAAGGCCTGTTGAAGATGGGCTTTGACGATGTGTTCGAGGTCGCCCGGGGCGCGGACATCGTGACCCGGGCCATTCGCGAGCGCATGCGCAACATGGACAAGGCCCGCTATCCGGTCATTTCCTCCGCCTGCCCCGCCATAACCCGGCTGATTCAGGTGCGGTTTCCGGAGCTGATTCCCCATATTATCGACGTGCGCCAGCCCATGGAGCTGGCCGCCATGGTGGCCAAGCGGGAGTTCGCCCAAAAAAAAGGCGTGCCCGAAAGCGAGGTGGGCTGCTTTTTCATCACGCCCTGCGCCGCCAAGGTCACGGCCATTCGCAATCCCATCGGGCACGAAACCTCGGCGGTGGACGGCACCATCTCCATCCTGGAGATTTACGGGCTTTTGGCCAGCCAAATGAAAAACTACACCATGCGGCAGGACTTGGCCAGGGCCACCTCCTATGGCGTGGGCTGGGCCAACAGCGGCGGCGAGGCCATGGCCGTGTGCCCGGAAAAAAGCATGGCAGTGGACGGCATTGAAAACGTCATTCGGGTGCTGGAGGAAATTGAAAACGATAAATTGCAGGACCTGGTGTTTTTTGAGGGGGCGGCCTGCACCGGCGGCTGCGTAGGCGGACCGCTGACCTTTGAAAACAGCTATGTGGCCCGGGGCGTGGTGCGCACGCTGCTCAAGGGCTACGACGGGGTTCATCCGGACGATTCCGTGGGCGCGTCGTATTTGAACAAGTACGCTTTCAAGATGGACAAGTCCATCCACCCCAACAGCGTCATGCGGCTGGACGAGGACATTGTGGAGGCCATGCGCAAGATGGAGCAGTTGGAGGAGATCGACAAATCCCTGCCGGGGTACGATTGCGGCAGCTGCGGCAGCCCCACCTGCCATACCTTTGCGGAGGACATCGTGCGCGGGTTTTGCAACAAGATGGACTGCATCCACATTTTGAAGGACCAGTTGAAGGTCATGGCGCAGAAGATGGTGGAGCTGGCCAAAACCACGAGAGAGTAGGAGAAAGAAAATGAAAGTACATGAGCTGATGGACGTTCTGGAAGCCCAAAACGCGGTGGAAGGGGCTGATGTGAACGCGGAGGTCACCTGCGGATACACCTGCGACCTGCTCAGTTGGGTGCTGGCCCACGGCAAGCAGGGCATGGCCTGGATGACGGTGCAGACCCACGTGAACGTGGTGGCCGTGGCGGTGCTGATGGAAATGGCCTGCGTGATTCTGCCCGAGGGCGTGGAGCTGGAAGAGGCCTCGCTGAAAAAGGCGCGGGACGAGGGCCTGACGGTGCTGATGTCCGGGAAAACCGCCTACGAGCTTTGCGGGCTCATGGACCGGGCGGGCGTGCTTCCGCCGGCGGAATAAGCCATGAAAGCCTTTGTCGATCTGCACATCCATAGCTGCCTGTCCCCCTGCGCCCAGGACGACATGACCCCCTGGAACCTGGTGGGCATGGCCAAGGTGAAGGGGCTGGAGGCTATCGCTTTGACCGACCACAACTGCGCCCTGAACCTGCCGGAAGCCATGAAGGCGGGGGAACAGTACGGGGTGGTGGTGGTGCCCGGCATGGAGGTGACCAGCCGGGAGGAAGTGCACATCCTTGGCTATTTTCCCACGCTGAAAGATGCGTTGGCCTTTGGCGAGGCGATCCGCGCCCATTTGCCGGAAGTGCAAAACGAGCCGGACCTGTTTGGCCGGCAGATCATCGTGGGGGAGGGCGACGAACCGGTGGGGGAATATGACAGGCTGCTGATTAACGCCACGGACCTTGGCATCGACGGCGTCTGCGCCCTGGCGGAGGAGCACCACGGCCTGGCCGTACCCGCCCACATCAACCGCACCGCCAACGGCATGATCGGGGCCCTGGGCCTGATGCCCATGCTGCCCCAGTACCCGGTGGTAGAGGTGTCCCCAAAGATGGATTGCCCGGCCTATGCCACGAAAGGGCGGTTTGTGCTGCATTCCTCGGACGCCCATCGCCTGGAGGACATCCAGGAGCCGGATTTTTGCCTGGAGGTGGACGAAATTTCCGTTGCGGGCGTTTTGGAACGCCTTCGGGCCGAGGGGCTCAGGCGATAATTCTTTTGGTTGTTCTCTTCGCGGCGGGCAAAGCGCCGGGAAAAACAAGTGAAAGCCATATGGTATCAAGTGTATATCCATTTCTGCACAGAATCGTGAAAAAATTATCATTTTGGTGTCTTTTTCGCGTGCATTTCACCCATTGATATGATAAAATATGCTTGTTGTGTATGCGCACGGTTGCTGCACAGACGTTTGCAAGAGTTGAGGAGGTCTCAGGCTGACATGTCCAACCAAAATGAAAAGTTTGAAAAGCTGCAAAAGGCCATCGACGCGCACAGGGGAGAAAAAGGCGCAATGATGCCGGTGTTGCAAGCGGCGCAAGAGATTTTCGGGTGCGTTCCCAAGGACGCCCAGGAGTTCATCGCCGATCAGCTGGGCACCACCCTTAGCGAAGTGTACGGCATCGCTACGTTCTACTCCCAGTTCACGCTGGAACCGAACGGAAAATACGTATGCGGCGTTTGCCTGGGAACCGCTTGCTACGTGAAGGGCTCGCAAAAGGTGCTGGACCGGCTTTGCAAGGAGCTGGGCGTGGTGCCGGGAAAAACCACCGCCGACGGCGAGTTCACCGTACAGGCCACCCGTTGCCTGGGCGCGTGCGGCCTGGCCCCGGTTATGATGATCAACGACGAAGTGTACGGCCGCCTGACCGAGGAAGAAAGTCCCGGCATCCTGGCCAAGTACAAGGCTTCGTAAGGTAGATATGCGCGATCTGTCTTTGCATGTTCTGGATATCGCGCAAAACAGCATCAAAGCGGAAGCGGGATTGGTGCGGATATGCTTTTCCATCGACGAAAAGCGCTGGCTGACCCTCACCATCCAGGATGACGGCTGTGGCATGCCGCCGGAATTTCTGGAAAAGGTGACCGATCCCTTTACCACGACCCGGCAAACCCGCAGGGTAGGGCTGGGGCTTCCCATGCTGAAGCAAAACGCGGAGTTGACCGGCGGCGGGCTGGTCATTGAAAGCCGGGTGGGGGAAGGAACCAGCGTGACCGCCACCTTCCGCCTGGACCACATCGACTGCCCGCCCATGGGGGAAATGTGCGATACGCTGTACACCCTGGTGCTGCTCAACCCGGAAAGCCCGGAGTTTCTGTTTCAGGCGACGTCGCCGGGGAACGAGGCGGGCTTTGATACCCGGGTGGTGCGGGAAGCCGTGGGCGGCCTTCCCCTGAACGAGCCGGACATTGCCGAGTGGGTCCGGGAATCCATCAATGAAGAATTTCGACCGATTTTGGAGGGATAACGCAATGAAATCCATCGCCGAACTGGAAGCCATCCGTCAAAAGACGCTGGAAAAGGTCTCTATGCGCAAGGACGCCGACGAGGGCGTGCGCGTTGTGGTGGGCATGGCCACCTGCGGCATCGCCGCGGGCGCGCGGCCCGTGATGCTGGCCTTTATGGACGAGATCCAAAAGCGCAATTTGCAAAACGTGACCGTGTCCCAAACCGGCTGCATCGGCATGTGCCGCCTGGAGCCCATGGTGGACGTGATTCTGCCCGGCAAGGACAAAGTGACCTACGTGAAGCTCAGCCCGGACATGGTGCCCCGCATTGTGGCGGAGCACGTGGTGAACGGCAACCCCGTAAGCGAGTACACCATCAGCGCCGCCGAGGGGAAATGACGCTGGCCAGGGCGGGGCAACGCCCCTGCCTGAACGATGGCAGCATAGCAAAGCCAATGAGGGAGGAAATACCATGGATCTTTTTCGCGCCCACGTGCTTGTTTGCGGCGGTACCGGCTGCACTTCGTCCGGTTCCAACGAACTGATCAAGCGCTTTGAAGAGAAAATCAAGGAAAACGACCTGGATAAGGAAATCAAGGTCGTTCGTACCGGCTGTTTCGGCCTTTGCGAAGCGGGCCCCGTGGTGATCGTATACCCGGAGGGCACCTTCTATTCCCGCATCCGCGTGGAGGACGTGGACGAGATCGTGGCCGAGCACCTGCTCAAGGGTCGCATCGTGCAGCATTTGGTGTACAAGGACAAGGGCAAGGAAGCGGAAGACCTGTCCCTGGACAACATTGAGTTTTATCGCAAGCAAAAGCGCATCGCGCTGCGCAACTGCGGCGTGATCGATCCTGAAAACATCGATGAATACATCGCCTTTGACGGCTACAAGGCCCTGGCCAAGGCCCTGACCGAGATGAGCCGCGAGCAGGTGATCGACGAAATTTTGAAGTCCGGCCTGCGGGGCCGGGGCGGCGGAGGATTTTCCACGGGCCTGAAGTGGAAGTTTACCTATAATTCTCAGGCGGACCAGAAATATGTGGCCTGCAACGCCGACGAGGGCGACCCCGGCGCGTTCATGGACCGCTCCGTTTTGGAGGGCGACCCCCACGCGCTGCTGGAAGCCATGGCCATCGCGGGCTATGCCATTGGCGCCAGCGAAGGGTATATTTACGTTCGCGCCGAATACCCCATCGCCGTGAAGCGCCTGCAGATCGCCATTGACCAGGCCCAGGAATACGGCCTTTTGGGCAAGGGCATTTTTGGCACTGATTTTAATTTTGATGTTTTCGTCCGTTTGGGCGCGGGCGCGTTCGTTTGCGGCGAGGAAACGGCGCTGATGGCCTCCATTGAGGGCCAGCGCGGCGAGCCCCGGCCCCGGCCGCCCTTCCCGGCGGTGAAGGGCCTGTTCGCCAAGCCCACCATGCTCAATAATGTGGAAACCTACGCCAACGTGCCCCAAATCATTTTGAACGGCGCGGACTGGTTCAACCAAATCGGCACCGAGCGCAGCAAGGGCACCAAGGTGTTCGCCCTGGGCGGCAAAATCAACAACACCGGCCTGGTGGAAGTGCCCATGGGCACCAAACTGCGCGAGATCATTTACGATATCGGCGGCGGCATTCCCGCCGGCAAAAAGTTCAAGGCCGTGCAAACCGGCGGTCCCTCCGGCGGCTGCATTCCCGCCGAGCACCTGGATATCTCCATCGAGTACGACACGCTGCTTGAAATCGGCTCCATGATGGGCTCCGGCGGCATGATCGTGATGGACGAGGACAACTGCATGGTGGACATCGCCCGCTTCTTCCTGGACTTCACCGTGGATGAAAGCTGCGGAAAATGCACACCCTGCCGTATTGGAACCAAGCGGATGCTGGAGATTTTGGAGCGCATTGTGGAAGGCAAGGGCGAGGAAGGCGATATCGACAAGCTGGAGACCCTGGCCAGAAACATCAAGGCCACCGCGCTTTGCGGCCTGGGCCAGACCGCGCCCAACCCGGTGCTGTCCACCATCAAGTTTTTCCGGGGCGAGTATGAAGCCCACATCAAGGAAAAGCGGTGCCCGGCCCATCACTGCCAGAGCCTGCTGAATTTCTACATTACCGACAAGTGCCGCGGTTGCACGGCCTGCGCCAAGGTGTGCCCCGTCAGCGCCATCAGCGGGACTGTGAAGGAACTGCACAACATCGATTTGAACAAGTGTATCAAGTGCGGCTCCTGCATTGAGAAGTGCCGGTTTGGCGCCATTATCAAGAACTAAGGCCGCGTAAGGGAGGGGCGAAGCCCCCTGGCCGCGACGCGCATATGGCGCGGGGCGGCCGAAGGGTAAGGGAGGGGCAATGCCCCGACTAGCCATCGAGTTTTGCAAGGCAAAACGAATGGCATAGCCGCGACGCGCATATGGCGCGGGGCGGCCGAAGAACGAGGGAGGAACATAGAATGGAACAGATGGTTACGCTTACCATTGACGGCGTTCTGGTGGCGGTTCCCGCCAGTTATACCGTGCTGGAGGCGGCCCGGGCCGCCAGCGTGAAAATCCCTACGCTGTGCTATTTGAGAGATATCAACGAAACCGGCAACTGCCGCATCTGCGTGGTGGACAGCGGCGCCCGCGCCCTGCAGGCCGCCTGCGTGCTGCCCGTGGCCCCGAACATGGTGGTCAAAACCAATACCCCCGAGGTGCGGGAAGCCCGCCGGGTGAACCTGGAGCTGATCCTTAGTAACCACGACAAGAAGTGCCTCACCTGCGTGCGCAGCCAGAACTGCGAGCTGCAAAAGCTGTGCCTGGACCTGGGTGTGGAGGACGCGGTGCACTTTGCCGGGGAGATGAACGAGTACGCCGTGGACGACGCCTCGCCCTCCATTGTGCGGGACAACAACAAGTGCGTGCTGTGCCGCCGCTGCGTGGGCGCCTGCTCCAAGGTGCAGAAGGTGGGCGTCATTGGCGCGGTGAACCGCGGCTTTAAGACCGCCATCGAATCCCCCTGGGAAATGAAGCTGAACGACATGGCCTGCATCAACTGCGGCCAGTGCATCACCGTGTGCCCCGTGGGCGCGCTTCGGGAAAAGGACGAGACCGACGCGGTATGGGCCGCCATTTCGGACAAGCAAAAGCATGTGGTGGTGCAGCCCGCCCCGGCCGTTCGCGCGGCGCTGGGCGAGGAATTTGGCCTGCCCATGGGCACCAGCGTCACCGGCAAGATGGCCGCCGCTCTGCGTCGCCTGGGCTTTGACAAGGTGTTCGACACCGACTTCGCCGCCGACCTCACCATTATGGAAGAGGCCAACGAGCTGGTGGACCGGGTGACCAACAAGGGCGTGCTGCCTATGATCACCAGCTGCTCTCCCGGCTGGGTCAAGTTCTGCGAGCACTACTATCCCGACTTCATCCCCAACCTGAGCACCTGCAAGTCTCCCCACGAGATGGAAGGGGCCATGGTGAAGAGCTATTACGCCGAAAAGGCCAACATCGACCCCAAGGACATCTTTGTGGTGTCGGTCATGCCCTGCACCGCCAAAAAGTTTGAGGCCAAGCGCCCCGAGCTGAGCGGCACCAAATATCCGGATGTGGATGCGGTCATCACCACCCGGGAGCTGGCCAAGATGATCAAGGAAGCGGGCATCGACTTTGTGGGCCTGCCTGATGAGGATTTTGACAGCCTGCTGGGCGAATCCAGCGGCGCGGGCGTTATCTTCGGCGCCACCGGCGGCGTGATGGAAGCGGCTCTGCGCACGGCCTACGAGGTGATCACGGGCAAAGAGCTGAAAGATGTGAACTTCACCGCCGTGCGCGGCGTGGAGGGCATCAAGGAAGCCACCGTAAAGGTGGGCGACCTGGACGTGAACGTGGCCGTGGCCCATTCCACCAGCCAGGCGGCCAAGCTTTTGGACGCGGTGAAGAGCGGCGAAAAAACGTACCACTTCATCGAGGTGATGGGTTGCCCAGGCGGCTGCGTAAACGGCGGCGGCCAGCCCATTGTGCCCAGTTCCATTCGTTCCTTCACAGACATCCGGGTGGAGCGCGCCAAGGCCCTCTACAACGAGGATGCGGCCAAGAAGATCCGCAAGAGCCACGAAAACCCTGAGATCAAAAAGATTTATGCGGACTATCTGGACAAACCCAACAGCCACAAGGCCCATACCTTGCTGCATACCCACTATCAGGAACGGCCCAAGTACAGCAAGTAAAACGGAAAAGAAAACAGTGAAGCGGCGGGATTTCCCGCCGCTTTTTGCCTGCTAAAAAGGCCCATCTGCATCGTCGGCTTCGGCGGCAAAGGGGAACCACGTACTTCTGTCTTAAGAATCCCTTTGCTGAGAAGCTCCAGGTTTTATCATGCTCTTTTTTGGTGCTATTTTTGATCGCGTGAAACGCGGTCAAATCAAGGGTCCAGGGCAACGCCCTGGCGGTGGCTTGGAGGCGGAGCCTCCAAAAGGGCTTTCAGGGCTTTGTCCCCCAAAACCGTTTTTATCCGTTTGTTCCCTGGCCGTCCACAATGTCCAGCACAGCGCCGGTTTTGGGGTCCAGAAAGACGATGACGAAACCAAAGTAAGCGTTCAGGATTTCGTCGGGAGATTCCAGGGTTACCTGCCAGCAGCGGCCCGCCACGCTCTCTTCGGCAAAAACGGCGTGTGCGCTAAAATGCTTCAGCGCATCTTCGGTGAGCGGGTGGCGCCCCAGCTGCGCGCCCAGTGTGGCGGCCTCCGCCCGCTTCTTTTCCGCCGCTTCCTTGGCCAGTTTCACGGCCTCCTCCATGGGGATGTCGTCGGCGGCAGGCACGTCGCGCTCCGAGGCGGGTGGCACGGCTTCAATGGCCAGATCCCGGCAAAGAATGATGGCCCTGGTGACAGAGTCGATTTCCACTTCATAGGCAGTGGAAGGGGCCACACCGTCCTGTTCAAAACGCAAAATCCACAAGGAATGGATGGATGGGTCCGGAAAAGCGAAGAAAACATAGCGGACCCCATAGGCAGAAAGGGCGGCCTCGTCCAGGGAAAATTTCCTGCCGATCTCCTCTTTCGCCATGCGAAGGGCCTCCTGCTGAGGCAGGTCTTTGTCGGTGGGTATCGAGTGCAGGGGGAAATCGTCCTGGACCTGGCCCATTTCCAGCCAGAGCTGGTCGAGCCGGGCCTTATCCTCCAGCGTCCAGGTTTTCCAATCGCCAAGCTCGTTGAGCATGGCTGAACGCCGCAGCATATATTGATATTCCATCTGGTCGTAGGTCGGCGGGGTTTCGGCCAAAGCAGAAAAAGAATAGGATACAAAAAAGCTGGCCAGCAAAAGGCAGAGAAAAATTCGTTTTGCCATTTTGGCGCCTCCCTTACAATTTGGTGGGATGTTCTTACCTACATAAACGGATGGGAACAGGAAAAGAATCCCAACAGACAAAACTCATCAAAACCAGGCGCGTTTTGGGAAGAAAAAAGGTTCGGGCAGTTGGCGGATCAAGGGTTTTGGGCCAAAGGGCCCCCAAAAGCCTATTGCTATTTTCCTTAAAGAATGATTTAATTGAGAAGATATGGACGAACAATCCGCGCGGGGAGCGGGAAGGGGGAGTATGCCTGGACATTCAGTGGTACCCCGGGCATAGGGCCAAGGCCAAACGGCTGCTGACAGCCCAGCTTTCCAAGGTGGACCTGGTGATTGAGCTTTGCGACGCGCGGTTGCCGCTATCCAGCCGCAACCCGGACCTGGGCAAGCTTACGGCCGGGAAGCGGCGGGTGCTTCTTTTGTGCAAGGCCGATTTGGCGGAACCGGCAAAAACCAAACAATGGCTTGGCTATTTTGCCCGCCAGGGCGTGGAGGCCATGGAGTACGATACAAGCCCGCAAAAAACCAAGCAAATCAAGGCCCTGATTGACAAGGCGGCGGGGGACGTGCTGGAGCGCGCCCGGCGGCGGGGCATGCAAAAAACCATCCGGGCCATGGTGGTGGGGGTGCCCAATGTGGGCAAAAGTACCCTCATCAACCGGCTGTATGGCGGCGGCATCACCCGGGCGGAGGACCGCCCCGGGGTCACCCGGGCCAACCAGTGGGTGAAGGTGTCCCCTTATTTGGAGCTGCTGGATACCCCGGGCCTTTTGTGGCCCAAGCAAAGCGATGCGCTGGCCGCCACAAGGCTTGCCTATATCGGCACCATTCGGGACGCCATCTACGACCAGGAGGAGCTGTGCGCCCAGCTGCTTTGCGAGCTTTTGCAAACAAAAGCCCAGGCGACCATGGAACGGTACAAAATCAAGGACCCAAGCCTTCGCGGCCCGGCGCTTTTGGAAGAGGTGTGCCGGGGCCGGGGCTTTTTGATGAAGGGCGGCGTGTGCGACGTGGACCGGGCCTGCACCGTGGTGCTGGACGAATTTCGGGAAGGCCGCGTGGGGAGGATAACCCTGGAGGAGCCGCCCAAGGACGACAAAGCGCGGACAGAGGGGCAGGACGACAGCACCGGCGAAGCGCCCCGGGAGGCTCCCTGAAATGAGCAAAAGAGATACGCCCCCGGAAAAGCGCATGGCGCATTTTCGGGCGTTGGTGGCGCATGACCAGGGCTTTGAAGGCTTTGGGGTTTCCCTGGCCGGCATGGACGAGGTGGGCAGAGGCCCGCTGTTTGGCCCGGTGGTGACGGCCTGCGTCATCATGCCCGCCGAGCCCCTGTTCCCCTGGATGGACGACAGCAAAAAGCTGAGCCCGGAAAGGCGGGAGGAGCTGTTCCGCCAGATTCAGGAGCATGCGCTGTATGTGGGCATCGGCCAGGCCAGCCCCAAGGAGATCGATCAGTATAACATTTTGAACGCCACCCGGCTGGCCATGGAGCGGGCCGCCGAAAAAGCGCCGGCTTCCTTGTGTCTGGTGGACGCGGTCACCGGCCTTCATCTGCCCTTTCTAACAAAGGCCATCATCCGGGGGGACGCCACCAGCTACCACGTGGCGGCGGCCAGCGTGGCGGCCAAGGTGACCCGGGACCGGATGATGGCGGAAATGAGCCAAAAGTACCCGGAATATGGGCTTCAAACGAACATGGGCTATGGCACGGCGGCCCACATTCAGGCCCTGGGGAAGTATGGGGCCACGCCGGAGCACAGGATGAGCTTTATCCGGAAATTTTTAAGTGAAACTGGGAGCAGGCCATGAGTAAAAAACGACGGACAGGTCTCAAAGCGTTATGGCTTCTTTGTCTTGTGCTGGGGGTTTTTGTGTTGGGCGGGGCCCAGGGGGAAGCGACCGTCAATCTGCTGCAAAACGGCGGGTTTGAGCAGGTAAGCGCCTCGGGAAACCCCGATGGTTGGTACACGACGCAGTACCGCACCCAGGCGGGGTATTCCCGGCTGGCAGCCACGGATGAAAAGGCCCGCTCCGGCCGGTACAGCGCCGTGATCGAAAACGCCAACGAGAACGACGCCCGCCTCACCTGCGAGGTTGCGGTGGAGCCGGAGAGCCTGTACCGTTTTTCCGGATATATTTGGGTGGAAACCATGCAGGAGGGCGGCAACGGCGCGAACCTGGCGCTGGAGGACGTGTACGCCTATACCCCCGGGGAGCATGAAAACACCGGGGAATGGAAATATATGGAGCTTTACGGCGAGACCGGCCCGAACCAGCGCAAGGTGGAGCTTGGGCCCCGCATTGGCGGGTACGGCGCGGAAAGCGTTGGCAAGGCCTATTTTGACGACCTGTCTCTCGCCAAGGTCAACGAACTGCCCAAAGGCGTGGCCGCGTCCCTGTGGTACCGGGAAGAAGCGCCAAAAACGCCCCAGGTGACCGAAGAGGGCGAAGCCCGCAAAAGCACGGGGCTTTTTGTGCTGCTGGCGGGGCTTTTTGTGCTGCTGGCTTTTGGCTTGAAAGGGTTTTTGGGGGAGAGCTCGCCGCAAGACGCCCTTGGGCAAAGAAGCGGCAAGAAGGGCTTGGAGTCCTCCGGCGGGAAAACCGCGCTCATCATTTTTGGCCTGCTGCTGTTTGGCGCGTTTGCGCTGCGGGTGTGGCTGGCGGGCCGGGTGGCGGGCTATCAGGTGGACATTAACTGCTTCACCGCCTGGAGCCTGCGCATGGTAAGCGTGGGGCCCGGCCAGTTCTATTCCCCGGATGTGTTTTGCGATTATCCCCCCGGGGCCATGCTGCTGCTGTGGCCCGTGGGGCTGCTGCTGGCGGGGGTGGGCACCTCCAATGCCTCGGCGACGCTGCTCATTTTGAAGCTGATCCCCATCCTGTGCGACCTGGCCATTGCCATTTTCCTGTTCGCCTTCGCCCGGAAGCGGATGCCCGCCAGGGCGGCGGCGTTCCTGGCGCTGCTTTACGCCTTCAATCCCGCGTCCATCGTGAACGGCGCGGCATGGGGGCAGATCGATTCCCTGCTGGCGCTGATCATGCTGCTGACGGCGGTCTTCGCCATGAAAAAGCAATGGCTTTTGGCCATCCCCCTGTTCGTGGTGGGCGCGCTGATGAAGCCCCAGGCCCTCCTTTTTGCGCCGGTGGCGGCGGGCCTTGTGGTGGCGGTGCTGATGTATTCCAAAGACCGGGGCAAGCAGCTTTTGCGCATGCTGCTGGGGCTTTTGATCGGCGCCGCCTGTGGGCTTTGCATTGTGCTGCCCTTTGCCGCGCATCAGGTAAAGCCCCTGGAATGGCTGGTGGGGCTGTATTCCGAAACCCTGTCCTCCTATGGCTATGCCACCCTGAACACCGCCAATTTGTATTATGTGCTGGGGGCCAACTGGAAGGCGCTGGAAACGGCCCTGCCTTTGCTTACGCCCCTTTTGACAGGGCTGTTGCTGGCCGGGCTTGGGGTTTGGCTGGCCAGGCTTTACAGTGGGTTTCGGTTTTTGGGCCAGACGCTTTGCTTTTTCCGCCGGAAGGAAAAACGGCAACCCCTGGCAGAGCGGGAAACCCGCCGGGGCCTGCTGGGCCTTTGGAGCCTGCTTTCCGGCCTTGCGTTTTTGGCCCTGACGGCCCTGGGGGCCACCTATCAAAACTACGGCGTGGCCATGATGGTCTTTGTGTACGGCTGGGCCCTGATTGGCGTGCTGACGGACAAAACCCTTTCAGCCTTGCCCTTTTTCATGGCGCTGGCCCTGATCGGCGTGTATGTGCTGGGCATCAAGGTCCATGAGCGGTATCTGTTTGCCGCGCTGCCCCTTTTGCTGCTGGCCTTCGCAACCACCCGGGACAAGCGGCTTTTGGCCCTGTGCGTGGGCTTTTCCGCCACCACCTTTGTGAACACCGCCATCGTGCTGGACAATTGCATTTTGTACGGCTCCAGCCAGGGGCACTTAAACGCGGACACCTTGCCTGTGAACGTGGCGCTGTGCGGGCTGAACCTGCTTCTATGCCTGTTTGCGGCCTACATCAGCGTGACGGGCCCCCGGGAAAGCCGGGCGGCGAAAGCGGCAGAGGCTGGAGCCGCGCAAACCGCCGAAGCCACGGCAGCCGCCGGAGGGGACGGGCCCAAAGCCAAACAGCCGCGAAAGCCCGGCGATTCCTACCGTCAGGCGCTGCTTTCGCCCAGGGACCCCCGGCTGCGCCTGAAAGCCAAAGACTGGCTGATCATGGGCGTTACCTCGGTTTTGTACGCCGCGTTCACCTTCTCCACCCTGGGCAGCATGGCCGCCCCCCAAAACGGCTGGGTATCCACCTCCACGGAGGAGCAGATCGTGTTCCAGGTGGACAGCGACGAGCCCTACACCCTTTTGTATTTTGCCGGGGTCAGCTATAACCCCTTTAGCGTGGCGGTGAGCCCGGACGGCGCAAGCTGGTCGGAAAACTACCCCTGCAACATGCGGGAGGGCCTTTGCTATCGTTGGCAGTACGCCATCAAGACCGATGCTTCCGGCCAGTTTATGGATGACCGTCCGGACAACCGCCTGTGGCTGACGGGCCGGTTTTTGCGGCTGAACGCCGACGGCGCGGGGCTGAACCTGCTGGAAGTGATCGCCCGGAACGAGCGGGGCGAAACGCTGCCCTTGAAGGTGCTGGGCCATACCGGGGCCAGGGACAGCGTGCTTGAAAACCCCAAGCCGCCCCAGAACCTGCTGGATGAGCAGGACACGTTAAAAGGCGAGCCCAGCTGGTTTAACGGCACCTATTTTGACGAAATTTACCACGCCCGCACCGCCTACGAGCATCTCCACGGGCAGCCCACCTATGAGTGGACCCATCCGCCCCTGGGCAAGCTGATGATGGCCGCCGGCATCGCCATCTTTGGCATGACCCCCTTTGGCTGGCGCTTCGCCGGGGCCATGGTGGGGGTGTGGATGCTTCCGGCGCTCTATTTGCTGGCCAAGCAGCTGCTGAAACGCAGGGATTTGGCCACCTTCGCCATGCTGCTGTTCACCTTTGACCTGATGCACTTTACCCAGACCCGCATCGCCACCATCGATTCCTTCCCGGTGTTTTTCATCATGCTGTCCTACCTGTGCATGGCCCGGTATATGATGACGGACAGCTTCGCCCTGGGGGAGAACGAAGCCCCCCGGCTGTTCACCCGTGCGTTCTGGCGAGGCCTCATTCCGCTGGGGCTGAGCGGGCTGTTTATGGGGCTTTCCATCGCCAGCAAGTGGATCGGCCTCTACTCGGCGGTGGGGCTTGCGCTGCTGTTTTTGACGGCCGTCTACCGGCAATTCCGGGTGGGCAACATCGCCTTTGATTATGGCACGGAGGAGGAAGGCGGGCTGGGCCCGGCGATGCGGGGGCGGGTGCTGGGAGCCCAGGAGCATGCCCTGAGCCGGATTTTCATCACCTGCGGCTTTTGCCTGGTGTTCTTCATCGCGGTGCCCCTTTTGATTTACTACCTCAGCTACATTCCCCAGCTTTCGCCCACGGGGCCGGTGACCATCGCCCGCATTGTGGATACACAACAGAGCATGCTCAAGTACCACGCCACCCCGGGCCTGGGCATGGATCATCCCTTCCAGTCACCCTGGTACCAGTGGCCCTTCATCCTCAAGCCCATGTGGTTCGTGCAGGATAAGTTCGAGCCCCAGGGCTACGCATCCACCATCATGTGCTTTGGGAACCCGCTGGTGTTTTATGTGGGCGCGCTTTGCATGGCGGCGGTGCTGCTGGCGTTTTTGTTTAAGTACCTCAGTTTCCGCCGGGGCTTGAGCCTTCGGCCCGGGGACGGAAACCTGACCCTGCCCGTGATGGTGGTGGGCTTCTTGGCCCAGTATTTGCCTTGGGTGCTGGTGCCCCGCTCCATGTATATGTACCACTATTTTGCCAGCGTGCCTTTCATTATCCTGGCCACCACGTGGGCGTTCTCCTTCCTGCCGGAGCAGCGCAAAGGGCTTCGCTACGGCGTGATGTGGGGTTATGTGGCCCTGGCGGCGGCGTTTTTTGTGATGTTCCTGCCTTACGCATCGGGCATGCTCACCCCCACCTCCTGGCTGGATGCCATGAAATGGTTCTCCAAGCTGTATTACTAAAGAAACGGCTGCAAAAGCGGAAGAGGGTGAACCATGCTGGCGCGAACCATATCCTGCGGGCTGGATGGGGTCAGCGGCCTCCTGGTGGAGGTGGAAGCCTTTTTGAGCAACGGGCTCATCGGCTTTGAGATCATCGGCCTGCCCAGCGCGGCCGTTCGGGAAAGCCGGGACCGCATTCGGGCCGCCGTCCTGGTGAGCGGCTACCCCTGGCCCATGCAAAAGGTGACGGTGAACCTGGCCCCCGCCGATGTGAAAAAAGAGGGCACCAGCTTTGAGTTGGCCATTGCCCTGGCGCTTTTGTCCGCCGGGAAACAGGCGGAGTTTCCAGGGCTGGAAAGCGTGATGCTGCTGGGGGAGTTGTCCTTGGAAGGCCGGCTGATGCCCGTCAGGGGCGCGCTGAGCATGGCCATCGCGGCCCGGCAAAAGGGCCTGCAAGGCGTGATCCTGCCCAGGCAAAACGCCCGGGAGGTGGCCTGCGTGGAGGGCCTTGCCATATACCCGGCGGAAACCCTGGCGGAGGTTTACGGCCACCTGACCGGGGCGCGCCCCCTTCCGGCCCAGCCCCCCGTGCCCTATGCCGCGCTGCTTCAAAACCGGCAGGTGGGCCAGGATATGAAGCAGGTAAAGGGCCAGCCAATGGCCCGCAAGGCCATCGAAGTGGCGGCGGCGGGGGGACACAACCTTTTGATGGTGGGCGTTCCCGGCAGCGGCAAAACCATGCTGGCCCGGTGTTTGCCGGGAATTTTGCCGCCGCTTGCCTATGAGGAGGCCATCGAAACCACCCTGATCCACTCCGCGGCGGGGGAACTGCCCCCAGGTGCGGGGCTGATGACGGAGCGGCCTTTCCGTTCGCCCCACCACAGCGCCTCCCTGCCCGCCATGATCGGCGGCGGGCCCAAGGCCCGGCCCGGCGAGGTATCTTTGGCGCACAACGGCGTATTATTTCTGGACGAGTTCCCGGAATATCCACGCCAAACCCTGGAAGCCCTGCGCCAACCCCTGGAGGATGGGTTCATCCACGTATCCAGGGCCAATTCCCAGGCCCGCTACCAAACCCGCTGCATGCTGCTGGCAGGTATGAATCCCTGCCCTTGTGGAAACCATGGCAGCCAGCGGAAGGAATGCCGCTGCAAGCCATACGAGATCCAGCGCTATTTGGGGCGCATCAGCGGGCCGCTGCTGGACCGCATCGATATGCAGGTGGAAATGGACGCGGTGTCCATTGAGGAGATCGAAACCCTGGGCCCCCAGGAGGACAGCCAAACCGTGGCCGCCCGGGTCAGGGCAGCCAGGCAAAGGCAGCAGGCGCGCTACCGGGGCCAGCCCTATTTCTGCAACGCTCAGCTTCCCCAGGAGGGGATCGACGAGTACTGCAAGCTGGAGGGCGACGCCAAAGCGCTGCTGCTGGCCGCTGTGGAACGCTTTCACATCAGCATGCGAACCTACGGGCGCATCCGCAAGGTGGCCCGCACCCTGGCGGACCTGGCCGGGCGGGAGACCATCGCCGCCCAGGACGTGGCCCAGGCCATTCAGTTTCGCAACCTGGACGGGCAGTATTGGAGGTGAGCCAGGTGGCATTGACCCGGGAACAACGGCGGATGCTGTGGCTCTCCGCGGCGGAGGTCACGCCGGACAAACTGTTCGTTTTGCTGGAAGCCCACGGCTCTTTCGAGGGCATATGGGAGGCCGTGGGGCAGGGGCGGACTTTGGGCGCCAGGGGCAAAGGGTTGCAGACGCTTAACGCCCTTCACAGCGAGGCGGCCCTGGACGGGCTGGAAGCCCGGCTTGAGAAAACCCACGTGCGCCTGCTGTTTCGGCAGGACCCGGAATACCCGGAGCTGCTCGGCGACATCGACGACCCGCCCTATGTGCTGTATGCCGCCGGGGACCTGAAAACCCTGCGCTGCCCCATGGTGGCGGTGGTGGGCACCCGCCTGCCCAGCAGCTATGGCCGGGATTTGGCGTTTGATATCGCGTCCGGGCTGGCCGAGGCCGGGGTGTGCGTGGTAAGCGGGCTGGCCCGGGGCATTGACAGCGCCGCCCACGAAGGGGCCCTGAAAGCGGGCGGCCCCACCCTGGCGGTGCTGGGCAGCGGGATAAACGTGCCCTACCCGCCGGAGAACACCGCCATGCTGCGGAAAATTGCGGCTGGCGGGGGCCTGGTGGTCAGCGAATACCCGCTGGACGCGGAGCCCCTCCCTTACCGGTTTCCCCACCGCAACCGGGTCATTTCCGGGCTGAGCCACGGGCTTTTGTTTGTGGAAGGCAAGGTGAAAAGCGGCGGCATGTTGACCGTGGCAAGCGCCCTTCGGCAGGGGCGGGACGTGTTCGCCACGCCGGGGCGGATCGGCGCCAGCGGCGCGGAAGGGCCCCATGCCATCCTTCGGGAGGGTGCGCGGCTGGCAACCTCGGCCCGGGACATTTTGGACGACCTGGGGCTGGCGGGCCTGGAGCCGGACGCCCCCAAGGCCACGGAGGCGCAAACCTTCGCCGCGAACGCGGACAACCCCGTGCTTCGGGCGCTGGCCCGGGAACCCATGACCGTGGACAGCCTCAGCAAGCAAACCGGCAAAAACCCGTCCGATTTGATGGCGGAGCTTAGCGTGATGGAAATTATGGGGCAAGTAAAAAGAGAACCGGGCAATATGTTTGTTTTGGAACAGAAGGCCTAAGGCATAGGAGGACAATATGGCGACAACCACCAACCAAAACCCCAAGCTGGTGATCGTGGAGTCTCCGGCGAAAGCAAAGACCATTGAAAAGTTCCTGGGCAAGGGCTACAAGGTAGAGGCCTCCCAGGGCCATGTGCGGGATTTGCCAAAATCCCAGCTGGGCGTGGACCCGGCCCAGGATTTTGACATGAAGTACATCACCATTCGCGGCCGGGGCGATATTTTGGCCAAGATCAAAAAGGAAGCCAAGAATGCCTCCCGCATCTATCTGGCCACCGACCCTGACCGGGAAGGGGAGGCCATTTCCTGGCACCTGGCGCAGATGCTGGACATTGACTGGAAAAAGCCCTGCCGCATCGAGTTCCACGAAATCACCAAAAAGGCCGTAAAAGAGGCCATCGATAACGTGCGCCCCATCGACATGGACCGGGTGGACGCCCAGCAGGCCCGCCGGGCCCTGGACCGGCTGGTGGGCTACAAAATCAGCCCGCTTTTATGGGCCAAGGTGAAAAAGGGCCTGTCCGCCGGCCGGGTGCAAAGCGTGGCCACCCGCATGGTGGTGGAGCGGGAGCAGGAAATTGAGGGCTTTTTGCCGGAGGAATACTGGGATGTGCTGGCCACCTCCAGCGCCACCAACGTGAAGGGGAAAAAGACCACCTTCCAAAGCAGGCTGGTGGCCCTGGATGGCAAGAAGGCCAACATCGACAACGAAAAGGATGCCTTGAGCGCCAAGGCGCGGATTTTGAAGGGAAACTTTTCGGTGCAGTCCATCAAAATGGGGGAGAAGCTCAAGCGACCCCAACCGCCTTTTACCACCTCCAGCCTGCAGCAGGAAGCCAGCCGCAAGCTGAACTTTTCCACGGCGAAAACCATGCAGGTGGTGCAACAGCTTTACGAAGGCATCGATTTGGGCAAGGCGGGCACGGTGGGTTTGGTCACCTACATCCGTACCGACAGCGTGCGGGTGAGCGCCGAAGCCGTGGACGCCGCCCGGGCCCACATTGCACAGCAGTTTGGCGAAAACTATTGCCCGGAAAAGCCCAACGAATATAAGGGCCGCAAAAATGCCCAGGACGCCCACGAGGCCATTCGGCCCACCTATATGGAGCACTCTCCGGACAGCGTGAAGCCCTTTTTGAGCAAGGAGCAGTTTGGCCTCTACCGCCTCATTTACACCCGTTTTCTGGCCAGCCAGATGAAGCCCGCCGTGTTTCAGACCATGACGCTGGACATGAAGGACAGCGGGGTGGAGCTGCGCTATTATGGCGAGCACATGACCTTCTCCGGCTACCGCGCCGTGTACATTGAAAGCGAGGACGACGAGGGCGAAGCGCCGGAAAGCGCCATGCCCATGCTGAAGGAAGGGGACAAGGTAAAGATTGAGGCGGTGGACGCCACCCAGCATTTTACCCAACCCCAGCCCCGCTACACCGAGGCATCCTTGGTAAAGGCCCTGGAAGAGAAGGGCATTGGCCGCCCCAGCACCTACGCCCCCACTATCACCACCATCATCAGCCGGGGGTATGTGTCCCGGGAAAAAAAGCGGCTGTACCCCACGGAGTTGGGCCGCATGGTAACCAGCATGATGACGGAATATTTTGGCCCGGTGGTGGATATCGAGTTTACCGCCTCTTTGGAGGATAAACTGGACACCGTGGAAGAGGGCCGCGCCGAATGGCGGCAGATTCTGCGGGAGTTCTACCCGCCCTTTGAAAAGATGCTGGGGGTGGCGGAGGAACAAATTGAAAAGGTAGAGGTCAAGGACGAGGTCAGCGACGTTCAGTGCGATAAATGCGGGGCCATGATGGTATACAAAATGGGCCGCTTCGGCAAGTTCCTGGCCTGCCCCAATTTTCCCAACTGCCGCAACGCCAAGCCCATCCTGCATTACATCAAGGCCCCCTGCCCCAAGTGCGGGGCCCGGCTGATGGAAAAAACCAGCAAGAAAAACCGCAAGTTCTATGGCTGTGAAAAGTACCCGGAGTGCGATTTTGTCAGCTGGGAGATGCCCATTGCCGACAAATGCCCGGACTGCGGCAGCTATATGGTGGAAAAGCGGGGCAAGCGCGGAGAAAAGATTCACCTGTGCGCCAACGAAAAGTGCCGCCGCAAAGTGAGCGTGAAAGAACAAGAGGGCGACGAGGAATGAGGGCAAAGGTCATCGGCGGCGGGCTGGCGGGCTGCGAGGCGGCCTGGCAGCTTCACAAACGCGGAATCGCGGTGGACCTGTACGAAATGAAGCCCGGCAAGAAAACCCCGGCCCAGCACCTGGATACCCTGGCGGAGCTGGTGTGTTCCAACAGCCTGCGCTCCGACCGGCTTAGTAACGCGGTGGGGCTCCTCAAGGCGGAAATGAGAAAGCTGGATTCCCTGGTGATGCGGGTGGCGGACGCCACCGCCGTGCCCGCCGGGGGCGCGTTGGCCGTGGACCGGGAAGGCTTTTCCGGCGGCATTGACCAGGCCATTCGGGCCTGCGAGGGCATCACACTGCACCAGGAGGAGGTCACCGCCATTCCGGAGGGCCCGGTGGTGGTGGCCACGGGGCCGCTGACATCAAAGGCCCTGTCGGAGGCCATCGCCGGGATGGACGGGCTTTCCATGCTGCATTTTTATGATGCCGCGGCCCCAATCGTCACCGCGGATTCCCTGGACATGGACAAGGTGTTTCGCCTGTCCCGGTACGACCGGGGGGAGGACTATTTGAACTGCCCCATGAACCGGGAGGAATACATGGCCTTTCACCGGGCCCTGGTGGAGGCGGAAACCGCGCCTGTGCACGGGTTTGAGGAAAAGGCGGTGTTTGAGGGCTGCATGCCCATTGAAAGCATGGCCCGGCGGGGGGAAATGGCCATTGCCTTTGGCCCTCTCAAGCCTGTGGGCCTGAAAGACCCCCGCACCGGCAAGGAACCCTTTGCCGTGGTGCAGCTGCGGGCGGATAATTTTGACGCGTCCCTTTATAACCTGGTGGGCTTTCAAACAAGGCTTACTTTTCCGGAGCAGCGCCGGGTTTTTGGCATGATTCCGGGCCTTGAAAACGCGGAATTTGCCCGCTACGGCGTTATGCACCGCAACACATTTTTGAATAGCCCCGGTTTTCTGGACGACACCTACCGCGTTTTGGCCCGGCCGGACTGCTATTTTGCCGGGCAAATGACCGGGGTGGAGGGGTATGTGGAAAGCGCGGCCAGCGGGCTTTTGGCGGGGCTGGCCCTGGCTTGCCGCCTGGGTGGCCAGGAGCCTCCAAGCTTTGGCGGCAAAACCGCCATCGGGGCCATGGGGCGGTATGTGAGCCAGCCAAACCGGAATTTTCAGCCCATGAACTGCGCCTTTGGCCTCATCGACCCACTGGAGGCCCAGCCGGGCCAAAAAAAGATTCGCAACAAGCAGCTGCGCTACGAGATGATTTCGCAGCGCGCACTGGGGGAAATAGACAGGATTTTACAGGAATTGAAGCAATAATCCCGTCTTTTCACCGCAAAATATGCTATACTGTTTCTATTGCACAAGGGGGAGATTTTGATGAAGAAACGCTTGTTTGTGGCCTTGATGGCTTTGGTGATGGTGTGTTCCTGCCTTCCGGCGGCGTCCCTGGCGGCGGCCAAGCAAATGCGGGACGGCATCCCCGTTTGGAATGAGGAAAGCGTGAAGGAGTACGCCCTGTCGCTGGTCAAAGGCGAGGACCTGGACCGGCTGTGGGGCTATTACGATTTGCAGGTGCGCCGGTACATGCCCATGGACACCTACGAGGCCCTGCTGCCGGAAATTGAATGGATGACCGGCGATTTTATTGAGTTTGGTACCTATACCAGCTTTGAGGAGCCGGAGCTGAAATCGAAAACCCATGTGCTGCACCTGTGCATGGAAAAGCAGGACTTGGATCTATACTTTACCCATAAGAACAAAGAGGACGACTGGGAAGTGATGGCCGTGGAGTTCGCCCTGGCAGACAAGCAGGCGATGAGCGACGGGCGGGACATGCTGGTGACCGGCGATGGCGCGGCGGACACGGACGTGACGCTGACAAACCCGCCGGCTTACACGGAAACCGAAGTGACGCTGGGCGCCGCGCCCTATGAGCTGAAGGGCACGCTGACGCTGCCCGAGGGGGCCGGCCCGGAAAACAAGGCCCCCGCTTGCGTGCTGGTGCAGGGTTCCGGCCCGTCCGACCGGGACGAGACCATCGGCGGCACCAGGTTTTTTGCCGATTTGGCCCACGCCTTTGCGGAAAAGGGCATCGCCACCCTGCGGTATGACAAGCGAACCTTTACCTATGGGGCCGCCATGCCCCCCGAGGAGATCAAAAACCTTTCGGTGGAAGAGGAAACCATTCAGGACGCTATTTTTGCGGGGAAACTGCTGCAAGGCAATGAGAACGTCGATCCCAAGCGCATCATTTTGGCGGGCCACAGCATGGGGGCCATGCTGGCCCCCCGCATCGCCACCGAGGCGAACGGCCTGTTCGCCGGATTGTTGATGATTGCGGGCACCCCCAAAACGCTGCTGGAGATCATGGTTTCGCAAAACCAGGATGTCATCAGCAAAATGAAGGACGAGGAGCAGCAAAAGGCCGCCCAGGCGCAGCTGGTATCCTTCCAGGAGCAGGTGAAGTCCCTGGGAAAGATGACCGAGGCGGAAGCCAGGGAGCTGACCATTGCGGGCGTGAACGGCTATTATTTCTGGGAAATGGCACAGTATGATTCTGTGAAGCTGATGAAAAAGCTGAAGATTCCCATGTACATTGTGCAAGGCAACGCCGATTTCCAGATTTCCGTGGCAAACGGCGTGGAGGCCTACGAGGACGCCCTGGGCGAGGACGTAAGAAACATCGATTATAAAACCTTCCGGGGCCTGAACCATATGCTGATGAAATTTACCGGCAACGTGGAGGACAAAGGCACCTTGAAGGAGTACGACACCCCTGCCACCCTGGACACCATGGCGGCGCGGGATTTGGCAGCCTGGGTGAACAGCGTGGGCGCCCCGCAGCCCGAAGAAGAAAGCGAGTGAAAATAGCGCCATGGCAATGATGGGAACGACCATATGCGCCGTAAAGCGCGGCGACCAGGTGGCCATCGCCGGAGACGGCCAGGTGACCATGGGGGAGAACACCATTTTCAAGGCCTCCGCCAAAAAGGTGCGCAGGCTTTATGGCGGCCAGGTAATTACGGGGTTTGCGGGCTCGGTGGCCGACGCCTTTACCCTGTGCGAGCGGTTTGAGGAAAAGCTGACCCAGTGCGGAGGCAACCTGGAGCGGGCTGCCGTCAACCTGGCCCAGGACTGGCGGGGGGACCAGATCATGCGCAAGCTGGAAAGCATGCTGATCGTGGCCGACAAAACCAGCATGCTGATTTTAAGCGGCAACGGCGAAGTGATTGACCCGGACGACGGCGTAGCCGCCATTGGCTCCGGGGGCAATTACGCCCTGGCGGCCGCCCGGGCCCTGGTGCACAACACCCAGCTGACCGCCGAGGAGATCGCCGTGAAGGCGATGGAAGTGGCGGCCTCCATTTGCGTGTTCACCAACGATCACATCACCGTGGAAACCCTAGGAGGTTCGCAATGAAGGAACTGACGCCCAGAGAGATCATGCGCGAGCTGGACCGGTATATTATCGGGCAGGACGAGGCCAAGCGGGCTGTGGCGGTGGCCCTTCGCAACCGGTACCGCAGGGCCCAGCTGGACGAAACCATGCGCAACGAAATCAGCCCCAAAAACATTCTGATGGTGGGCCCCACAGGCGTGGGCAAGACGGAGATCGCCCGCAGGCTGGCCAAGCTGGTGAACGCCCCCTTTGTGAAGGTGGAGGCCACCAAGTTTACCGAAGTGGGCTATGTGGGCCGGGATGTGGACGGCATCATCCGCGACCTGATGGAGAACTCCATCCGCATGGTGCGGGAGGAATTTCAAAAGAAGGTGGAGACCCGGGCCGCGGTATTGGCCGAGGACCGGCTGGTGTCGCTGCTGGTGCACCCGCCCAAGAAGGGCGCAGCCAATCCTTTCGAGTTTTTGATGGGTGGCAAGAAAGAGCCGGACGTTCCCCCGGAGGAGCAGGAAAAGCTGGCCGTTCGCCGCAATGACGTGCGGGCCCAGCTGCAAAGCGGCGCGCTGGAGGAGCGGGAGATCGAGATCGAGGTGGAGGAAACCATGCCGCAGTTGGAAGTGGGCGGCAACTCCATCAGCATCGGCGACATGATGGGCGGCATGATGCCCAAGAAAACCAAGATTCGTCGGGTGAAGGCCAAGGAAGCCCGGAAGATTTTGCTGGAGGAGGAATCCGCCAAGCTGATCGACGAGGACGCGGTGCGGGAGGAAGCCATTCGCCGGGCCGAGCAGCACGGCATTGTGTTCATTGATGAAATCGACAAGGTGGCCGGTCGTTCCAGCGGCGGGCATGGCCCGGACGTGAGCCGGGAGGGCGTGCAGCGGGATATTTTGCCCATCGTGGAGGGCTCCACCGTGAACACCAAGTATGGCGCGGTGCGCACGGATTTTATGCTGTTCATCGCGGCGGGCGCCTTTCACGTGGCCAAGGTAACGGACCTGATTCCGGAGCTGCAAGGCCGTTTTCCCGTTCACGTCACCCTGAAAAGCCTCACCCGGGAGGACTTCAAGGCCATTCTGATCCAGCCCGAAAACGCGCTGACCCGTCAGTACGAGGCGCTTTTGGCGGTCGACAAGGTATTTTTGTCCTTTGAGGATTCCGCCATCGACGCCATTGCCGGCGCGGCCTATGTGCTGAACGAAACCAAGGAGGACATCGGCGCCCGCCGCCTGCACGCGGTGTTTGAAAAGCTGCTGGAGGACATCTCCTTCAACGCAGGCGGGGAAGAAATGCCCAATGTATACCTGAACATCAACGGAGAATATGTGATGGAACACCTGGGCAAGGATGAGGTCACGATGGATACCAGGCGGTATATATTGTAAGATTGCAGGGTGCGGGCTGTGTGACTTTCCCCTTCCGGGACGGAGCCCGGGAGGGGAAAGGGGCAAAAAGGTTTGGTATGCGAAAGAATGCAGAAAAAGCTCGGGCCACCGCAGAAAAAACTCGGGCAAAAGGATTTGGTACGCGAAAGAAACAGTTGACGCACAGGGCAATACCTGATATACTATTTTTCGCTGGTTCCACTTACCTCGACCAAGCAAAGCGCAGCCGAGGCCGATGGAGAGATGGCCGAGCGGTTGATGGCGCTGGTCTTGAAAACCAGTGATACCGAAAGGTACCGGGGGTTCGAATCCCTCTCTCTCCGCCAGCTTTCATGGGAAAGCAAGGGAATAGATCCGGTACGGGAACCGACTGCTTTGGAGAAGTACCCAAGTGGCCGAAGGGGCTCCCCTGCTAAGGGAGTAGTGTGCGAAAGTGCAGCGAGGGTTCAAATCCCTCCTTCTCCGCCAAAAAGCCTTGCAAGATAACCCTTGCAGGGCTTTTTTCTTTGCGGCAAAAGCGAAATAATCCCGTGAATCCCCCCAATTACCCCCAAAAAACCACCCTTATAATCAAAATGTTTGAATCAATCAAAAAATCTAACAGAAAAGCGAAAAAAGGATAAATTTTTACGCTGGAAAGCAAAATTGTCTTGAAATCTCCCAAAAAGAGTGCTATGATGGCCTTGAAAAGTTAGTTAGTTAACAAAAAATGTTAGGAATTTCAAGCCGGCAAGGAGCACGGCTTGGCGGGTGGATGATAGAGGACGCCATCAGCAATGCTGCTTTGCGTCAAAACCCTGGCCAAAAACGGACAACTGCAAGTGCCTTCCCTTCCAAAATCCTTGCGGGAGTTGATGCTGCGGTGAATGTAGACGAGCGTACCAGGATTATCACTGAATACCTCAGAAGCCATAACTATGCGGATATCTCCCAGCTCAGCGATATGCTGTCTGTTTCCGATATGACCGTGCGGCGCGATCTGGACAGGCTGGAGGAGAAGAACTTTTTGGTGCGGGTTCATGGCGGGGCAAAGCTTGCCACACAAAGAATGTACGAACCGCCGCTGGAAAGCCGGCTGAAGGACCAGGCGGAGGAGAAGTACAAACTGGGTCGCTATGCCGCAAGCCTGGTAAAGGACGGCGACGCCATCGCCATCGATTCCTCCAGCACCACCTATGCCATGCTGCCCTACCTGAATGTGGCGGTCACGGTCATTACCAACCACGTCAGCGTGGCCACCGCGCTGGCCGCCAACGAGAAGGCCCAGGTGATTCTGCTGGGGGGCCTTTTGCAAAAAAGCTCCCTGTCCCTTTCGGGGAAGGATATGGAAGAGATGATGGGAAGGTATCTGGTGGACAAGGCGTTCCTGTCCTCCAAGGCGCTGAATGCGCGCTCGGGAGCGTCGGATGCGACGACGGCGGTGGGGGAGGGAAAGAAGGTGCTTATGCGCAGCGCAAAGCAGACCTTCTTTCTGTTTGACCATACCAAATTCAATACCGAGGCCTTTTACCGCGTATGTGGCCTGGAGGACATGGAAAATATCATCGTGGATGGCAGCATCGATTTGACGCGCTCCCAGCAACAGCTGTTGGAAAAATGCGCCGAAAAGGGAGTTATGCTGCACAGGGTGTAGCACGGAAAATACCGATCATCAACAAGGAGGGGCATGCGTGAAAGCTGGTATTTGGGGGACCGGAGGCGTGGCGGCCACCCACGCGCAGTCGTTGGCGCTGGCGGGGGTAACGCTTGCCGCCGTGGTGGACAGGGATGCCGCCAAGGCCGCCGCCTTTGGACAACGCTGGAACGCGGAGCGGGCGGGGACGGACCCGGCGCTGCTGTGGGACGGGGAGATCGACGCGGTTCATATTTGTACGCCGCCCGCGCTGCATTTTGAGATGGCGCTGGAGGCCCTGGAGCATGGCAAGCATGTGCTGTGCGAAAAGCCCCTTTGCCTCACGGGCAGGGAGGCCGCCAAGCTTGCGGCGGTTGCCAAAGCAAAGGGCCTGCATACAGCCGTTAATTTTAATGTTCGCTATCATATGGCCTGCCGTCGTGGGGCGGAATTGGTCAAAAGCGCCGATTTCGGGCCTGTTCAACTGATCCATGGCAGCTATTTGCAGGAATTTCACGCGTTTCCCGCCCATTGCGACTGGCGTTACAATGAAAAGCTGGCGGGGCCCATGCGCGCGGTGACGGAGATCGGCTCCCATTGGATCGATCTGGCCCAGTATATCAGCGGCCGGCAGGTGCGGCGGGTCAGCGCCCGCTTCCTGTGCCACAACCCGACCCGCTACGTGCGCGAGGGCCTCATGTATCCAGAGGATGGCCCAGGCCGGACGCCGCTGCATGTGACATCGGAGGACAGCGTGCTGCTGACGGCTGAATTCGACGGGGGCCTGCTGGCCAACGCGGTGTTCTGCGAGGTGGCCCATGGCCGGGCCAACCGGCTGTCGATGGAGGTGGTGGGGCAAAGCCGCAGCCTTTGGTGGAACAGCGAGGAGATCGGCGTTTTGCACAGCGCCGCAAAGGGCCAGGGCGTGAACAGCGAGCTTTTTGCCTTTGGCGACAACGGGTTTGCGGATAGCTTCCGGTTGCTGATCGAAGCGTTTTATACGCAGTTGCGGGGCGTGCGAGAGGGCTCGATCTTGCCGGATTTTGCCCAGGGGGCGCAAATCGCGCAGATCTGCGACGCCATTTTTGCAAGTGCCGGGCAAGACGGCGCTTGGGTCGGGGTTTGACGCGAACCCTTGAAAGTCCCACGGGAAGGAGGAAACTACATGAATGAAAAAAGCACCGCCCGGCAGATCATTGAAAAGCTGGAACTGACGCCCATTGAAGTGGAGGGGGGCGTGTTCCGCTCCACCTGGCGGTCCAAGGCCATGGCGGGGGAAAAAAACATGGGCAGCGCCATCTATTTTATGCTTTCCGGCCAGGCGTTTTCCCATATGCACCGCCTGCCCACAGACGAGGTATATCATTTTTATGCCGGAGAGCCGGTGGAATTGCTGCTCCTGTTTCCGGATGGCCATGGCGAGCGCATCGTGCTAGGGCCGGATGTGCTGGCCGGGCAGCAGCCCCAGGCGGTGGCCCCGGCAGGATGCTGGCAGGGCAGCCGGCTGATGGGCAGCGAAGGGTACGCCCTGATGGGCACCACCATGAGCCCCGGCTTTGCCCCTGGCGACTACGAACATGGGGACGCGGCTTTGCTCAAGGCGCAATATCCAACGTTTGCCGAGATGATCGAAAGCCGCACCGGGCCGTTGATCTATCAGGACTGTTAAGCAAACGACGTTCCATCGAGAAGCGAAGCGTGATGCGGAAAGGGGACATTTATGTCAGACCAGGCAATTCGGATCGGAATCATAGGCGGCACCGGCGTGTATAACCTTCCCGGCGTGCAAAATGTTCAAAAACAAACGGTTTCCACCCCCTATGGCCCGGTGGTGGTCAACGTAGGGGAGCTGTCCGGCAAGCGTGTCGCCTTTTTGACGCGCCACGGCGAGCATCACTCCATTTCGCCGGGCCGCATCAATTTTCGGGCCAACATCGCGGCCATGAAGGCGCTGGGCGTGAAGCAGCTGATTGCCACTGCCTGCAGCGGCTCCTTAAACCCCGCCTACCCCGCCGGCAGCTACGTGATGCTGAGCCAGTTTATTGAGTTTACCAAAAACCGCCCCGCTTCTTTTTATGAAAGCGATGAGGGCATGGAAAAAAAGATCGCCCATGTGGACCTGACCCACCCCTACTGCGAACGGCTGTCGGCGGTGGTGATGGAGGCGGGGCGGCAAACAGGCAACACCGTGCGCACCGGGGCCACCTATTGCTGCCTGGAGGGCCCCCGCTTTGAAACCGACGCGGAGATCAAAATGCTGCGGGGTTTCGGCGCGGACCTTGTGGCCCAGACCAATTACCCCGAGGTGACGCTGGCGCGGGAGGCGGAAATCTGCTACGCGGCGCTGGGCATCGTCTCCAACATGGCGGCGGGCATGGAGGACGAGCATGTAAGCGCCACCGAGCTGAAAACCGCCATGGCAAGCCTGTTTGACAATGTGCAGACCATTCTGGCCAAGGCTGTGGAACTGCTGGACGAGGGCAGCGGCTGCTGGTGCCAAACGGCCCTGAAGGACGCGTTCCTGTAAACGGCGCAAACAAGTATATCACATGGCCATGGATGCGGTTTGCCGTGGCCAAGTGGATATAGATCGTTATCTGTCTTCGATGAAATCAAATCGTTCTGGGGAAAATGAAAGGAGACTTGGGTATGAAACGTCTACTGGTTCTGGTACTGGCCCTGGTGATGGTTTTTGGTGCTTTTGGCGGCGCTTTGGCGACGTCGGCAGTGGGAACCAAGATCGCGTATGTAACGGGCACGGGCGGCCTGGGCGACAAATCATTCAACGATCTTGGACATAAAGGCATTCAGGCGCTGATCGCGTCCGGCGTACCCTGCGACGTGGCCGAGCCCACGTCCATTGCCGAAATGGAAGGCATTCTGCGGAACTTTGCCGACACCGGCGAATACGCGCTGATCGTGGGCATGGGCGGCGATATGGTGGACTCCATCTCCAAGGTGGCCGCCGATTATCCCGAACAGGGCTTCATGCTGATTGACGGCCTGTGCGGCGTGGAGAACATCAAATCCGTGGTCATCAGCCAGGAGGACTGCGCGTTCCTGGTGGGGGCGTACGTGGGCCTGATGGAAAAAGAGGGTGGCCTGCCCAATTCCCAGGGCAAGAACACCATCGGCATCGTGGGCGGCATGGACATTCCCATCATCCGCGGCATCATGGCTGCCTACGAGTGCGGCGCCAAGTACGTCAACCCGGATGTGACGGTGCTGAAATCCTTTGTGGGCGCGTGGAACGATCCCGGCACCGGCAGCGAGCTGACCAAGGACATGTATAACAAGGGCGCCAGCATTGTGTTCCAGGCGGCTGGCGGCAGCGGCATGGGCGTGCTGGAAGCGGCCAAAAACAGCAGCCTGTATGCCATCGGCTATGACGGAAACCAGAACACCATCGCGCCGGACAACATCCTGGCCAGCGGCGTGCGGGGCATTGACGCCATCGTGATGGAAACCGCGCAGGCGGCCCTCAAGGGCGAATTCAATGGCGGAGATACGCAGATCGCCATGAAAGAGAACGCCAGCGCCGCCCAGCTGACCATGGACGACAGCAATGTGACAACCCCGGAGAGCGTCCTTCAAAAGCTGGAGCAGATCAAGGCCTTCCTGGTGGAGGCCAAGGTGGTGATTCCTTCCGAGCCGGAAGAGGTAGAAGCCTATCTGGCCCAGGTGGGCAGCTTCGAGTAAGGAGAAGGCCCTCATCCCGCCGCCAAACAAGCTTGGCGGCGGTCTGTGGCGGGGAGGAACGCCTGCGTTCTTCCCCGCCTTCTTCATAAGGGGGACAACCATGAAAAACATCGTAGAAATGCGTGATGTTTCCAAGGCCTTTGGAGAAAACCAGGCAAACCAAAACGTGGACTTCGATTGCCGCGAGGGCGAGGTCTTATGCGTGCTTGGTGAAAACGGCGCGGGCAAGACCACGCTGATGAAAATTTTGTATGGCATGTATAGGCCGGACAGCGGAGACATCTTTCTGGACGGTGAAAAAGTCAGCATTGGCAGCCCCCGGGACGCGATCCAGAAAGGCATTCAGA